>PGXY01000004.1:379863-556027 GCA_002839375.1 Spirochaetae bacterium HGW-Spirochaetae-1 | reverse complement strand
CATACCAAAAAGTTGTTGATTTAATAAATTCTTAAGTGTTACTGTAATTTATGTTTTAATTGCAACGTCGGGTATGCTCAAACGTTATATGAAATCAAAGCGCACAACAGGTTGCAAATTGGTATATATTCTTTTGACAATAATTTTAATATCTAATAATGGAACATTACATTATGAATGATTTATCCTCATTAAAAAGAATATTTGCTAATAGTACTCTTACTCTAATATTCATTTTTTTTGTAATTTGGTCGTTTTTATGGATACCAATAAGCTTGCTATTCGAGCAAAATCATCATATGATTATTTTTTCAGGAATGTTAGCACCTATATCAGGTTTCTTTCTAATTTTTTCTGATAATTTTATCAATATATTATGTTCATGGAATAGCAATGGTTTTAGACAAGAATTATTGCCATTTTTTATTTATTGGGGAGTATTATTATTTGCATTGATAAATATTCATAGATATAAGAAGAGATTAAAAAGTAATTCAAAATAATTTATTACTTTAGTATTTGTGCGCTTTGACTTCATATAACTGAGCATACCCGCTCGCTCACTACCGTTCGCTCGGGCTTCGCCACATTGCCCTCTCTCCTTACCGAAAAGTTGTTGATTAAATAAATTCCAAAGTGTTAATGTACTTATTGTCTAAATTGCAACGTCGGGTATGCTCTGACGTTATAGGCAACTAATTTTTAGAATAATTAGCTAATAAAAATATGATACAAGTTAAAAATGAATTCTTTTCCCCAAGATTTTGTGCCTTTTTTGACATCTTAGGTTTTAAGTTTTTTTTAAAAGATCAAGGACCATTATTTTTAGCTAATGTACTTGAGAAAATTCTTAATGAAAATTATAAATATCATTCACCAGAATGGAACCTCGATGGGGTAGTAATTTTAAATACACTTGTTGAATATATAGTTTTTTCTGATTCAATTGTGTTACTATCTAGAAAGAATTCTCTACCGAATGATTTTTATTTAGCCTGCAATCAATTGTTTAGTTTTTTTATTTGGGAAAAAATCCCACTACGCGGAGGAATTTCATTTGGTAATATTTATTACAATAATTATAAAAATATTCTAATAGGGCAGCCAGTAATTGATGCATACAATGTTGAAGGTAATCAAAAATGGATTGGTTGCTCATTTCATAAGTCATGTTTTGAATATGATAATACTTTGAAACATCCATTATCACATTCTATCCACTATTTCCCTTATAAAATCCCAGTAAAAGGAAATAGAGTTGGTACAGTTAATATTGCGTTAGCAGGTTGGGCTCGAGATAAAAATATTTTGTCTAGATTGAAAGATTTGAAACGTTTTAGTCCAATAGATTCACATTTATACTATCAAAACACTATTGACTTTGTCAAATTAACGACTAATTATAAAAAAAGTGCTAGATATATGTTAGATAATGGATATTTATATGACACAGAATGTTAACAAATTATAACATAGTTTAAAAATTAGCTGCATATAACACAGCATATAAGCTCGTCGCTATCGCTCCTCGGCCTTCGGCACATTTGCCTCCGCAAAGCTCCGGCAAACGTCTTATATGCTCGAACGTTATGCGCAATAACAACAAATCTTTCGGCCGAGCGTCCTGCCCGGCTTTTTAAGAATATTTTTTTACTTGACGCATAGTCATTTATTGACTACTATTGCTTATGTACAAACTAATATTGAGAAAAAGCGTACTAAAAAGCATCGAGAAAATGCCTAAAAAAGTGCAAGAAAAAATGAATCTCCTTGTGAAAGATTTACGTGATAAAGGACCTTTCCGCTCAGAATGGCCAAATTATTGCAAATTAGATGATGATCAACATCATTGTCATTTGTCATATAAATGGGTTGCTTGTTGGAAATATGAAAAAAATACAATAATTATAGAGGTATATTATGCAGGCTCACGTGAAAACGCCCCATATTAAAATTGATATTAAAGGTGATATTCATCCTAAAATTCTTTCTGTATTAAAAGAATTATATGGGAAGAAAGTAAAATTTATTAAAGATAAAGATGATGAATATGTAAATATTCTTGAGACTGATTGGTATAAAAAAATTAATTCTGAAATGACGCCTGGGAAAATTATGAAAATTTATCGTGAAATTCATAAGATAACCCAAGAGGATTTAGGAAAGAAAATGGGTGGCATTTCTAAACAAAATATTTCACATATGGAGAGAGGTATTAGATCGATTAGTAAATCAAATGCCAAGGTGTTATCAAAAATATTTAACGTACCGGTCGATCGTTTTATTTAATATTTATCTTTATAAAATATTTTTCTCTGCCTTCGACCATCCGTGGTCTCAGGCAGAATTAACTTTTTCTAATTGTTGTCACTGCGAATAACTGAGCATACTCGCTCACTACCGTTCGCTCGGCCTGCGGCACATTGTCCCCACTCCAAACCGAAAAGTTGTTGCTTAAATAAATTATAAATAGTTATGATGTTGATTGTGGCCACAACAACGTCGGGTATGCTCAAACGTTAGGCGAAAGATTTTGCCGCCCTATTTCATTCGCACATACTTACTCAATAATAAATCTCACAAAATTATTCTTGACAATACATCTTATATGATGTATATTGAATTATGTCAAAGTGGAATATTATTTATTATGAAGCTGCAGATGGGAAATGCCCGGTAGAAGAATTTATCGATTCAAGAAATATTAATAATAAAGCCAAAATATTTAGCATGTTTACTCTTCTTGAAGAAAGAGGACCAAATCTACCAAGACCTTATGCAGATCTTTTAAAAGACGGAATACACGAATTAAGAATTAAATTATCTGGCGATCAAATTAGAATTCTCTACTTTTTCTGTTATAAAGAATTTATCATACTTACTCATTCTTTTAGCAAGAAAACAGATAAAGTCCCAGAAGCAGAAATTAAAAAGGCAATTAATTATAGAGAAGATTTCTTAAATAGAATTACAGAGTCCCAGTTACGGGAGGCCAACAATGAAAACATTTAAAAAGCATTTAGAAAAAGAATTAAAAGACAATAATTTTAAAAAGAAATATGAAGAAGAAAATGAGTTATTGGAAATTTCTTTAAAAATCCTGGAAGAAAGGAATAAGCTTGGCTTAACCCAAAAAGAACTGGCAGCAAAAGCTAATATAACTCAGCAACAATTATCAAAAGTAGAGAATGGAATCAATTGTAATATGGCTACCTTCTTGAAGGTATGCAATGCTTTGGACATTAAATTAGGGTTAAAAAAGGCAAGAGTTTAGTTTTTGTGTAAGCGGCAAATTCCTGGCCTTGCCCGGGAAAACCGGACACTCAGTTAAGCTTATAACCGATAATAAGTTTAATGGAGTTGTCAATGAATACAAGAAGAAAATACGACAAGCAGTTTAAAATAGATGCGGTTACCATGGTATCCACAGGGAACAAGACAGCATCAGAAATAGCCAGGGACCTGGGTATTCGTCCTGACCTAGTATCCCGCTGGAAGAGAGAGTTAGAAGAGGAAAGCAAGACGGCATTTACTGGTCAGGGAAATCCCCGGGATGAAGAGATTGCCCGTTTGAAGAAAGAGAATGCTGAACTGAAGATGGAAAGGGATATCCTAAAAAAGGCAATGGCCATTTTCTCCAAACCCGAGAAATGAAATATACGTTCATGAAAAATAATAGCATGATTTTCCCGGTAAAGAAAATGGCCCAGATGTTTCAGGTTTCTCCAAGCAGCTATTATGCCTGGCTGAAAAGAAAGCCAAGCGCTCATGAGTTTCGAGATGCTGAATTGGTGTTGGCAATAAAGCGAACCTTTTCAAAATATCGTGAGAGATACGGCAGTCCCAGGATATACAAGTATCTCCGTGGCAGTAGATATAGCTGCGCCAGGAGCCGTGTTGCCCGTTTAATGCGTGAAAGTGGGCTTGTAGCACGCCATAAAAGGCGATTCAAGGTTACAACTGACTCAAAACATGACCATCCCATCTCGCCCAATCTGGTGGATCGGAATTTTTCTGTAGACTCCGTTAATACATACTGGGTAAGCGATATAACCTATATTGCAACTGTGGAAGGATGGCTTTATCTCTGTACGGTTATCGATTTATTTTCCAGGAAGGTCGTGGGCTGGTCAATGGCTTCCCACATGAGGGCCGAGCTTGCTATTGATGCCTTAGATATGGCGGTCAAACACCGGAATCCTCACAAAGGACTGATCTTTCATTCTGACTGTGGGATACAGTATGCTTCAATAGCTTTCAGAGAGAAACTGGAAAGTTATAAAATGATTCAGAGTATGAGTCGTAAGGGCAATTGCTGGGACAATGCTCCGGCTGAAAGTTTTTTCTCAACATTAAAAATGGAAGAAGTGTATCTGAGAAAATATCAATCAAGGGAGGAGGCGCGGCAATCTATATTTGAGTATATTGAGGTGTTTTATAATAGGCAAAGAAGTCATTCTTTTCTTGACTATATGAGTCCGGCAAAGTATGAGGAGCTTAGTTTACTGAAAGTTGCTTAACCCGGTGTCCGGAATATCCGGGCAAGCCCATCCTGCCCGCTTCGATTACTAATAAAATAGTTGACATTATTAACGTTTGGCGTTACTATATATCATGATTAAGTCTTTTAAATGTAAAGAAACAGAGAAAATCTGGAACCAACAATTCTCTAAACATTTTCCTGAAAGCATTCATAAAATTGCTCTTAGAAAATTATTTATGATTCATAGAGCTGGAGAGCTTAGAGATTTATCAATTCCACCTGCTAATAGATTAGAAAAATTAAAAGGTGATCGTAAAAATCAATATAGCATCAGAATTAATGACCAATTTAGGATTTGCTTCTTCTGGGAAGAATCAAATGTCTATGAAGTCGAAATTGTTGATTACCATTAAGGGATAATAATTATGAAAAAAATTAGTAATATACATCCTGGCGAAATATTAAAGGAAGAATTTTTAATACCCTTTAATATATCAGCTTATAGACTTGCAAAAGATACAAATATTCCTCCTACCAGGATTTCTCAGATTATTAAAGGCAAACGTAGTATAACTGCTGATACAGCATTGCGATTTTCAAAATATTTTGGAACAACACCTGATTTCTGGCTTGGATTACAGATGGAATATGATCTGAGAGAAGAGAAATCATTAAAAGAAAAAGAATTAAAAGGGATTAAAACAATAAGAATAGCTCATTCTGCCTGAAAATATTTTACTCGCTTTTCGAGCATCCGTGGTCTCAAAGCGAAGAGAACCATCTTATATAAATGCGGTCAAATCGCACAACAGAGCATACACGGCGCTCATCCTTATCTATTAGAAATCTAACATTATACTTATTATTAAAAAGGAGTTGCAATCCTGAATTAAGGGTTTTAAAGTTTGCTCAATTGGCCTAGCGGCCAACTGCGTGTATGCTCTGACGTTATATGAAATTATCTTCCCCCTTTTACTTCGTAAAACCAGTTTTCCGAATAAATCTTCTCCCGTTCTTTATAATAAAATAATCATGTTTAATCAGATATTCTGCTTGAAAAATAAATCACCTATTATTACATTGTAATTACATTTAGCGAGGTTATAGTATGATTATAAAAATTGTCCCTATTGGCAATTCTAAAGGAATAAGAATTCCTAATTACATCCTACAACAGTTACAAGTCGATAAGCAGATAGAATTAGTTTTTGACGAAACCAAAAGCGAAATTATTTTAAAGCCAATTAAAGAAATAAGGCAAGGATGGAGTGAAGCTTTTAAGAAAATGAATTCCAACAGTGATGACAGCCTAATCATTGATGATTCCATTGATTTAAATGATAACGATTGGGAATGGTAATTGCATGGAAATTTTACAATATCATGTCTACCTTATTAATTTAGATCCTACTGTTGGTCACGAAATTCAAAAAACCAGACCATGCCTTATCATCTCACCTGACGAAATGAATGAAAATATTAAAACCGTTATTATAGCTCCTATGACCACAAAATCCCTTAAATATCCAACACGAGTTCCTGTTACTTTTCAAAATACTAAAGGTTGGATTGTTTTAGATCAGATAAGGACTATAGATCAAAAAAGAATAATTAAGAAATTAGGAAAAATTAATTCTAATACCGTAGCTGAAATTAAAAACGTCATTAAGGAAATGCTTATTGATTAATTTCATCTTAAGGGGACTTCTAAAAACCCCTTATAATATAGTATAAAATAGTTTCTTGATAAGCCTTGATCCATTTTTGAAATAAAAGCTTATCTGTTTTTCAAAACATGGAATCGTTTTCTTCCGATTTACCTGTTATATCCTGCATAATTGAGTAAATCGGCACATGTTATATGTCAAATTTATTAGTCCCACAATTCCGTCATTCCGTTTATGTCCAATTGCACGGCTGTTACTGCCTTTCATGCTGGTTTTTATAAATCCAAATACATGTTCAACCCGTGCTCGGGATTTTGATTTCAATCGATTCTTCTCTTTTTGTTTTTTGCTTAATGGAGCACCGCGGTATCCCTTCTCATGTATTCTATTCCTTATACTCCTGTGTTCCAGTAACTGCTTTACCGGGTCTCCTGAATAGGCGCTGTCTCCATAAAGTTCATGATGAGCATCATCTTTATTCAACAAGTCTCCCAAGACCTGAGAATCATGAATGCTCGCATCTGTCGTCTTATAGGCCCGGATCAGTTTGGTTTTTCTATCTACTTTTATATGGTTCTTGTAACCATAGTGATTGATTCCGTTTTTCTTCGTCCAGCGAGCGTCTGTATCTTTTTGACAATATTTGTGCGGATTATCTTGCCAATCGTCAGGGACCTCTCCCTTTTTTATCTGCTCATTTTCTTCTTTGCTGTTTCTTTGGCGTGGGGCCTCGACAAAACTTGCATCTACAATCGATCCTTTATATGCAATGATTCCATGCTCATCCAGATACCTGTCATATTTCTTGAACAGTTTCTCAATAGCATTCGCCTGCGTGAGATTTTCTCGAAACAGCCATATCGTATTTTGATCAGGAATATCATCACTGATATTTAATCCTAAAAACCTCATAAAGCTCAATCTATCGTTGATCTGATACTCCATCTGCTCATCTGATAAGTTATAAAGTCTCTGTAAAATCAGTATCTTGAACATCATTATATAATCACCAGGCGGTCGGCCGCCTGGACCTTTAGCCTGTTTCTTGAATACTTTTTTTAGTAGAGGACGAAACAGCTCCCAATCTAACATTTCATTTATTACTATAAGAGGATCACCTTTGCTTTCCAGTTTTTCCAATCTGAATTGCTCATCAAATAATCCTCGTTGCTTGTTTTTCTTCATGATTCCCTATTCAATAATTTTATTATTGAATAGTTATAACTGATTATGATAATTTGTCAATTAATCTTGAGTTTTTAGAAGCCCCCTTAAGAAATAGTATTTATTTCGTCATTTTTTTAATTTTTTTGTAGCTTCTATTTCATACCTTTTATTATCTATGTAAAATTGACTTGATGACAGTCACCGTTGCATCGGGCTCAGGCGTCCTTCCTTCGCCCGCCTGGTTGCTTACCGCGCTCCGCCTTCATAAAACACGGCGTGTTGCGCGGCGGCGGTGTACCGCCTTGGCCTACAGCATATTTTGCCTCCGCGGGTACGCTCCGGCAAAACATCGCAAACGCCGCGGACGTTATGCGACATTTTTATTCTCAAGAGGAAGACATTATAAATGGAATTAAATAATATTGAAATTAAAGAATCAGGTGTAAATGACTTTAATAATATTATGGAAGTTGAAGAACTAGCATTTGGCTATGATAAAGAAGCCATATTAACTGCAAGTCTTCTAAAAGACAAAACAGCCAAGCCCATTCTTTCGCTACTTGCATTCGATAATTATGAAGCGATTGGTCATATTTTATTTACAAGAGTATATATTGATGAAATGATAAATCAGCCCCTACTTCATATTCTAGCACCTTTGGCAGTTAAACCTGATTACCAAAAACAAGGAATTGGTGGACTTTTGATCATGGAAGGATTAAAACGGTTGAAAGAAATGGGATCAGAAATGGTTTTTGTTTTAGGTCATATTGAGTATTATCCTAAATTTGGTTTTGTTCCAAATGCTCAAATAAATGGTTTTTCTGCACCATTCCCAATTCCAGAGGAATTTAAAGATGCATGGATGGTTCAATCATTAAATTCAAGAAAACTTTATAATAAAACTGGAAAAATTATATGCGCCAATGAATTGAATAAACCAGAACACTGGAGAGAATAAAATCTGCGCCTAACAAAGCATATAAGCTTCGACGCTTCGCTCCTTGGCCTACGGCACATTTTATCTTCATTTCATTACAGCAAAACGTCTTATATGCTTTAACGTTGTGCGCAATACTGCGCAAACCTTTATAAAATGAGCCGACGTCCATGTCGGCTCATTCCACGCCTGTATTTCTTCTATGTAATAAATATCTTATTGACATTATTATAGTATCTTGTTTTTGTTTTAAAAAATACAGGTTAATGAGGTCTGGGTCCTATTATGAAGAAATTATTCATCATCTTATCACTTTTTATTATCACGCTTTATCCACTGAAGTCTTTCGCAGAAGAAGCACCCATTATAAATTTTGGAACTATTATTTTGGGTTTAGGTGATTTAGCCTCTTTTAATAATTATAGTGGTGAATTATTTGAAAATTATAAAAACGACTTTAATTTCAACCAGGGTCTTTCTTTAGATGCACAATTTATTGTTTTCAAAGGTTTTGCGGTAGGGGGGACTCTTAACTTCAAGTACTTTGAATATGAAACATTATTACCAAGTTTCTTTACAGCGACAACATATCAATCAACTGCAAAAAATTTTATTATTGGTGTAGGGCCATCTTTATTTTATTACTATCAATTAAAGGATCTTATTCCATTTCTTGGTTTTCAATTTTTATATTCTCTTAAAAATGTAAAATTTCTCGAAAATGGTACTGAATCTGAGATGGTAAAATATAATTTAAATCTATATACCTACTCTGCAATAATAGGTTTATCATATATGTTGACTAAATACCTTGCTTTCTATTGCTCATACAGTTATAACAGACAAATGAGCAAAATGACAAACGTAAAAGTATATGGTTCAGCCCCTGATGAGATGTTTTTTTATTTTCATGATAATAAAGATAAAGAAATATGGGGAGATATTAATAGTTTAAATATCGGAGTAAAAATTTTCATTAATTGATTCATTTTCCACACGTCAGCCTTCAACATTGTGTTTCAGGCTGCCTGTTCAATATGCACAGTAAAGCACATAACAGCGAATACACTAATCACTGATGTTACATTTCGCTCAATTGGCCAAAGACGGTCAACTGCGTGTATTCGCTAACGTTATTTGCCATTAATTCCTAATATTTGAAAGGGAATTATAACGGCGGCATCCATGTCACCGTAAAAGTATCTTGTATAAAATAATAAACTATAACATCACGAAGTTCCTGGAGGAACACAAAATGAGCAATGAAGAGCATAATATCCACGATTTTGATATTGCATTAATTTGCGAATATTTTTCCAGTATGGATCGTCAAGGCCCAGGAAGCCAGGAAGCAACAATAAAAGCATTGAGCTTTATTGATAATATACACGAAAAATCAAACATTGTTGATCTTGGTTGTGGTACTGGAGGTCAAACTATAGTTTTGGCTCAAAACACTCCAGGGAATATTACAGCTATTGATTTATTCCCTGGTTTTATTGACAAATTAAATGACAATGCACAAAAATTGAATCTTCAAAACAGAGTTAAAGGCGTTATTGGTTCAATGGATAAACTTGATTTTCAATTAAATGAATTGGACCTTATTTGGAGTGAAGGAGCTATATATAATATCGGTTTTGAAAAGGGTATGAATTATTGGAATAAGTTTTTGAAAAAAGGCGGCTATGTTGCTGTTACTGAGGCGTCCTGGTTTACAGAAGAACGGCCAAAAGAAATATTTGATTTTTGGAATGAAGCATATCCTGAAATAGACACCATTCCAAATAAAATTGCTCAAATTCAAAAAGCAGGCTATGTTGTTATGGCATCATTCATATTACCTGAAATTTGTTGGATTGACAATTTTTTTGTTCCGGAAATAACAGCACAAAAAATATTTTTGGATAAATACAAAGGCAATAAATCTGCCGAAGAATTCGTAAAATACGAAAAGCATGGAGCTGAACTTTATAATAAGTATAAAGAATATTATGGGTATGTATTTTATATTGGAAAGAAAATATAGAAACCCCACGAGCATCCGTACTGACGGCTAACGTAGCGGAATTAACGGTATACAACAGGGTTTACCCGGCTCCCGCTGGTCGCCAAATTCGGGTAAACGCGAACGTTAAGTGAAATGGTTAATTTTGCCCGCCGTCCTGGCGGTCTTGATAATTAGCAATTGGAATAATATATGAATACTATTATAAAACCACTAAGAAACAGAAAAAGATCAAAAAACAAAGAATACAATATGAAGAGAAGGAGATACAATGTATTATCCCCTGGGAGTTACAGATCCAGATTATTGTATTCTAAATTTTTCAGCAGAACAAATGAGAATATATCAGAATTTTAAATCAGAAAATATTGTTATTAAGCAATTATATAATAATTGAAAACCGGGACAATTTCACTACCGCGGTACCAGGAATTTTGTCTGAAAGATTTCCCCCGGTACCGGTTTGCTGAAAAGGAAACCCTGCATTTCTTCACATCTGAGAAGGTGCAGCAGTTTCGATTGCTCCTCTGTTTCCACGCCTTCTGCGACCACCTTGAGATTCATCGAATGCGCAAGGTTGATGATTGTGGAGACCAGCGCCAGTCCTTCGGGCCCCGCAACCATGTCTATTATGAATGACCGGTCAATTTTTAATATGTCCACCGGCAATCTGGCAAGATAACTGAGAGAAGAGAATCCGGTTCCGAAATCGTCAATGGCAATAGTGATACCCAGGGCCCTTATATCCCGCAGAGTGATTATATGGCGTTTAACGTCCTCCATAATCAGGCTTTCGGTAATCTCCAGTTCCAGCCCGGACGCGGCATGAGGGCCAAGGGCGATGACTTCCTTTATCTCGTCTATAAAGCCGATATTTCGCAGTTGCAGCGCGGATACATTTACGGCGATGCGAACTACATCCAGCCCCGCTTCGCGCCAGCGCAGGTTATCCGTTACAGCCTTGCGCAGCGCCCAGCGCCCCACTTCATGTATTAAGCCGGTTTCTTCCAGAATGGGGATGAACTCCAAGGGCGGTATCAGGCCCGAATCCGGTTTATTCCAGCGGATCAGGGCCTCTGCGCTTGCGACCTTCCTGTTGGCGAGATTTATCTTGGGCTGGTAAAAAAGCACGAATTCTTCGTTGTCGATCGCCTGGCGCAGCTGGTTTTCCAGGGTGAGCTTGTGAGAAAGCGATTCTGTCATTTTCTGCGTGTGAAACAGGTACCGCGCACCGCTGGACTTTGCTTTTTTAAGAGCTGCTTCTGCGTTCCTCAACAGGATTTCAGCATTGGAGCCGTCGTCCGGATATATCGCGATACCGACTTTAGCATTGATGCGGAACACATTTTTATTCATGCTGAATTGGTGCTGGGAAAATGTTGCCAGGGTATTCTCGATAAAGTGTACCGTATCATTATCCAGATTGACTTTCGGCATCACCACCGCAAAATGGTCTGCATCTATTCGCGCCAGGAGGTTGATGCCACCTATATTGAGGCTCAGCCACTCAGCAACCTGCTTCAATAGATCATCGCCATTTTTCCATCCGAGGCTGTCATTGATGTTCTTGAAGCGTTCCAGGTCAATTTTAAATACGGCAAGCTTGTGATTTCCAGCGACGGCGCTAAGCATGTGCTGCGCCACACGGTCAAGGAACAGTCTGCGGTTGGCGAGGCCTGTGACTTCATCGTAGTACGCAAGATAGTCAAGCCGTTCCTTTTTTTCGATATGATCAATGGCAAAGGCAATGTCTCCGGCCAGTTCTTTCAACAAGCTCATTTCTTCTTTTTGAAAAAATTCTATTTCACCGGCATAGAGAGAGAGAACGCCAACGGCTTCGCCCGCAACAATCAGCGGCAAAGCGACCATTGAGAAGATACCGTATTCCCCGTATCTTTTTCCTGCAAAAACCAGGGGGTCCTTTACCGAATCTTTGGATATAACAAACTTTTTATTGGCAATGGCCTGTACCACATTTTTATTTGACACATCATCACCTGACAGCAGCAGGTTCTTTATGTCTGCCAGCAAATCCATGTTATCTCCATGCGAAGCTGCCGTGACGATCTTCTTTGTGCGCTGATCTACAATGTATAACAGTGCCATGCGGAAACCGCCTTTCTCTACGGCGATTTTACAGGCTTCATTAAACAGTCCGTTCCGGTCCTGCGCATGCACGATCAAGATATTGATACTGCTGAGTAACGAATAAAGGCGGTTGAGATATGTGATCCTGGCTTCCACTTTCTTCTGTTCGGTGATGTCTTCGCCTATGCTTGCTGTTCCGATTACTTTGCCGTATTCCGAGCGCAGCACCGTATGGTTCCAGCGTATCAACCGGCGCTCGCCTGAACGGGTGAGAATCCCGCTTTCAAGATGCCGTGATCCCGGCCCGTCCAGGAGGAGCTCCGCATAAACCTTTTTTTTCGTATCGATAATTTCAGGCGACAGAAAATGCTCCGCCCAGTACCGTCCGATAACTTCCTCTTTTTTCCAGCCGGTAATACGAAGTATATACTCGTTGCAATAGGTGATCCGTCCCTCGCGGTCGCGCATTACCGAAAGAAGCTCCACATTTCCCAGCAGATCAGTGAATTTCCGTTCACTTTCGAGTAATTTAAGTTCCTCCCGTTTGCGGTCGGTAACATCCTGATTGACGCCAATCAGCCGAATTGTGTTGCCCTGCAAGTCCTTCTGGACTCTGAGACGGACTTCCACCCAGACAATTTCCCCTTTCCCGGTTAATATGCGAGTCTCGGTCATGGAAAAATAATCCGGATCCCGGGTTTCAAAAGCCAATTGAATCTGTTGACCAATCAGGGACGCATCTTCAGGACAGACGTAACGACTGGCAAAATCCGCAGAAGACATCCGGTAGCCGCCTGCTTCCTCCGCTGTAATTTTGTGCAGTAAATAATATTGATCATTAAAGATGAATTCGTCCGTTGAAAATTCATATTCCCAGTAACCTATCCTGGCAATTGTTAAGGCTTCAGAAAGTTGTTTCTCCCGGGCCTTCCGCTCCGTAATGTCTGTCATGGTAACGACACTTCCCAGCAGTTCGTCCCGTGCGCTCTTCAGATGGCCGAGGCTTACCAGAAAATCAAACCGCTGCCCGTCGCCGTGCAGTGCCGCCTCAATCGGCTGATGAAGGTTTTGATCGATGGGGCCGAGGGAAGAAAACAGTGTACCGTCAGGCAGGCGCAGGGGAAAGGCCTGCTCAAAGAGTTCTCCCTTCAGATCCCTGCCGGAGAACTCCTGAGCCTTCCTGCTGGCGCGAATGATCCGCCCTGTGCCGTCGTAGATCACGATGGCGTCCGCGGCCTGTTCCAGAATTGAGCGTGCCAGTCTTTCATCGGCAAGTATAGCTTCATTGCGTTTCTGTTCAGTCAGGTCCATTGCCACCATACAGAAGGAATCGGGCCCCTCGCCCGGTGACATGCGGCTCACCGACAGGAAGACCGGCACCGGTGTACCGTCAGCGGCAGTAAGGGCCAGTTCCTCACGACGGGTGACGGAAATGACGTCCTGCAGCAGGGCCTTTATCACCTGCCGGCTTTCCGGCTCAAACCAGTTGTAGATCTCCGAGCCGATCACTTTTTCAAGGGGACTTCCCATCATCCCGGCAAAACGCCGGTTGGAATAGAGCACCAGACCTTCCGGAGTCATGATGACCGCCCCTTCGCTCATGTTCTCAACCAGAGTCCGGTATGGTTGATCCGCGCCCTTGAGGATAAACAACCGTGCACCGGCCGCGCCCGGAACCAGCAGAGCGTCAGCCTCGCCTCCCATTATATCGCGCAGAGATTGTTCGGCGATTTCAAGCCGGGCGCGAAGATCTCTGTTTTCCGCGAGGAGATTCTGGTGGGCTGCAGGTTTTTTTAACATCACGATTTCTTCTTAATATCGAGCCCCACCAGCACGCGGTCGGTATTCGACAGATCGCCGATAACGCGGCGCAGAGGGGGCGGGAGTTTCTTGATAAGTGTCGGCACGGCGACAATCTGTTCACCCCGTGCCAGCTGCGGTTGCTGGTACAGGTCAATTACGTCAAGCTCATAAAACCCTTTCAGATTTTCCTCGCAGATTTTTTTAATGTTGGCAATGGTGTTGCTGGATTTCGCAGAATGTCCGGCAATATACAGTTTCAAAATATAATATTCGGAAGATTTTTTTCGCGTCGGACTTTTAACTTTTGGTTTCGCGGCGAAGTCCGGGTTTGCTTTCATTTCGATTTCACCTTCCCTTTGTTCGGCTTAGCGTCAACATTACGGCTTATTCCCATATCCAGGCGTCCCTGCGCGAGCTGCGCTTTCTCTGCTGTTTCCTGGCCGATGATTTTTAACGAGGCGATCTCCTGCACTGCGAACTCCGCGCGCAGCATGGCAATCTGCGCCTCCAGGGTCGTTCGTTTGCGTTCCAGCTCGATCCGCCGGAGCTCAACGTCCTGATTGCGAAGTATAAGCGATGCTTCATTTTCCGCCTCCTTCGTCAGCCGCGCCGACCCGGTCAGTACCCCCTCCGGCCCCACGTAAACGTCACGTAATTCCACGCCGTGGCCGGTGAGTAAAAACTCTCGAATCTGGTTTGAGTGCGACATACCGCGGGATTTCATGATAGCCAGGAGGCGGTTGCGTTCGCTGCCGGTATCGATATCGCGCAGAAGCAGCCAGGTGTCAATGAGGGATGAAATAGCAACCTCTCCTTCATCCATCGGGCTGCTGCCCTTGGTTAAATTGGTGTACAGGCCAGTAATCTGATTCGTTTTTAGAAAATCCGTCAGTCGCATCAGCATTGAGTTGACCGCAATCTCGTTATCCCCGATGATGAAACTGTTTAACGGATCCAGGATCGCAACCTGTGGTTTGAATTTAGTGATCAAATCGTGTTTTACGGCCAGGTGCGATTCAAGGCCCATAAAGGAAGGACGCATCGAATGAATCTCAAGCAAACCTTTCTTTGTCCACTGTTTCAGATCGATCCCGACGGAAAGCATATTGCGCATGATCTGATCGGGTGACTCTTCGAATGAGAAATATATTACCCGCTCATTGCGACGGCAGGCTGCTTCTGCAAAGTGCGCGGCAAAGATGCTCTTGCCAGTCCCCGGCGAGCCGGAGATCAGAACGCTGCTGCCCCTGTAATAGCCCCTGCCCCCCAGCATGGCATCCAGCCGCTCAATACCGCTGGATATGCATTCACTGGAGGCTCTGTGGTCCAGATTCAGCGAGGTGATGGGAAGTACGGAAATGCCGTCGATATTAATCAGAAAGGGGTACTCGTTTGTGCCGTGCTTTGATCCGCGGTACTTCACCACGCGAAGGCGCCTCGAAGAGGTCTGCTCGTTTACGTGGTGGTCCAGCAGGATCACACAATCGGAGACATATTCTTCCAGTCCCTGGCGTGTCAGCGTCTTATCTCCGCGTTCGCCGGTGATGATGGCCGTCACCCCTTTCTCCTTCAGCCAGAGAAACAGGCGGCGCAGTTCGGCGCGCAAAATAATCGTGTTGGTGAAACCTCCGAAGAGCGACTCGATGGTATCCAGCACAACCCGCTTTGCTCCAATGGAATCAATTGCATAGCCCAGCCGGATAAACAAACCTTCAAGGTTGTATTCGCCGCTCTCCTCAATTTCACTTCGTTCGATGAGGATATAATCCAGGATCAGTTTTTTGCGCGCAATGAGGGCGTTCAGATCAAAACCGAGAGACTTGACATTATCAGTCAGATCTCCGACCGTCTCTTCGAAGGTCATGAATACCCCCGGCTCATTGTATTCTGTGGCTCCCCGGACCAGAAATTCCATGGCCAGCAATGTTTTGCCGCAGCCTGTACCGCCGCAAATAAGCGTCGGTCTTCCTGCGGGAAGTCCTCCATCGGTAATTTCGTCAAGCCCCTTTATACCGGTGGGAGCCTTGGACAGTTGAGCCCCGGCCTTTTTTCTTGAGTTGCTTCCGGAAGAGGGCTTTGATTTTGCCATAATTTATTCCTCATTTTTTAAATACATGAACAACTGCCCACAGTGCACTAATAATATAGCCTTACCAGCCCAATGATTCAAATTTATTGTATTAATTGGAGGCAGATGTCACATATTAACGGCTTTTTTTGTGTTTATCTGATTTTTAATGGTTTTTGTAAGGAAAGGACCCCAGGAATAAGTGAAATACAGTTTTCCGCTCTGAATTACATTGTCATGCAGGAAATAACGCGCAGCTTAACAACTACACAGGACTCCGAAAGACTCCGCCCTGCTTGGGTTGCGCCCATCCGAGGGCTATGGCAGAATAAATTGTTCCGCTTTTTATAGTGATGGTTCTGACCGAATGATATTGTTTCTCTTGATAAATTCCCCGTGGCCATAAACTTCCTTGCCGATGAATTTCATTTCCACGGCTCCCGCAGGGCAATTGTTAATGCAGCCAAGACATGCTATACACTTACCTGTATCTACGGTCCCTTCTTCGGGATTAATGGCATTGACGGTGCATGCTCTTTTGCATTTCCCGCAGCTAATGCATTTTTCCGTATTGATCCTGTGGCCGGTTATCATGAGTTTTGTCACACCGATAGAAGGACTCCCCTTGATTATGTTTCTCATGCTGAAATTTCCCGATACTTCTGCAGTATTTCCTTCTGAAATTTTAGTAAAAATTTCAAGAGCGAATTTCTCAGCGGCGCTGAATGTATCAGCCCCGGGTCGATCCTTATATTTAAGGACTCGCTCACTGTTACCCGAGGACCAGGTTAGAGCGTAAGAAGACATGCAGCTGAATTCAGCAGTACCTGCAGGGACTCCCCCTTTCTTTGCAAGGAGTTCCGTGAGTTCACAAACAGTATTATGCTGATTTCCCCCCTCACCTCCGAATGTGACAAAAACAGCAATCGGTGTACCGTCGATGTGAGGTATCCCATCAAGCCATTCCCTGAAATTTTGCGGGACCTCATAATAGTATACCGGGGTGCCGACAGCTATAATGTCGTAATTATCAAGTGATCCCTTGTCGATATCCCTGTAATCACCATAATCTACTTTAAGCCCCGTTTTTTTCCAGGCCGCTGCTATGGCCCTGCCGACTCTTTCGGTGTTCCCTGTCTGGCTGTACCACATAATCAGCCCTTTACCAGGTTTTCCTTTTTTCATGTTAACCCCTGACATTACAATTTTTCTCATCCCTTTCCCCAGGGCAGTGAGCCCTATTGCTGCAAAAATCCCTGTGATAATAAAGCTTTTCCTTGATAACACTCTATACCTCAGTTTTATATTTTTATAATTTGACAATTATCGAACTATCTCCCTTTAGTCAACTAAATAAAATGCGAAATACCGGGTTTTCTGTGATTAATTGAATTAAATAGAGTCATTCGATGGATGCAGGTAATTTTACATGAAATATCAAAACTTGATGATCATAAAGGTATTGAATTATTACATGTTTGTGGTGCAGAATGTTCAAGCTCGACATCGCCCATACCATGCATGTTGAGTTATACGATACATTTCACCCATCATACCGGCGGGCAGAGGAGGAAATAAATATCACATGTATAAATTCATTTTCTGCATTATGCTGATACTGTTGTCATGTAATTCCGGTAATAAATGCATAAATTATAATCCATTACATCTATCCAAAGATGATTACCATATTGTCGACATGACAATTACCGGCCCGTTAAATACTCATGCAAATTCTGATATTATTATGATTTCGGGCAGTTGGGATCAATATGATCTGATCGGAGAATTCCAGATTGTAAAATATTTTGACATTCAAAATTACTTATCGTCAGATTTATTGCGCTTATTGTATAATTCCTCTATTGATCCTTTCAAGGAAAAAGAATTCAATACTGCCATTCATGACATCATTCTCAATTCCAGCAAAAAGGCTATTGAAATCGGCAATACATACAAAGCCGATGCTGTCTTTTTTTATGGCAGTAAAACAAATCCACTATCTGAATACAAAAAAAACACCATGAATATCAGGCTAAAAGAAGGCTGTGATAATTATATATATTCCAAATATTTGCTTTTAAAAAACAGGCAATGAACTATCATACATATACAAAACCGAGGTTACATTCATGTCAATAGTTGTGGCGGTCAAAAAACAGGGCAAAATAATCATCGCAGCGGATTCCATGATTTCTTTCGGCAATACGGTCATTCATGAGGATAACAGTCCCGTCAACAAAATATACCGCGTGGGCGGCACCTATATCGGCACTACGGGATGGTCCATTTATGACAACATACTCAACGATTACCTGCAGAAGCAGCAGGATATTGACCTGGAATCACGCAACGCGATCTTCTCGTTTTTCATTAACTTCTGGAAGACCATGCACAATGAATATTCCTTCGTGAATGACCAGAGCGAAGACGAGGAGAAATCTCCCTTTGCCGACCTTGACAGCGAATTCCTGGTGGTCAACCGGAGCGGCATTTTTTTCGTATCTTCGGACATGGGCGTAACCCAGTTTAAAAAATTTTTCGCCATCGGTTCCGGATCAAGCCTGGCCCTGGGTGCTCTGAACGTGCTGTATGATCTTGCTCTTTCCCCTGAGGAAATCGCAAAAGCGGCCATTAACACGGCAATCAAGTTCAATGATGCCTGCGGAGGCAGAATAATTATGAAAAAACTGGATCTAACATAAGCGGCACCATATCATGAAACATAGCAAAGTCATTGACCGGCTGAAAAAATGGCGGGACCGGCAGGCAACGCTTGTGGTCATTCTGTACCTTTCCTGCAAGGACCCGCGGGTGCCCCGAACGGCAAAAATCATAGCCCTCAGTGTCGTTGCATATGCCCTGAGTCCCATTGACCTCATCCCCGATTTCATACCCGTGCTCGGTTATCTCGACGACCTGGTGATCATTCCCGCGGGCATTTATATCGCCCTCAGGCTTATACCCCGGGAGGTAATTGAAGAAAACAGGGAACGGGCGGAACATATCAGGAAAAATGATCTTCCCCGCTTCAGAGCTGCAGCAGCAGTTATCATCATTATCTGGATTTTACTTATCCTCGCTGTCGTGTATTACCTGTATTATCATGCATAATTGAACGTGACCGCATTGCATGGTATTTCCCTTACCGAAAAAATATCTTAAAACACATGATTATAAAATAAAAATTAATTGCATTTTTGAAGGGGCCTGTTATATTTATAGTATTCAATAAGACATAATAGTTTAATTGTTAATGCTGAATTCCGAAAATAAAACATTCGTTCTCGAC
Organism: Spirochaetae bacterium HGW-Spirochaetae-1; assembly: GCA_002839375.1. Classification (NCBI taxonomy): domain Bacteria; kingdom Pseudomonadati; phylum Spirochaetota; species Spirochaetae bacterium HGW-Spirochaetae-1. The sequence continues at coordinate 536,511 of PGXY01000004.1, read as the reverse complement.
ACCAACGTTGTCCTCTACGACTACCGCTGTATTTATTCCTTTGAAGAACATAATGTCGTAATACCCATCACGCTCCTGGAAGAAATCGACAAATTCAAACGCGGGAACGAGATCATCAATTTCAACGCCAGGGAATTCTCACGGGAGCTGGACGCCCTCATCGGAGACAAATTTCTCCATGAAGGCGTAAAACTGGAATCGGGCGGCGTCATAATAGTTAAAACCAATATAAAAAAGGACGACTATCTCCGTGAAATTTTCTGGGAGGATAAACCCGACCACCGGATTCTGACCGTGGCGTATAACCTCTCCAAGGAATACGGTACGGATAAGGTATGCCTGGTATCCAAGGATATCAATCTCCGCATGAAGTCCAAGAGCATCGGTGTTTTTGCCGAGGATTATGAAACGGGGAAAATAAAGAACATCGATGAACTCTACTCGGGGAAAAACATGATCGAAGGCATTCATCACGATGTCATCGACCGAATATACAAGGAAACGCATGTCCCCCTGGAGGAAACGGGTATCGGCATTACGCCCGTTCCAAACGAAAACTTTATCCTGAGGAACACCAGCCAGAGCATCCTGGCCACATATATCAAAGAGGAAAACGCCCTTCGCATCGTGGAAAAAAGACGGGCCTACGGCATCACCCCCCGCAATGCCGAACAGATTTTCGCCCTCAATGCCTGCATGGACCCCCGCATCTCCCTGGTCACCCTTTCTGGCAAGGCCGGTACGGGCAAAACCCTCATGGCTCTGGCCGCTTCCCTTGAAAAAAGAAAAGAGTACAAGCAGATATTTCTGGCCCGTCCCATCATCCCTCTGTCTAACAGGGACATCGGTTATCTGCCGGGCGATGTTCATGATAAACTCGATCCCTACATGCAGCCCCTTTTCGACAACCTCTCCGTCATTCAGAACCAGTTCGCCGAGGATTCCCCCGACTACAGCCGGATAAACGACATGATCAGCAATAAAAAGCTGCTCATCACGGCCCTGGCATACATCAGGGGGAGAAGCCTTCCCCGGGTATTCTTCATTGTGGACGAGGCCCAGAACCTGACGCCCCACGAGGTAAAAACGATCATCACCCGGGCCGGCGAAGGCACAAAGATAGTCTTTACCGGAGACCCCTACCAGATAGACACGCCCTATCTCGATTCCCGCAGTAACGGTCTCACCTGCCTGATCGATAAAATGAAGGGCCAGGAAATATACGCCCACATAACCATGGAGAAGGGAGAACGCTCCCTGCTGGCTGAGATAGCCTCGAATCTGCTGTAGATATTCAGGAATTTACTTCGCGAAAAACCACTTGATGGGACACAAGATATCTTACCTGAACCTGTTCCTGACAACCAATAGGTCAGATTACTGGCATAAAGTTCCGGACAGGCAAGGCTTTTAAAATTTTACCGAGAGCTATTTCCCGGGCCGATTCACATTACCGGATGAACTGCCATTCAAAGGTATAGCCCACAACCCGTATGCGGCCGGTTTTCCCCCAGACAGCCACCTTCGTGTGCCTTTGATTGCACAGGTATTTGCCGATGAAAGCCTTCACCAACTCATCCTGATGTTCCAGATTGTTAAGCAGTTCCTCAGGGATCTCGATATTACCATTGAGATATCTCTCGGTTTCACAAAGACCCCGTTCAATAGGCCATTGCCGGATGTTATCCGTTGTATGAAGCAGAAGGTCAAAGGATGCCCCCTTTACATGAATCCGCAATGTGGCGGGTGAAGTATAGCACCAGAAATCCAACAGTTCGCCCGCCCAATATTCTTTCGTGATAGTCCCCGGCGGTGTAATTCCATCCGGCAGGCTGTTAACGTTCTCCATGTTTATTGAATAGTATGCATCCTCATTATCACCCAGGTTCTCCAGTGAGCTGTCATAATCTCTGTTCTCAAGGATGGTCCCGGCAAGGGGCTCACCAGTATTATGGAACACCCAGGACCCGGGACCCTCCATCTCCGTTACATCCTTCTCGAAGTAACCGGTTTTTCCCTGTTCATTCATCCCCTCTACGCGCATTGTCCTGTGAACGCAATTCTTGCCGATACGGTAAATGCTGATTCTGTCCGTAATCTTCCCCTTGATTTTCGGATGCATGATCCAGGGAGGAGAGGGAAGCTGCATTTTCGGAAACTCTTTGCCCCTCTGATCGTAATAGGAATACTGGAAAAAAATTGGATCGTTCCCGCCAAGATCGAAGTCATAAAACCGGGTGAACATATCGCCATATTCATTTATAATGAAAAGGAAAGAACCGCTGCTGCTCACGTTTACTGCCCTGAATCTTCCCCGGTAAGGTGTGGTGATTTCATAACTCAGGTCCTGGGGAAGCCATGGATCAATCATTGTCAGGTTCTGTCCGGTGCTGTTCAATGTCCAGATGTGAGAGCACCTCCCAAGGCCTATCTTAAACAGGTTCCCGGCGGGGTCTGTCCAGTTACTATCGGTTACGGGAGACACACTTGACCAGTCCCATTTGATTATATCCTCGGGAAGTTTCATTCCCACGCCCAGCCAGAAGGGCGGGCCCCAGTTTTTCTGCCAGAAGAAGAGGGATCTGTCACTCATGGCATTGTTCATTGTATAGATATCATGCTCGCTGTTAATGGCAATCATGTATTCATTGTCCAGGGCAATTTCAATTACATCTCCTTCAAGGCCGTCGGGAAGGTCCAGACTTTGCCACTCTTCATCAATGCCGGTCTGTTCCAGGTTGGCCTTGATCCAGATGGAACCCCCGCGGTTTGCGGCATAATATTTATTGTTAAAGGTCTCCTGGTTTCCCCGGAAGATTATTTTTACCGGAAGATCAGGAGGGGTCAGAGCATCGTCAGTCTGGTAACACCGGATAAATCCTGATAGTGTAAAAGATAGCAAAAGGAAAACCAGTTTCTTTTCCATAGGATACTCCGGAAAGGTTAATTTTTGGATGCCAAATATTAAACCAACCAGACGGTTTGTCAAATATAATATGAATAAGTGAATAATTTTTTCATTTGTTCATATTACTTAATAGAGATTCTTTTTAGATAAGGTTTCTATCAAAAAAAGGTAATTATTCACCGCCTGTAACCGTCAGTGCAGGAGTTCCAGGCCACAATAAAACTGGAGCCGACGCTCCCTGCTGTCCACAAAGCCGAAAATATTTCCATAGAGCATTTTTCCGTACAGGCCCACTGATCGTCCCACGGCCTTCCACTCGTAGAGCATGCCAGCCTTGACCACAACAGTATTCACGTTGTTGATAACGGGATATGAAACCGTCCTGGTGACCACCGATCCGCCGTCATTGAAATAGATATCATCGTCGCGCTCGGCGTATCCCCGGAATATGCACCGGTCAAAGACGGAAAGAAAGACCCTCCAGCTGCCGCTTACGGAATAGGCGATATCAAACCCGGCCGAGAGGCCATGACTCTGGGAGAGATCCGTATTGTGCAGTTCCGGCGTATTTTTCGAACAGAAATAAAACTGGTAATCAAATATGATGGCCATCTCGATAATTTTTTTCCACACAAAACGGCCCCGCAGGAGCATGGAATTGAGATTGATGTTCCGGTAGAGATTGTCATAAATCATTTCATATGCGCTGTCGTTGTGTTCATAAAATCCCATGGTGGGGTGAGCGCTTTCGTGCTCAAATCCGCCATAGAAGGACAATTTCTGCACATCATCATCCAGCACGGCATGGCCGTAATACAGTGACGCGAAACCGCGCCAATTGTGATTTGGCAGAATTCCCTGACTGAAACGCTTTTCATTTCTTGATTCAAGAAAAGCTCCCAGGTACAGGTTCCAGAAGGAAATATGTTCCCCTATTTTTGCCGATGGCACTCCGTAAAATTCAATGCCCGACGAGGGATTGTCGGGGTCTGCCAGTACTCCCGTTCCGGCCCATACCACCCGTATGAAAAACAGGAAAATTATAACCGTAAAAAGAATTTTTTTTTCAAAATGCATAGTTATCCACCAGAGTCAAAATAATTTTTTCAATAAGCCCCATCATTCTATATACGGGATTATGATACAGGACATACCAGTACCTGTCAATTCTATTGACTCAATGTTTCCATTATAGCGTTTATGATGCCGCTCCGTCATCACAGAAAATGGAATGAATTAATTTCACCGCCGAGTATTGACTGAAAGAGCTTTCTGTACTATGATCAAAGACAATTAACAGAATGGCGGACTATGATGATTAAAAAACTGCGGGACTACATACTGGAACCCTATTACCGGCATCCCTTCATCGAGCAGAAACAGGCCCAGGCGCTCTTTTTCTATATTTTGATGGGCATACCGGTCATTTTCATCATCCTGCTCCTGGTTGCTTTCTTTTCCCCTGAAAATTTCATGGCAGTATTTCCTGTGATCATCTTCATGTCTGTTGTCGCTCTGATTTCCCTGTTTATGCTGCGTCGGGGATTGTACGAAATAGCAGCCAATACCATCACGATTAGTATTCTGGTTTCCCTCCTCGGCGGACTGGCTATCTGGGTAAAAACCAATCCCCTGTTGGTATTCTCTTCAGATTTTTATCTGCTCCTTGTGGTGATAATACAGGCCTCGTTGTTCTGCTCCCGGAAGTGGGTCATCTTTTACAGCCTGACCATATTGATTGCAAATTTCGCATTCTACATCGCGGTCTTCTACACTACCGATCCTGCCAATCACGGGAATATCACCCTCAGTGTCATCTTCATCACACTTGCCGTCTCCCTCTTAACAATACTGACCCAGCTATCCACGGGCATCTTTACCAGCGCCATGTCAAAACTGGAGAATGAACTGAAAGTTAATGTGGGGCAGTTCCTGACGATCCAGGACCTCCATGATTCCTCGGAAAAGCTTCAACATGATTATGATACAGTAAAAGAGGTTTCCCTCAAGGACGCACTCACGGGCCTGAAAAACCGGCGTTTTCTCAATGAAATAATTTTCGATGAAATCAATATATTTTTAAGTCAGAAAACATCCATTATCAGATCCGGTATTAACAAGAGATCACGGATCCTGGGTGTATATGGCATCTTTATCGCTGACATCGATCATTTCAAAAAAGTCAATGATACGTATGGCCATGATTCCGGCGACATGGTTCTGCAGCAGCTTTCGGAGCTGCTGCTTCATTCCATCCGCAAAGATGACATAGCGATTCGATATGGCGGCGAGGAATTTCTCATCATTCTGAAAAACTCCACTGCTGAATTTCTTCCCGAGTTCGCGGAAAAATTACGCACGGCCATCGAAGCCTTTGATTTTAAATTGCAGAATGGTCTTGTATTGCGGCAAACCTGTTCAATAGGCTTCTGCGGCCTGCCCTTCGATGAGAACAATCCCGACAGCATCGGCATGAATGACTGCATCTCCCTGGCCGATGGCGCGCTCTATTACTCCAAAAATAACGGACGTAACAGGTGGACGGGAATAGAAAAGGGATTGTTCGAACTGAGAAGTGAGCAGATCAAGGAAGTGTGTTCCTCGCTGGAAAATTCCTGCAGGGAGGGCGTTATACGGCTTCGAACCGGAAGGGCCGGCCAGGAGGAGTATATCGAAACATGATTCTATCAGCTGCTTTGCGACAGCGCCATGAGGTTCTGGGCCGATTGCGCTATTTCCTTTGACGTTCCTGTTAGCTCCTCTGATCCCGACGCAATCTCCTGGGCCGTGTTATTGATAACGGTAAGACTCTTGCTAACCTCTTCAAAGGCCTGTTTCTGTTCATTGATGGCCACGAGAATGTTGTTAGCTTCGTCGATAACACCTCCCAGTGATATCCGCGCCTGCTTGTTCTGTTCCAGGTCCTGCCTGGTTATCTCCCGCACGCCGTCCACCATGTTGCTGAAATCGGAGATGTGGCCTATCATGCGGTTCAACGATTCAATAAATATCTCCATTGTTTTGTAGGCCTTGTTAATTTCCGTATTGCTGCTGGCGAAAAGATCATTGATTGATTTCACGTTGGTTGAAGTGTTATCGGCGAGCTTACCGATCTCATCGGCAACGACGGCAAAGCCCCGGCCGTGTTCCCCGGCCCGTGCCGCCTCGATGGCCGCGTTGAGCGAAAGAAGATTTATCTGTTCGGAAATATCCTCGATAATTTTAACCGTTTCTTCAACGTTTTTAAATCGCGATGCCGCGCTGCTCATGACCTTCAGGGTGTCCTGAATTTCCAGGCGGGATTTTTCCACCATGTGATTTAGATCATCACGAATGACCATACCCCGCTGCATGTTTTCCTCAGCCTTGCTGACAATGGAATACAGAGCCTCCATCTCATTGCGGACCCTCTGGGTCAACTGAACCTGCTTCTCGGCCATGTGGTACATGCTTTCCCCGCTTGCTGCCACTTCCTCGACTGTGGAGGTTATTTCCTCTACGGAAGACGCCTGGGTCTGAGCATTGTCCGAAAATGAATCGACGGCCCCGGCCATCTGTTCCGTTGAGGCAGCCAGCTTTGAGGCCACTTCCGTGGTCTCCTCAAGAATATTCCTGATATTGGAACTAAAGCTGCGGTTCTCATCCAGTGTCTGCCTTATGCGCAGATTTGCCGTATCGGAAATGCTGGCGAAGGCATAGCAGCAGGCGCCCGAGAGGATATAGGTTATAAGCCCGTCGGCGGTAAAGTCTACCATCTGCTCCCCGGTCAGAGAACCCCTGGCCAGAAAAAACTGCCCGACGGCTACTATGAGAACTGAATTGAGGCCCGTGTAAATCAACACCCATCTTTTCCTCGTCAGGATCGTGGCCAGAATAATGATTGGGTAGAGATAATCGATTGAATTCATCTTTGTGACGGCATCCTTCTGGGCCGTGGTGGAAAAAAAAGATGCCCATATCCCGGCCATCATGATGACTACAAGAAGATGTGAGGCAGCCCTGCTCTTCCCGGCCCGGACAAGAAAAAGGGAAACAGCCACCATCACTTGTATGGTGAGAATGGAAAGCACACTTACATTCAGGATATCCCGACCCATTTTAAAAAGGTATACATTGACCAGTACTCCCAGAAGCAAAAATATAACTCCGGCCATGATAACGATGACCTTCACCTTCTGCTGTTCCGTGTAATCACTGTCTTCATATTTATTCAGAAAATAACCGAATAAACTGTTCATGATATTTCTCCTTTACCGCCCTACCGGGTATGAATACACATAACTCTTCTCATAATTTCGTATCTACAATGTATCTCGACATCAAACAGAAACAGCTTATATCATACAACAATCAGGGATAAAGGTCAAAACTTTTATTTGCCTTTCCATGGAAGCAAAAAAGCTCCATGAAATAAATGCGGGAAATCAGGGGATATGTATCATTATAAATAGAGAAGGGATGTTTCGCTTATGCCGGATATTTAAGCCAGTCCCGGCTCCGTTAAAATGAAAATATAACAAAACCGAAACCGGCCTAATCAGAAATGATAATAAGAGATATACTGCTGTTGTCAGCCTATTGCGGTCCAACCCATGAAGCCGGTTCTCCAAATATCATGAAGGGCGAGGGGTTGATGGACCCGCCGCCCGCCGCCATATGCCCAACACCGATAAACAAATGATCATTAACCTTCCGGAGTTCATCATGCATGGAATCTACGGGAAAGGAATTGTAGGGACTGTAATCAAGATGATAGGAATCGCGTTCATCATAGGCTGATTTGCCCACATAGGTGTCAATTCTCCGGGTCCTGGTTTTAATTATCTTTCCATCATCGCCGGTAGAAGAAAAGATATTATATCCCGACCCCTTTTTGGCATCCACGGGCCGGAAGGCCTTACCGGTCCATTTTCCCGGCCCAAAAAAATGATCTGTATAAAAGTCAACACCGGCTGCCATGATCCCGCTGGGCAGATTTGCCGCCAGGTATTCACCGTTCAGGTCATTAATTTCCGGAGCGGGCAGTGAATAGTAAAGCTGGAGAAAACGCGACTTGGAAAGTTTTTTGATGTCCTCTACCGTGACCTCAGCCATTTTTTTCCCCATAATTGCCTCGGCGCTTTCTCCCTTATATCCAAAGCTGTTTTGAAGAATATTTATTCCCGTAATGCCGATGCTGCTGAAAAGCAGTACGGCCACTGCGATAAGTATAATTTTCTTTGCGTTCATTGTGTCCTCCCTTAATTTGATCGTCCCGTAAAATTATCCATGGCCCTTCCGGAACCAAAAACATTGAGCAGCGCATCGAAGATATCCGTGGGTAAAAGCCTCATGGCCATCATGGTATAGATGCTGTGAGGCGGCATCATGACATACGGCTTGTCTTTCTTTACGGCCCCGATGATTTTTTTAGCTGCCGTTGCGGGTTTGATGAAGGGGCTGAAAAGAAAGGGCTTGAAACCCTTGAACATGCCGGTGTCAATAATATAGGGGCATACACAGGTGATCTTCACGCCCCGGTGACCGAATTTTTTCATTTCCCGACGAAGCGCCTCAGAGAGCCCCACCTCGGCAAACTTACTGGCGGCATAGTCGGAGAGTATGGGCATACCCAGAAGCCCGCTCGACGAGGCCACATTGACGATATTTCCCTTCCCCTGCTTAACCATATCATGAATGAATTCCTTGGTGAAATAGAGATGCCCCCAGTAGTTGATGGCCATAGTGCGTTCCATTTCCTCGATACTGAGATCCAGAAAACTCTTCCCCGTTATCGTGCCTGCGTTATTGATCAAAACATCAACGCCGCCGAAATCCTTTCTGATCTCCTGCGCAACGGAGCTCACCTTTTTTTTGTCGGAGATGTCGCAGATATATGTTTTAATCCTGGTGCCCTGTTTTTCCGCAAGGGCCGCCGTCTCCTCGAGCCCCTTCCCGTTAACGTCAACCAGGGCGCAGTTGGCCTTTTCCGCGGCAAAACCCCGGGCCATAAGCCTGCCGATACCGCTCCCGGCTCCCGTGATGAGAACATTTTTGTTTTTTAAATCCTTCATAATTCCTGTTACCCCCTTTTTCATTCTTAAATAGCATAAGGGGATATAGCCGTATTTAAATTTTTAATTCGACCGGATTTATAATCCCGGACCCATTATTTTACGAGCGTGAGGAGGTTACCGGGCAGAGGAACCGTGCGATTCCCTGTATTGTTTGGGCGTGATGCCGGTGAAACGTGAGAAGGCATCGTAGAAAGTGGATTTTGAATTGAATCCCACGGCGTAGGCAATGGTAAGGATTGACCGTCCCGCTTCTTCCAGCAGGAGCCTTTTCGCCTCTTCTATCCGGTATTGATTGATGAAGGTGTTGAAGTTGGTATCCCGTTCGCTGTTGAGAAGATGGGACAGCTGATGGGGCGTTATGGAAAGGATGTCGGCCAGATCTTTCAAAGAAAGTGTTTCGCTTGTGTACAGCTTTTCCTCTTTCATAAGACGTTCCAGGTTGAACAGAAGCGACTCGGGGTCAATGCCGGTGAGAAGTTTTTTGCGGTGATACTGCTTCTTCGCCTCGATGATCACGAGCTGAATCAGGCTGGGATATCGCACACCGGTAATATAAGAACTGATGAGCAGAAGCGAGATGATCACTGCCCCATACTTCACGGCCGCCATGCTGCTCAGCAGGTATCCCAGGAGCACCATTTCTGAAGCGGCCAGGGTGATGACGGCATAGACCGCATTAACGGCCGTGATGGGCATCCTGCTCCTTCGGTATTCTTGTATCATCCTCATAGACAGCATCCCCAGGAGAAGCAGGACCTCTAACGATGCAGCCCCGGTTATCATCCTTATCACCACGAGAGAACGGGAATTGAGGCCCGTAAGCAGGGACTCTATCATGGTCAGCTTTCCCGCATTGCTCTGCACAAGATAATACATGTCCAGCGGCATTGCCAGGAATGCGGGGATAAAGATGAGCCATTTCCTTCCCGATAAATCGCTGGAGGGAAAAACAACAAAAAAATAAGCCCGGTATGCCAGGGGTATGGCAAGAAACAAAAATGTAAGATGCATGAAAAGAAGACCGGGATAGGACAGTGCCCCTTCCGATATTATCAGGGCGAATTGAAACTGCAGAATTGTTAATATGAAAAGGAGCGATGACAGGTTATAGTTCTCAACCTGTTTTCCGCGGATAAAAACGTGTATAAGGGAAAAAAGCAGTGAAAGACAACCGCCAAAAACCAGTATGTATCGGGCAATCGCTTCAGGTAACATAATCCTGATCCTGCCGGCATGCACCGCATGACCGGCGGGGTTTTCTTTCATGCTTCATTATGTGGAGCTGAGGGGGATCGAACCCCTGGCCTCCAGAGTGCGATTCTGGCGCTCTCCCAGCTGAGCTACAGCCCCTTTTCTTACGCCGGCCCTTGCTATTCATACTCTCCCATTCCCGGGAGCATTGATGTTTCATGAACCAGATTGACACTGTTTTTCACGATCATTTTTTTCAAGCACAATTGTATAATATTATACTTCTTTTTTATTTGTCATATAGCCAGGGTGATGCTCATACCGATAGTGCCCATTCCTGCCACGATCTGTAGAGAGTTCAGTATAAAGAGCGGCTTGTTGAGACAGTAGGGATTTTTCTGACCCGAAAGGTATTCCCATTCCCGGTAGGCATGGCTCAGCACAAAAAGCGAGGCAATGGCATAAAATACGGGCGACGAATGGTAATTGCTGACCCCGAGAGAATTATAGATAAGAGCGCCACCAAGGAGAATATCCGTTGCGGCAATACCCATGTTTTCCGGTGTAGCCCAGTCGGATCCCGACACATTCATGCCGATAAGCAGGGATGTTGCTTCCAGGGCGGCAATACCACCCGATCCCAGCATGGTCCACCGGTTCACCTGATCCAGTGATGCTTCCCGGGAAAGATATATCGTGCCGTTCCCGGCGAAGAGCGGGGATGACAACATTATAATAGAGCATAATCCGCAAATAATTAATATTTTTTTCATGGCACCCTTGCTGGTTTCAGTTCTATTTCTACCAGGAAATAAAACCATACCGGGCGGTAGAAGTCAATGATTTTCCTGTATCGCTCCAGCAGAGCCAAACAGAGAGCATTAGCTTCGTCCAATATAACTCCTGATTATTTACTTTACAAAGATGCACCGAAAACCCATTATAAGGACATGGAAAGTGAATATCTCGATAACGAAGGGAACATCATCGATTACTATTCGGTTTTTGAAATTCCCTATAATGCTGAACCCCATGCCATCAGGAACGCTTTCCGGACGCTCATAAAGCAGCATCATCCCGATATCTCCCATGATTATTCAAACGACAATACAGATCTTATAGACCTGATTATCCGGGCATACCGCGTTCTGGCCGACACCGAAACCAGGAAAGACTATGACCGCTATCTCTTTAAAAACGTGCAGCTCAGATACAGCACCACCCTGGTAATTCCGCGGCGAAGGGTCAAGTATTCCGCTTCACTGAATGAGCTGCTGAAGGCCAACCTGAAGCCCCGGGGAATAAAACGGAAGGATATTCTTCTAAATTTCGGGCAGGATATTGAAATCTTAGTCACACCCGAGGAAGGCCGCCGGGGAGCCGTCGCCTATATCGAACTTCCGTCACGCATGACATGCCCGCTCTGTTCGGGCCGCAACCCGCAGTGTCATGTATGCCGCGGCATGGGAAGGATACACACCACGTCCCATCTCGAGGTATCAATCCCGCCCCATACTGAAAGCGGCACCGTAATCGACGTTGACCTGCTGAAAATAAGGCCCGACCGCTTTACCTCGTTCAGGGCCCGGGGCATACGTATCAGGATAAGCCGTCTCCCCGATAATTCAGCGGTGTGAATTTCTTTACTGCCGGGTTGATGGACAAATCCCCGGAACTTTTACCATTCAACTACAGGACAATGTATGATAAACGGGGAGCACATCATTAATACAATTGCACATGAAATAATAGTCCATCTCGGGAAGGGCATACGTACCGGCGACGACATACTTGAATTCGCCTGGAACGTTATCGGCGTCGCCGATCTTCATGAAACGGCGGAACTCATCTGCGCCGATGATGCTTACGGCCAGGGACTGGCGGAAATGGTGTTTTTCCCGGATCATACGATCCGTCTCCTCCTGGAACCCCTTATCCCGGCGTCAGGTCTTTCACGAGAGGAAACCGAAAAGGTGCGGGAACTGGTTGCCCGTTCCGTGGAATCAGTAGCCGTTTCACTGGCCGATGACGATATCTCCATTACCGTCGATGTTCCGTTATGCGACACCTTATCAAACCATTATATGCGCCATCTCAACCTGACAAGGAAAACTCCCATCCCCCTTTCACATCCCATTGATAATACGGGGAAAGCAGCCCGATACATGGAGGCACGGATGCGCATCCGCAACTCCCCGTACCTGCTCACGCCTCATCAGGAAAGGCACATAACCGATCTTGTGCGGAACCTTGCGGGACCGGTACATTGCAGCGACAGAGACTTTCTGCAGGCCGTTGATTTCCTGCTCCGTATCATGAGTGAAAAAGAACAGGACACAGACCTCCGCAGCCTCCTGTATGAAAATAAAAAAACATGGCTCAATATCCTCGTGCAGACCCGTCGCTTCGATGAAATGAGCAGGAGCTACAGTATGGATTTTCTCATGTCACAGAGGATTTTTCCGCCGGCAACGGGATACGATGAAGCGCTGCGGAACATAGAACTGGTTGATGTGGTGAGCACTGCACTTTACGGAACAGCAGCCCCGTCGCCTGCCGGTGATGATTCACGTGTAGTTGAAATAAAGGAGATCAATGCCGGGGCCATGAAAAAAATACTGGATAACCTGTGATGCGACGGCCTTACCGGTTATCAATAAGATAATCGAGCACCAGTCCGAAAAATTGCCGCTCTTTCCCCTGATAGCGCCATCCCAGGTGATTCATACAGACGGAGCACAGGGCCACGTCCCAGCGGTAGCCTTTAAACCAGGTAAACTCCTCGGTTGGAACTCCGCAGCTCACGCATCCCCGGGCCGATGAAAAACAACCGATACGATATACAATTCCCGCGGGATTGGTAAATGCAATACTCATTCTGCCCTCTATTTCAATTCTCTCCTTCGGCGAGGTAATGATATTCCTGCAGTAACGGCAGATGAGGAGATGTTCCTCTTCATCCCTTTCCTCGGTATTTTCGTGGGGCTGATCTGCGACAGAAGCATAGTCCACGGGGTCGGGCTGTCTGAAAAACAGCCTGTGGGGAGGGTCATTCCTGTATCCTATCATTAAAAAACTCATATCCTCTGTCCGGCGGTGAAAATACCCCTGATATATTAATACTATGATTTACCCCTTCACAGCAAGTTTTTATTGATACTTCATGGGAAAATCGGCGGGAAAAGAAGGATACACCGGGCCCGAAACAGCCGGTCAGAAAAGGAGATTTATGGCTTCGCTGATTTTTTTAACGCCGTGAATGGTGCCTTCAAAACCGGCGTTCCTGGCATCCTTCATGTCGCTTTCCGATACGACGACCGTATGAAAGCCCGAGGCCCGGAATTCCTGCATTCTCCTGGAACACTGTGATACGGGCCTCACGTCCCCTGACAGGGATATCTCGCCGAGAAATCCCGTTCCTTCCGGCACGGGCCGGTCCTTCATACTCGAGGCTATGGCCATAGCCACGGCAAGATCTGCGGCCGTTTCATTGATCCGGAAACCTCCCGATACGTTTATAAAAACATCAAAGGAATTCAGCTTCAGCCCGGCATGTTTCTCCAGAACGGCATTGATGATGATCAGGCGGTTCTGGTCTAACCCGTCGGACATGCGCCGGGGATTTGAAAAGGTGGTAAAGGTAACGAGCGACTGTACCTCGAAGAGAATGGTTCTGCTGCCCTCAATGGCGGCCGAAACGGCGTTCCCCGGCGATGACGATGAAAAGCTGTTCAGAAAGACCCGGTTCTTGTCCTTCACCTCCTGGAGTCCCGAGGCGGTCATGCGGAAAAGGCCCACCTCGTTGACCGATCCGAAGCGGTTTTTGAAGGCCCGGAGCATCCTGAAATCCCGGGAGAAATCACCCTCGAAATACAGCACCGTATCCACCAGGTGTTCCAGCAGTTTCGGGCCGGCAATGGCGCCGTCCTTGGTGATATGCCCCACGAGTATCACCGGCACGCCGGACTGCTTGGCCATATCCACAAGCCGCGACGCCGATTCTCTAATCTGGCTCACGGACCCGGCTGCCCCCGGTATTTCACCGGAATAGATGGTCTGTATGGAATCCACCACGATACACTGCGGCTTTTCCGCCGCGGCCAGAGCGATAATATCCTCCACTGCCGTATTCGTGGAAATTTTTATCCTGTCCAGATCAATACCCAGACGCTCCGCCCTCTGACGCAGCTGCGCCGGCGATTCCTCGCCCGAGACATAGACGGTATCGAGGTAATGGGCCACCTGGAGGGCCATGGTGGATTTGCCGATGCCGGGTTCGCCGCCCATGAGGATCACGGAACCGGGCACGATGCCGCCTCCGCAGACCAGGTTGAACTCCCCGATACCAGTTTGAATACGCTGCACGCCTTCTATAGATACGGAAGACAGGGGGACAGCCGCGGGTTTTGTATGTTTATGTGAAGGCCGGGAAGCTTCCACTTCGACCATGGTATTCCATTCCTGGCAGGAAGGACATCTTCCATGCCATTTAACCGAGTCGGCCCCGCAGGCCGTACAGACATAATACTCCTTTTTTTTAGCCATTACTTCTGTTTTTGCTTGAAGAATAATTTCGACGGATCGTCCTTAAGACTCCTGAAGAGGTCCTTGGCCGAGATAGATGCATCCTTGAGGTTTTCATACACTTCCTCCTCGACCAGGAGCTTGCCGAGAGTCCCGCGTCCCTTCTCGAGGCGGAAGATGATCTTATTCAGGTTACTGGTTGTTTCCGAAAGATTGCGCAGGCTGATGGAGATTTCCTCCTTGTTTTTTTCGGAAAGATATGCCATGTTTGTGGCCAGCTTGTTGAGTTGATCCATGAGTATCTGGGTCTTTGCCGAAAGGAGAATGATCGTGCCCTTGGCACCAAGGACCGATTTGCGGATATCAGAGCGGTTCTCCTCGGTGATATTGTTGAGGTTTTCCACGAATTTTTTCGAATTCTGAAAAATCTCAGCCAGCATCTCGCTGCCGCTTTCATCCTGGAGAAAGCTCTGGAAGGTGAGCATCATCTGGTCAAAGCTTGCAGGATCAATGGCGTATATTTTGTCGCCATCCTGGTAAAAATCATCCACATTGACCGAGGGCGGGATAAAAACGTTAATGTATTTTTCACCGATGAGGCCTGTGGTGAAAATGGCGAACTTGGCGGTCTTGAGAAGATTATATTTCCGGTCAACCCAAATGGTCACCTCGGTTTTCTCGCCGGACTGATTGATATCTTCCACAAAACCGATTTTTATACCCCCGGCGATTTTAACCGGGGAATTGATGCTGAGACCGTTCAGGAACCCGAAATAGAGGCGCAGGTGATAGCCGGACTGCGATACATTGATCTTTGCCAGAAGAGCCACGAATATGATAAAGATGGTAAAGCTCACCGTTATCATGAGGCCCACTTTTGCTTCATTATTTAATTTCATACTATTGTCCCGTCACCATCTTCTGGATACTCCAGGTAAGGGATAGTATCCACGCACATTAATAAAGTAAAGAAAAAAACGGGATTTTTTATGGGTCCGGGGTGCTTTAGGCAGGTAATTAATCACATTGTGGTGCAACGCCCCTGCAGTACAGGAAACAGGCAATCAGCCGGTTCCGGTATAGGCGGATATTTCCAGGTGAAAGTGTTACGGCAGGAAAAAGCGCAAAGTCTGCCGGTTAGATAATAGTAAGATGATCACAATCGCTTCAATAAAAATTGAATAGTCTCATCTGACTTTTTTGTATTGTTCTGAAGAAGGGATTCCTTTATTTTCCGCATCTGTATCAGCTTATCCTGTAATTCTTTGACCTTGTCAATTCTCTCTGCGAATGTATCACGCTCGTCCATTATCACTCACCACACTAATTGATTCTTCTCTTTTCACACGACCGTATCTGCCCGATACAGCACACTACACACAGGATTGTGATATCCCCCCCGGAGGGATTAAAAATATTTTTTAAAGGAATTTCCCAAAAGATTACACCATACGTAATCCGGGAAAAATGTTTTAATAAACCTGAAGTGTTATCACACTGCTTTTAAAGCGAATGGAATCGAAACGATAAAAAGGGAGCCCTTCAGGATCAAGTAAAAAAAATCCCTTGGGACATAATGATTAAAAAAATATCATTCCTACTGAATGATCTGATAGATTATACGGCAAAAGTAATCGAAGAATGCAACCACAATATCAACGTTGATCAGGAAATGCAATGTAAAAACGATACGGCCAAAAAAAAAGAAGAGTCGCCCACCCTACATGGACGTCGCCTGCCGCTTGCTGCGAGAAACCGCCGGACCGGTAAAAGAATTGACAGAAACCCCATCCGATGTGTTGTACTGATTACAGTGTTTCCATTAATTCATGACGGGCAGCTGTGTAATTAAAAAATTAATTAACGACAGTGTCGTATTTTTTCAGCAAATAAACAGGTAGAGGTAGTGTACGATGAAAGGAACTATCGAACTCTCGGGGAACAGCCTCAAAATAAAATCCTCGCGCATCTCCCTGGTCGTATTTACCATTATCGGCGGTCTCATGTTTCTGGGCGGCCTGACCATCATGGGAAAAATCCATCCTGTTGATCATATTCTTTTCAGCTTCGGGATACTCTTCACTGCCGCAGGGCTCTTCGCCCTTCTCAATTCACGGTATTATAAAATGAGCATCGACGGGGAAAAGGGATTCATCGGCATTCTCGATTCATCACTGAAAGCCATTACACCGCTCCGGATACCCCTTGACTATTATTCATGGATAACCGTACAGAAAAAGATGGGCTCCGGTAGCACCGGCTTCGAGGTCCATCTCATGAACGAACTGGGGGCTTCAGTGCTGCTGGCCCTTTTCAATGACAGGAACGGGGCCATGAACTTTGCCCGGGATCTCCAGAGCCTCATGGGTGTGGATCTTCTTCTGGATCATGAGCCTTACAGCCGTATTCGGGCCGGTATGAAAAAAAGCACGACGACGATAGAAAGCTGCGGGATTGAAGGCCTGGACATCAAAGTAACCGTTGACGGGGCCGCAACGACCTTTTCCTGGAAAAGCCGGTACAGGTTTTATCATTACATCCTCATGGCCTCGATCCTGTACGGATTCTTCCACATCATACATTTTCTGATAATTCCAATTCAGGACATAGATACGCTTAAATATTTTCTCTACGGACTGATTGTCTTCATGATGATACTTCTCGTGCTGATGTTTCTCACCCAGATCCTGGGAAGGCATGTCCTGACCATTGGGCCCCGGGGAGTAAGCTATTACCTGAATATCCTGGGGAAGTGGCTCAGATATCAGGAGATATCACGGGGTGATATCGGCATGGTGAAAAATTCACTGAATATGAGCGACGATACCCTGAACATAATCAGCAAGAAGGGCCTTGATACCATGGTCCGCCTGAGCTCGGAAATGAAAGACGGCGATAACGAACTCTCCCTTTCCAGGGCATCGGATATTTTTTCCCTGCAGAAGGAGATAATCATGATAGATTCTTCGGCCCTGAATATCGCCGAACGCTTTTGCATAGAACAGAAAATAATGAATATCCTCTGAAGGACTACCATGATAGCAAAACTGACCGGAAAAATCGATGAGCTGAAACCAATGGAGTGCATCCTCGACGTGGGAGGTGTGGGATACCAGGTACATATTCCCCTTTCCACCTATGAGACAATTCAGGGGAAAGAGGATATCACGCTCTTCATCTACACGCTGCACCGCGAGGACCAGATGAAACTGTTCGGTTTTTCCACACAGCGGGAAAAGGAGCTTTTTACCGTTCTGCTCAACATAAGCGGTATAGGCCCCTCCATGGCCCTGTCGCTCCTTTCGGGAATCAGCATCGAAGATCTGGTCAGGTCTGTTCAGAACGACGATAGCAGCCGGCTTGTTAAAATACCGGGGATCGGGAAAGCGAAGGCGGAAAAGCTTATATTCGAACTGAAGAGAAAGCTGAAAAAAATAGAGTCCATCCCGGCCGCATCGGGTACCGCGACGGGCATCCGCAATGACGCTCTGGAGGCCCTGGTATCACTGGGATTCGACGAGGCCCGGGCAGCGAAGGTGATAGACGGCGTCAGGGAGGGTAATCCCGAAGCGACCCTGGAGACGGTGATAAAGGCGGCACTCCGTCAGTTCTCGGCATAAAGCCCGGCCATCGGCTTTATTCTTTTTTTATCACCGCATTTTAAATTGTTCCGGAGCCCAAAGGGAACGTGGTATATTTGCCGGTATGGGAATGGTTTTACCGCTCGTTAATCCGGATGTCTTTTTACCGATGGCAGTATCCCGGTTAAAATTTTATAGCGTCAATTTCTCCACGCTCCGCGGAGCCGAACATGCCGCAGCTGACGGCAAAATCGATAAATATCTCCAGGAGCAGCGGGTCGAGCTGTGTGTTCTTGGTCACAAATTCGGTCTTCATCATTTTGAAGGCCTCTATATTTGACATCTTTTTTCTTCCCGTGAGGGCAAGAAATACATCGATTATTTCGATCACCTTGCAGGGAAAAAAGGACAGGACGCGGCCGTTTTTAAATTCATTCTCATCATAGGTCATGAAATAATCGGCGTTTTGGAAATCATATTTTTTTCCCGTGAGCTTTCCCATGACGGGAGCGGAAAAATTATAACTCCTTTTCCCGCCATAGTACTCATGATGGAAGGCGGCCATGGCGGTAACCGGGAAGGAGTGACTCTTCGTTTTCAGTAACATGTTGTATCCGGTCAGAACATGAAGCCTCACAATTTCAGGGTCATAGGCGTCATTGCCGTCATGATAGGCGATGAAGGGAATCTTGCCTATATCGTACAACAGGGCCCCGACCGCATACTGGACCAGGTCTTTTTCCGTATCAATACGCCTGAAACCTCCCCTGACAACTGTTTCAACGGAAATATTGATATCGGGCAGCCGGCGGCGATAATATCGAAGCAGTTTTTCCTTGAAATTACCGCGGATGTTTTTTGTAAAAAGTCCCTTATCGATATAATTATTATAGTATAGGCCAAAACCGATGAACCAGAGCAGGGCCTTGCACATATTGGTTATAGTGTAGGAACCGGTATCAATTTTTTCTATCAGGAGAAAGTTTTTATCGGAATTATTAACCCTGAAAAACTCAATGAGCATCTTCACTATCCATTCTGTTTTAATGAAAACGCCCAATATATTTTCCCTCACGTTCTCCGTGGAAAGGTTGTCCTCCAGGTTTGCGTAATTGGCGTAAAAGGTGTTGGCGATGACCTCCACCATTTTTATGATTGCTTCGATATCAAAATCGGAATTGCTTTTCTGCAGGGCGTGCAGCGATTCAATGCTCCCGTCCAGTATTTCCTCCCGCTCGGCGACAGAGCAAGTCTGGAAACGGCCAACCTGTTCCTCGGTATTGCCGTACAGTTCCATTGCCCTGGCAAGGGCTGAACCGGCATTGGCAGCCAGGGGCCTTCGCTCCCTGTTGCGGGCAGAAACCTTTCCCTGCCAGTTATCCTCGATAAAGAGTTCGATATCCCTGGCTGTTTCACCCAGAAAATGCTCGAGCTTTTCAACCGGAATGGTGACCAGCTGTCCTTCGATATTTTTTCTGAATACCGGAACACCGGCTCTCACCAGGCCACGCAGGTTTTCCGATACCACGTCGTAGGTTACTGATTTCAGATTCAGCTTTTCATTTTTTTCTTCTGCCATAACCAACTGCACTACACTTTTTATAATTAATGCACTTACTATTTCATATCACGAGAGCAATGTCAACAGGTAAATAAATGTGAATAACCGTGGACGGCTCACACATCTCAGGACTTGATGGAACGGACACCGCTGAAGACCAGTCCCCTGCCGGCATCGACGGTTACAACGGTACCGCTCTTCAGAATCTCCGTGGCCTCCATGGCTCCGGCCAGTACGGGGATTTCCAGGGCACGCGCCACTATGGCTGCCTTTGAATCATCGGGGTCCTCCTCGGTTATGACCGCCGCGGCGTTCTTTATTGCCTGGAGCACATTGTCAGTGCTTTTCTCAATGACGAGAATGTCACCGGCGGTGAAATATTTCAGGGCATCGCTCTCACGGTGTATGACACAGAGGTTTCCCGTGGCGGAAAATTTATTGAGTCCCCTTCCCTCAAGGAGTACATCACCGACGATATGGACCTTTAGCGTGTTTGTCGTACCGCTTATCCCGGCCGGCATCCCCCCGGAAATGACTATCAGGTCGCCGTTTTTTATTATGGCGGTTTCCGCAGATTTCGCTATGGCCTGGTTAAAGATTTCGTCTGTGGAATCTTTCATCTCCGTCAGCACGGGATAGACTCCCCAGGTCAGGGAAAGCTGGTTGAAAACCTTTTCAGAAATTGTCGTGGCAATGATGGGGCAGGCGGGCCTGTATCGGGATACCATTCGGGCCGTATGCCCCGACTTGGTAACCGATACGATTGCCGAAGCGCTCAGCGTATGGGCGGTTTCACAGGTGGCGTAGCTGATGGCATTAGTCACATTTCGCGAAACTGATATATCCATATCATGAAACCGCTTTATGTAATCAATGTTTTTTTCGGTTTCAACGGCGATTTTTGACATGGTGAGCACCGCCTCAACAGGATACTTTCCCACGGAGGTTTCACCGGAGAGCATGATGGCGCTGGTGTTGTCGTAAATGGCATTGGCAACATCGGTGATCTCGGCCCTGGTGGGACGCGGATTGCGTATCATGGAATCAAGCATCTGTGTTGCCGTGATTGCCGGCTTGCCGGCGATAAAGCATTTTTTGATGAGTTCCTTCTGTATGGCCGGAAGCTCCTCGAAGGGAATCTCCACGCCCATATCACCCCGCGCCACCATGACACCGTCACTTACCCGGACAATGTCATCGATATTGTTCACGCCGTCCCTGTTCTCAATTTTAGCTATGATTTTTATAAACAGCCCGTTGTTTTCCTCCAATACCTTTTTCAGGTCCTTCACATCGGCGGCAGTCCTCACAAAAGAGGCCGCAATGTAATCAAAGTTATTGCGGATGCCGAATTTCAGATCCTCCCGGTCCCTTTCACTGACAAAGGGCTGGTTGATGTTAACCCCGGGAACATTGACTCCCTTGTTATTACTGAGCTGTCCGCCGTTAACGACCTCGCACTCGACATCGGTCTCCGTACAGGAAAGCACCTTCATCTCCAGGAGACCGTCATCCATAAGGATGCGGTCACCGCGGCTCACATCACGGGGAAGACCAGCGTAGGTTACGGATACACGTTTGTCGCTGCCGGGTTCATTCCTTGTAGTCAGGGTGAATACCTCTCCCTGCTTCAGCTCAACAGGTCCATTTTCGAATTTGCCGATCCGGATTTCGGGCCCCTTGGTGTCCAGGAGGAGTCCTACGGGAAGACCAAATTCAGCGCGTAGTTTCATGAACAGTTCCACGCGCTTCTGGTGTTCCTCGTATGTACCGTGGGAAAAATTGAGCCTGGCCACGTTCATCCCGTTCAGGAACAGCTGCCTGAGCACGGCTTCATTGTCCGTTGCCGGTCCCAGTGTACAGACGATTTTTGTTTTCCTTATATATTGTGCCATGCTATCACAGGCCTCCGGTTCCTAGTATTGCAGATTTCCACGCCGTTACAGACCGCTCACATCGGTATCTTTATCGAACGAGACCGTTATATCATAGGTTATTTCCACTTTTTTCCCCGCACCGATCTCCATCTTCCATTTCCGTATGCCCTGTGCGTAATCTGTCGTTTTTTCAAAGACACCGTCCTTCATGAATGGGTGGGACAGGTTTGCAACCTCTACCTGTATCTTCTTGTTGCGCGAAACGGGAATATTATCGACGATGACGATCTCCCGGTTTGCCTTAATCTGATTCTCCACGACGATCTTGTAAATATACAGAATGCGCCGGTTCCCGCCGAATACTCCCGCCGTGTCCTCGTATTTTTTTACCAGTTCTTTTTTCGCCGTTATGCGGGGTTCCATGCCAAGCACAATATCCTCCTTTTTACCCACGGGTGTGAAAGGCATAGCCACCTTCCCCATGAACTCATTTTCCAGGAAGAGCTGGGCTTCACCCTGGAGCCAGGGAAGGGCCGTGCTGTTCGATGTCTCCACCCGGAGGAAACTGTTCGTGATCTGCGACGGGATTACTTCGTAATAAAACCGGACATTATCGGCACCGCTGATGGCATAATCCTTGATAAATTTTTTCTGATATTTAGCCGACGAAAGGATGCTCTGTTTTAAAGGCAGGGTCAGGTCAAGATAGGGTCCCTTTTCAGAAATAGTGGTTTCCGGCAATAAAGCCGGAGCCCCTTCCTTTTCCTCCACGGATTCGGAGGCGGCAAAATCCATCTTCTCGGCCTTCTTGGCCCTGAAGGAACGGTTAGAAGCACCGCCCGCATATTCGTCCCGATCCTCCACTATATCCAGGTACCAGGGCTGCACTACAGGCGGGTTGATGGTATTCACGGGAGATCCCGTGGACAACGCCAGGGTGATATCCTTCCAGTCCTCGCCGGTATTCTGGAAAATATTTCCATAGATAACCAGGTTGATATCGCCTTTCTCACGGCTGGCCCTGACATCATAGAGCATGTTCCAGTAGGTGTTGGGAATGACATAGCTGACCGTAACCTCCACGGACCGTTCCGTCGGCGAGAATATTGAAATGATAACACGTTTCTCGATATCAACTTTGCCCGATGTTCCCGTGAAGAGCTTGCGCCGCTCGGCGTATTTTGTCGTTATATCATTGAACTGCTGAACCGCCATGGATGATTTGTTGCTGCTCACGGCCTGGTTCAGGGAGCGATAGGTTTCAAAATAGCTGTAGCCGGCGATCTGGGAAAGCTCAAACTCCCAGTTCTGTATTTCCTTGCCGATTTTTTCCCTGTTTTTTTCAATGGATCTCTTTTCATTCAGAAGCTTCTTTTTCTTTTCAACAACCCATCCCAGGGTATCATCCCACACCTTTACCTGGGGTATCCGTGTTGCCAGTTCCTTAGACACGGTCTGGTCGGTAAACTTTAATATGGAATCAAGGAACTCTTCCTGGGATTTAATGTTTTTAAGATCATCGACGAAAACCTGGTCCTGCTCACGCAGCTTTTCCAGTTTTTCCTCTATCTCCAGGATGCGTGTCTGTTTCTTTTTTATAAGTGCTTTCTTTTCCACTTCCAGGGAAAGTATCTTTCCCGGAAAATCCCTGGGCAGGCTCCCTTTCACGGACCAGTCATAGAGGAGTTCCGGCAGCGTTGAAAGCACAATCATGTTCTGTCCTTTCACCAGGGATACGCTGGCCGTGCGTGTTATTTCAGCCTGGTTCTGGTACAGTTTAACCGAAATAATTTTACTCTGGTAGGCTGCCTCTTCATTGCCCCTGCCCGTTCCTGTAATATATAGAGATAGTATGCATATAGAGATAAATCCTGCCATGCGTTTCATTTTCAGTTTCCTCCGGATTATTGTTACTGAACAGTTCCCCTATCATATCGCCAATCGCCAAAATGTCAACCGTATAATCCGGTACTCTTCCCATGATCAGTGCAGGGCCTCCAGGAGGCATTGCGAGAGTTTCCTGGCTTGACCCGATCCGCTTCCCTGGAACACAAAGCTGACCAGAACATACTTCTCTTCCCTGAACCTGAAGCAGATAACGTTCCATCCGTGTGTCCGGTATTTTCCGTTTACATGGCTCGCTGTACCTGTTTTGCCTGCCAGGAGAATTACCTCCCTGTTATTCACGGTCAGAGACTTCAGTGTTCCATGCAAGAGGGTTTCCCTCATGGGTTCAATGACCATGGCGGCCGTTGCGTCCGATATGGCCAGCCCATACTGCTCTACCCTGCCCGTATACGGCGCCTCGAAAGGGCTCAAAATGGAAGAACGGGCAAAAAGGGCCCCAAAAGCAGCAGCAACCTGGAGGGGGGAAACCTGTAAAAGACCCCCTTCTCCGATGGCGGCAGCACACCGGCGGAATGAAGTGGCGCCGGGTATATCCTTGAAATCCTCCTCGGTAACTGCCACGAGCCTGCATCCCGTATTTTCATGGAGATGCCACGTGTTCATAAGCAGACGGAAAAAATCACCGGGATTCCCGCATGCAGCGGTGAGGAAATACACATTGCATGAATCAATCAAGGCCCTGCTCAGGATAACATCGCCGTGTCCATTCCGGAGAGAGCATCTGAAATGCGGTTCTTGTCCACTGTCACGCGACAGGTTGAACACCCGCATATCATCAGCTGAAAATCCCGGTCCCGGGTCCGGCGTGAAACGCCCCTGGCACCTGACAGAAACACGGGGATCGAACCGGAACAGGCTCCTGTTTTCAAGCAGGACCACGGCAGACCAGACCTTGGCCAGCGATCCCGGAGGGAAGCGCTGCTCCAGGGCTATACGCCGGTTAAACACATACACAATCTCGCCGCTCGCTATGTTCATAATAACAACGGCAGAGCCCGGGTTTTTCATTTCAAACCTGGCCAGTATTGGATCAAGCCGCGAGGTATCGGGAAATGCATTCACTGGCTTTTGCGTCCCGGCCGGCAGGGAGGACAGAAATAATATAGCCGGAACAAAAATAATTATTTTAAATTTATTGAATCTCATCAGGCATCTCAATGAATATCCTGTCACAGTAAATGTCTGCGATCATGATAAAAAGAAACAGGCAGTGCTCATTTAAACGCAATTATTGCGCTTCCATAGTATTAATAAACCTGATTGTATCGCAATACAAGTAATTTTTTACAGAAGCTGTTTACTGTGGATAAGATAATTTTGAAAAGGAATAAGCAATTCTGACTGTTATTAATTTATGCTACAGTTTATTTTCCTCAATCACATATTCTGAATCATAATTTACTTGGCTGCACAAATCATAAGCTATGGAGGTTAAAAGCTTACTATTATTTCTTATTGTAAATAATCCTTGCACTGTTTCTAAATTAGGAAAATTTAAAGAGGTTAAATTGTTATTCAAGGAAATAGTTAAATCATTATTAATATTAACAAGTGCTCTCATTTCTATTCTATTAATATTCAAATTATTAGAAATAATTAGACTATTAATCTGTAAAATATTTTGAAAAGAATTTATTTCGGTTAAGTTTGTATTTCCAGAAATTTTTACATCCATAATATTGCCGTAAAAATTCTGAAAACAATTAATTGAAATCAATTGAGCATTAGTATTAATAGTGATATTCCCATTAAAGCTTTTTATCAGACTATTTAAGTCATCAAGCGACTCTAGTATGCCATTATATGAAATGTTTATATCACCTTCAATTGAATGTAGAGAATCAAACCCGCTTACTGTTTTTAATTTTTCATTATTAATAATATTAAAATCACCCTCGATAACCGCCAAATTTTTAAATCCATAAGTATCTTCTAAATATTTATTATTTATAATATTTAAATCACCTCTAATTATAGTTAAAAAATTCAGAGCCTCTAAATTCAACATATCCAATGAATTAACTGAATCAATTGTCAAATCTCCATCTATTATTGATTTTTTATATAACAGTTTCAAATCATCAGTATCCTTTATTAGTACATTACCAAAAACAGAAGGATTAAAACGATTAACAGTTAAAGTATATTCATTGATTCTTTTATTTACTCCGATGATTTTAACTTTTACTAGATTATCTCCATATTGTAACGGCAATGACCTACATTCATTTTTTTGTCCAATTGGAACCTCGCCTAAATAAAAATAGAAATCAGACTTTTCTAATTGGGGTACCGGATAAAGGGTTATCTCATCAATTGATGATTCGATAGATAGAGAATATTTTGTAATCTTTGAATTAAATTCCGGGGTTAGTGTTCCACTTGAAATATCTAAAGACATCAATATTGGTTTAGAAGTATATTCAGAAATATTTTCATTATAATAATCATAATCCATACATGAAAACAGCAGAGCTGCCACAAGAAATATCCCTGAATAATACATCATTTTCCTCATAGAGCATTACCTCACATCATGTAGCGCACACCTGCACTAAAAATTACAAATTGCATTCCGGCCTTTGTTTCGATTATATAATTATACTGTGTCTCAAGAAAAAGCTGCGCCCTGCCAAACATGATTCCCGCGCTCATTCCCGCGCGTATCATGAACTCCAGGGCGCTCCTGTCTTCACTGCCGATTTTATTGTAACAGATGCCTGCAGCCATGAATGGGGCAATGCTGCAGCGGGTAAAATAAAAGGGATAGCCTATACCGCCAAGCATGGGCACTATGGAAGAATACTTTTTGTTTTCCCTGTCGATGAATCCCAGGTATCCGGTCATTAGAGCAGGCATGAAATTATGATACTGGAGGCCCAGGCCCGCGTTTACGGCGAATCCCCTGGACACCCTTTCGGACAGGACATGAACGGGCTGTATATATCCCGCGGAGATATCCGCCCACAGGGAGTTCATCCCAGCCCATGAAAAGGATTTTTCATCATAAGGGTCATTCAGATAGGCATTGATCTTTTTCGAGAGACCCATGACACATCGAGGGAGGTCTCGTTCGCGAAGAAAGGTATCGCTGCAGGCATAAAGTATACTGCCCGATCCGGCATCAACGACCCTGATGTTAATGGTGTAATCCTCGATCCGGTCAATGCTTCCCATGACGACATACTCGGCCGACAGGAATCGCCCGATCTGCGCAGCGCAGTGAGTATCATAACACTGCAGGGTCCCCCTGTTCTGCTGTACTATGATGTCCCGGTACTTGCTCCGCTCCAGGATGCGGACCCGCTGATTTTCATACAGCAGTATTTCCAGCCGGTTCCGGGCAATCTCACCACTGGCGGAGGAGACATTGTTGACGGTAAAATCAAGGACCACTACATTCAGCGGCTCAGGCGCCCATGATTCTGCATTGAGCCCCTGGCTGACGAAAAGAGTTATTATTATAACCACTGTTATGTTATATAATAATTTCTTCACAACACTGCCTCGATCCCGGCTGAAAAACTTATTTCACCTTAGCATATATTTCACCGGCAATTTCCCCGGCCTTCATCTCCAGATCGGCCGGTGACCCGCCTTCAAAGGACCGGGCGAAAAGAATCTGTCCGTCCTTTCGTACCAGCCGTAGAAAAAGAATGCAGGAACCATCATTCCCGGCCAGCTGTCCCCGGAGAATCATGTCAGGCTTGCCGGATGCCCCCACGGTGCATCGCTTCGCGCACACTGTTTCCAGTTCCCGCTTCAGTGCATTGAGCACTCTGCCACCGCCTGTCTCGTCCAGATTAACGAGAGTGAAGGGCTCGACCGATATGACCGGGACCGGAAGCGAAGACCGTTCTTTCTCACCGCCCGTACCGTCACGCGGCAGAGTCTCCGGTTCGGAAATATCCTGAACGTCTTCAATCTTTTGCTCCTGGCTTTTCTTTTCCATTATAACGGCCTTCACACCGTAATAGCCGCCCGTCGCAACGGACCCGGCAACGACAGCAGCCGTAACGACTGTAACCGCCGCACTCTGGAGCATACTGATCCCGATACCCAGTCTCTTCGACAAAAGAAAGACAAGAACAACGGCGCCTATGACGGGATTATACCTTCCCAGCTTTTTCAGCGTAAGCCGGAACGATTGACCGGCATGAGCAAGCACATGCTCCCTGACATGCGGAGCCGCTTCATCGGTGAACCGGTATTTTTCAAGCAATTGCCTGATTGCCGCAGCCTGGTCTTTCATAATAGATCCTCGATGGAATTCACTCCCTTCTCCTGCAGGTATCCGATTATATGCTGCATGACGGACTGGTAACGGTATCGCACCTGCCGGCTTGTCATACCCAGGGCTTTTGAAGCTTCCTTGTAGGTATATTTCCGTATCGCCACCAGGTCAAAAATAACCCGGCTCTTCCGATCATCAATGCTGTCGATGGCTTCTTCGATGATAATCCTGGTATCACGGAACCCGTTCACAAAGGCATGGGCCGGATCATCGAAGATGCTCTCAATATCATCATTGCCCCTGCCCTTTTTCCGGTAATAATTCATGACCTCAAAACGCATGGTACCCAGGAGCCAGGTCCGGGGGTCAGCCACGTCATGCATTTTCTGGTAGTAGAGTATGAATACGTTCTGGGTTATATCCTCGGCGTCATCGAGACTCCCGACCTTGGTACATATCGTACTGAAGATCATGGGATAGTAAGCGCTGAACGTATCACTATACTCTCTGTCTTTTTTCGATAAAAGAACCATTCACCTGGCCAATTATATAAGCGTTATCTGACGTCAAAAATTGACAATCTTACAAAAATAAAAATGCATTTTTAAAATGCAAGAACAAACCAGTCAGACGGTTATTTTTCAATAACGTCACATTAATTTCATGTACATGTAAAAATTATTTTACGGAAATTCGATGGATTTTTATCGGCGGTTTTTATCCATGGCGGCCCTGATTCGGGCCCAGAATTCATGGGGTTCGATGCTATAGGTGATAAACTGGTTGATATGGTTTTTAATATCATCGGGAAAAGTCTGCCAGTATTTTTTTTGCCAGTCCGGAGGAAGGTCCCGGAGTTCCTCGCGGGACATTCGCCCTGTTTTGAACATGACATACTGCAGGATCATGGTTTTCAATACATCGGGGGGGAGTTTCTTGACCGCACTGGCCGGCGCCGCTGAACCGGGAATCATCTCCTCAAGCAATTGCGCCAATTCCCGGTCGGTGATGTCGGGTTTATGCTGCTTTGCCAGGCGCACCACCAGGTCCCGGGCCGTGCGCCTGATATTGTCCCTGGTAAGTCCCATCTGCTTCTGTATGTCCTGGGCCATGCCCCGGGCCATGCCGTTGATGTTCATTCCGCCGACGGAGGAACTGCTTTTTTTCTGAGCCAGAAGACGCTCAAGTTCCTTCCGCTGTTCCGGCGATGCCTGCTCCATATATTCGCGCAGCATCTGCTGTATTGCCTCGTCACGATTCATGGTATCTATCTTTTATCAGGCCTTAATAAAAATCAATAGATTTACTCCATCAAAAACTATTTTTACAATTACCAGTAACTTTTACCCACAGGCGCAACTTACTTCATTATGGACGCTTTTAAAAGAACTTTTACAAAGCGCCTTTAACTAACATCTCATTACTCACGGATTACGGCTGTGAATAGTAAAATGAAATTTATTTTAAAAACAACCATCGTATTGACGGTGGTCATTATGGCGGCCTTTATGACGGGCTACATCCTGACCGGAGGAACGTACACGGTACCGGCGACCGTCGAAACCGATCCATCCATACCGCGGATAGCGCTGAACGATACCCTGTTTCATGTTGAAATCTTCGGCCGCGAGAAAAACCCCCTCGTCATAGTACTCCACGGTGGACCAGGAGCTGATTTCCGGTACCTCCTTCCCCTGAAAGAACTCTCGGACCGTTACCAGGTTCTCTTTTACGATCAAAGGGGCACGGGGCTCTCGGCCCGTAACTGCGGGGAAAAGCCCACACTGGAATCGTCTATTGCGGACCTCAATGCCATGGTTGAACATTTCGGGAAGGGCAGGAAAGTCAATCTCATTGGTCATTCCTGGGGAGCCATGCTGGCAGCTGTGTATGCGGGGAGATATCCCGCCAAGATCGATCACCTGGTCCTGGCCGAACCGGGATTCCTTACAGCAGACACGGCAAAAGTATTTCTTCAAAGAACAAAACCGTCCCTGAGCATGTCATCCCTGTCCTTCATGATACGGACATGGTTACAGTCCCTCCATCTCAAGGGCGGTGATGCCCATGCCCGGCGGGATTTCATCATGGGACAGTTCATGACCGCCTATGATGGGAATGATCATCCGATGCAGGGATACTTCTGCGGGGACCGGCAGTCCGAGGAGTCAAAACAGATATGGCGCTTCGGGTATGAAGCCATGGAAAGCATAATCAGGTCAGGAATGGACAGTAATGGGAATTTCACAACCGATTTCACCGGCGGCCTTGAAAAATTTAAAGGAAAGGTTCTTTTTATTTCCGGCGAATGCAACACCATAACCGGCAAGGACCAGCAGATTCGCAACATGACCCATTTCCCCTGGGCCGAACTTGTGGTATTAAAAGACACGGGACATTACATGCTGTCAGAAAATTCACATGAAGCTATTGCCGTCATACGGCAGTACTTTCATCAGTGACCGTAAACCGGCCTGAAGCAGCATCAGATTATATAACGTCTCACGAAGAGGCCGATCTTTTCTATTGCCTCCCTGCCTTCACTAAAAAGATTGGCATAGAGCTGAAAATCATGGAACATCTCCTCCCATATCTCCAGGGTGACGTCCACGCCGTTCTCCTTCGCCTTTGCTGCGAAACGGGTTGTATGATCGAGAAGAATTTCAGCGTCTCCAGTCTGCATTAGAAGAGGCGGCAGCCCGGAAGGATCGCCGTACACGGGAGAAATATGAGGATCACGCGGATCGGCACCGGCACAGTATGCGGCGGAAATCCCGGGCAGAATTTTAGGCGGTATCATGACCTCCTGCTCCGCCAGGCTGTGAATTGTCTCACCTCCCATGGACAGGTCCGCAAAGGCCGAAAGAGTCACGGCAGCCCGGGGAAGGGGTTCCCCTCCCTGCTTCAGTGCAAGAAGCGTGGCCAGGGTAAGACCGCCGCCGGCCGAATCGCCGGCTATGAATGTATTACGGGCACTCTCTTCACCCATCGGTCCGTTCAGCTGCATCCACCGGTATGCCGTGAGAGCATCATCCAGGGCTGCCGGGAAAGGATTCTCCGGCGCCAGCCGGTAATCGATAAGCAGCACGGCACAACCGGCGGCCCTGGAAATCCATGCCGCCAGGTTGCGGTGCGATATAATGCCGCCCGCCACATATCCGCCCCCATGAAGGAACAGTATCCTGTTTTTCGGTTCTGCATCACAATCATAGATCCATGCAGCCGGGACCGTCCCGGCCGTCACTTCACTCAATGATGCCCTGTCCGAAAAGGGCTGTATCCCCATGTTCATGAAAAACCTGAGGCGGTTTATATCATCCTGATTTCCCGAATAGTCAAATCGCTGTATAATTTTTTTAATGCTGTCCCTGATACGGTAAAACTCCCTGGAAGCCATATCCCCTGTCTCCATCCATCTTGAATAATAAACATCTGCTCTGGACAGCTTTTAGTATCAACAACATTTTCCTTTTAAATGGAAACATTAAAAAAATATTAATGATCAGCCATTCATTCGATAATCAGAATTTAACCGGGCACCTTACATTACCTGTCTGGCTGTTCTTCACTGCCGGACAAAGTCTTTTTTGTGCAGGGCTTTGGCGCTTGCCCAGTACTTATCCTGCTTTGACTGTTTCCGTACACCCGTCATGGTCTTGAAGGGATGATCCGTTGAAGCAATATTGACTACCCAGGCTGGAAGAGAACCGCCCACATCGGCAAAAAGCTGATACACGATGACGATCTCCCCATTGCTCTGCCTTGTGATAGTGAAAGTTCCGTTCATCTTGGCCATATGCACCAGCCCGGAATCCTTTTTATAGGTACTCTCAATCCTGTTAATATCAACCTTGGCAACCCCTTTGGCGAAATCCACGTGCTGAACCACATTTATGACCACGTCCCTGTCGGTCACAACGGGAAGATCAAGGATAAAATACATATCAAAATTGCTGTCGGTCTTTTTGTTTATCACGGAGAGCCCTCCGCACATACCATACCATTCATAGTAGTGCTCTGGATCCTTCATGACCTCCACAGCCACCTCAAAGGGAGTTTTGCTGTTCATAACCGCCCGCATTTCCTTGTAGGGTGAACCTGTCACATCACGGGTGAAAACCTTTACTCCCTTTGAATCCTTACTCAGTTTCCAGGTTTCCTGAGCTGTTGTAGGCAAAATCCCCACGGCAAAAATCATTACGAGAAAGAATAATGAAACCTTTTTCATTGAATACCCCCTGTTTATTTAAAACCGTCCAGACGGTTATAAATAAACAGGGGGTATTAACAAATCAAGAACATTTTTAACTTTGTGTCGGAAATTTTACAGGAATCACCTTCCCTTAAAGTTGAGTCCTTTCAGGGCAAAATTGAAGATAAAGTCGATGATCTCATCGATGCTCAGTCTTCCATCGGGCGAATACCACATACGCGTACGGACAATCATGGAGGCAATGCAGTACACGGCCATGCGGTCATCGGCCGTGTTAAAAATCTTCCGCTCCATGCCGCGCCTGATGATTGTGCTGGCTATCCTGTCATAATCATCGCGAAGCCTGATAATCTTTTTTTTATTGGCCGGAGACAGGCTGCCCAGTTCCATATCGAATAGGAGTTTCGACGACCGCCGGTGTCCCAGGGTCAGCCGTGTATGATTTTCGATGACAAGGCGCAGCTGCCGGACCGGGTCGCCGTCATCTTCATGCTCCAGGTGCCGTATCGGTTCAATGATCTGGTTCATCTCATCTATTAGGATTTCAAAGAGTATCTGTTCTTTGTTGGTGAAAAAATTATAGATATTGGCGGGTCTGAACCCGCAGGCCTGGGCGATGTCCCTCATGCTGGTTTCCATGTATCCCTTTTCCCAGAAAAGAACGCGGGACCTGTCCATTATGAGTTCTTTCTGGGGTTTATCCTTTGATGTTTTCGCCATGTATCATTCCCCTGAAGCCTTTCAGTATATCCAAACCGATATTATACAAGAGCGATCAATAATTTTTGCCCTCTGTCAAGTAAAAATCACTCTGCGGCCAAACAGTGCCCAATCATCATGCGGCAATCTAACAAATAATCCCCATGCCGTGATTAGTGATTGACGGCAGCTTGTATGGAGGATATGCTCATGCTATTAAATCTGCAGGGAAATAATCATGAAGTATACATTGAACGGCCGAGGCCCCACGACAAAGGGTGAACATTTTATCGCCGATAATGCCGTGGTCATCGGCTCCGTAATACTTGAAAACAATGCCAGCATATGGTTTAACGCCGTTGTACGCGGAGACTCCAACACCATCACCATCGGTGAAAACAGCAACATACAGGACAGCTGCGTTCTTCATGTTGACGACACCTATTCTCTCGCGATCGGCAGAGACGTAACGGTGGGACACAAGGTCATGCTGCACGGCTGCATCATCGGCGATGAATGCCTTATCGGCATCAACGCCGTAATCCTCAACGGCGCCGTCATAGGAAAAAACTGCTTAATCGGCGCCAATACCCTCATCACCGAGAACAAGCACATCCCCGACGGCTCCGTAGTCATGGGATCTCCCGGCAGGGTGGTGCGGCAGATAACGGAAGATGACATTGAGACCATACGGGATTCGGCCCGTCACTATGTCAAAAATTCCCGGCGCTACGCCATGGACCTGATACGGGAGGAATGACTCAAAGTCTGCAAATAACACCTTAAATGGGCAACATTATTACAGGAGGAATATCCATGATAGACAACAGTGAAATCAAACAGCACCTGAAAAATACCGGCACCTGGCTGCGGCTCTTCTACATGTTTTTATTTATCATCTTCATGGGAGCTGCGATAAATATCTTCGCCATCATTCTGATATTTCAGATGCTTTTAAATCTATTCACGGGAGAACCCAACAGACAGGCGCGGGTCTTCAGCGCCCAGCTTTCACAATACATGTACCAGGTGCTTCTATTCCTCGGTTACGCCACCGATGACCGCCCGTTTCCTTTTTCAGACTGGCCCGCTCCCGAGTTGGAGCTGGATTATGATACATCGCTTCCAACATCTGTCGATGAAGACTGATGTGACACTCCGTGGTCAGTAAAAAAGACCATGACCCTGAACGATTATATAAAAGAAAAAGTCAACCGGGCCGGTGACAATCCCCTGATTGAATCCCCTTTCGGTTTCAGTAAGAAGGGCGCCTTTCTCAACAAATGGCAGATAAGCCTGAACCTTGCCTCCCTGTACGCCCGTTCCGGCGGAGTCTTTTTCTCATCAAGCAATCCCGTGGAAATATATGTCCCTGCCACGGAAAAGGGCACCGTTCCCCTCACGGAAGACGAGCAGCCCTATGGCTGGACAGGGAAAATCAATCCCGATCTGGCTGAGCAGGCCGTATGGTGGGCCTTCGAAATCCTCACCGATTCAGAATCCAGCCGGTTCCTTAAGGAAGAGCATCCGCGGGTCATATTCCATTTTTTTGAGATGGGGCGGCGTCATGAACTTGCCGTACGGTTCGGTGAAGGGGATTGGGAAGTAATTGATGAATAGGATATCATACGACGGAAAAGTGAATTGACTTTTCCCGGCCGGTCCGGTAGACCATAACCATGCGAAGACATGACAAGGAAATAAAGGATGTAGCCGTCATTGAGGCCGTGCTTAACAAGGCGGCCATCTGTCACCTCTCACTGGCGCGGGACAATCAGCCCTATGTTGTACCGGTCAATTTCGGCTACCGGGAATACAGCCTCTACTTTCACTCGGCGCGAGAAGGTAAAAAAATAAAGATGATTCGGGAAAACAGCAATGTCTGTTTTGCCGCTGAAACGGATATCGAACTGGTCACCGGTGAAAAGGCATGCGACTGGGGCGCCCGGTATTACAGCGTCATCGGTTTCGGATCAGCCTATCTCATGGACTCCCGGGAGGAAAAGACACGAGCCCTGGACATCATAATGGAAAAATATGCCGGTACGGGTATATACGAATACAGCCATGATCTGGTAGAGAACATGGCTGTGATTCGCATTGATATTACCGATATGTCAGGCAAAGTCTCGGGGTATAAGGATCATACCGCCCTGTTGAAGAAATAAATTCCTCTCTTACAGTGAAACCGATGCCCCGAAGCTGGCGTAGAACCGGTTGATATCCTTGGCACCGGGAGCAGTATAATCATAAAAATCCTTCGTCGGAACAATGATATAATGAAATGAACTGGTGTAGGTTACGATACCCACGGCTATCTCAAGGGCCGCGGAAAAATCGATATCGCTGATACCCCTCAGTCCGTATGAATCATAATTATAATATCCGCCTGCCACACCCAGGGTCAGACCAGCTTCCTTGGTCAGCTCAAATCCATGGCTCAGGGCAAGCTGGACATAGAAGTCTTTCGCATCGCCCGATTCCTGGTAAATGTCATGATAGAAGGTCAGCGTGGGTGACAGGGGCACCGAGGTGAGCCCGGCAGTCAGGTACCAGTACATAAAGTTATAATCGGTATTCCATGTCAGGAAATACCAGAACCCGCCTCCCACAGAAACCATGTCGGCAATGGTGGTGGAATAATCGACGGCGAAATCCGTCGAGTGAATATCTTTATTGTCTACTCCGTCAGGAGAAGCCGACGTATCCACGGGCTTTCCGTCAAAAACCCAGTCTTCCGAAAGCTCGGCACCCAGGGTGAGTACCAGGCCCGACCCCATAACATCATAGGCCACGGTGGGAAAGAAAACGCCGTCTTCCTGGAAATAGGGCGTACCGCGCCAGTAATAGTTGCTCCAGTAGTCCAGCCCCACGGTGAGACCGATACCGCCCGCATCGCCCTCGGCAGCTTCAGTTTCCTGGGCCATGGCGCCTGCAGTATAAAGGAAAACGATGATAAGAGAAAAAGAGAACAGCAAAAACGTTTTTTTTAACATTTCTCATACTCCTTGCATTTTTATATATACGATATACATAATGGGACCTGTTTACACGGACGGTCAATCGCTCATCAGGAAAAATACCTTCTGTCTCCGATTCCGACATGTAACTTTTTTAATTAATGTATTATACAAAAAAGACCGGCATTTTCAATTAAAATTTTCCCGGGAATCCACATTCATATTTTTCATTACGCATCGGGAAATAAAAAAAAAGAGATTCAAAGATAACGGTATTATTCCGATGAATACTCTAATAAGGTATTTTTATATTTCTGCTGACCTTCATCCTGACAGAATATGAAACGGGAAAAAACAACTGAAAGTGGGGCTCACTAATGAACGTACTCGCCACTGAAAGAATTATAAACAGAACCAGGTATATATTCGCTATTTTTTTTATAGTCCTGGCAATTTCCTCTCTGAGATCCGGTTCTGAAAAGGCCATTTATCTTTCCATTCTCATTGGCGGCGTTATCCACCTTTCTGTAGCCATAGTAAACCAGGTGTATATCGCCCTGAAAAAAACGCCCATGGCACTTATCTATATTTCAGTGACCATTGAAGTTATGATTCTCTTTTTCGTCAAATTTTCCTTTCACTATGATGCCTTCAACGGATGGGCGCTGACTGTCAAGGAATCGGCCACTTTTATACTTTATATACTGTATGTTATCATTCATTCCCTGCGCTTTAACGGCAGGCTGAACATATATATGGGAATTATCACTATTACGAGTTATATTATCCTTATTGCCATGGGAATCGCATGGGGCGGTATGAGCTTTGTCACAGATTCAAAACTCATTTTCGAGCCCGGCGCTTTGCGGATACCGACTGAACTGGCAAAAATTCTTTTCATGATGGGCAACACCTACTTTGTGTATCTCATGGCCAACTTTACAACAAATAATGTACGACTTATCGAAAATGCCCGGCAGACCGCCAGTGACAACCTGGAAAGAACCAATACACTTCTCAGCAACGTGCGCGATGTGGCCTCTACTCTTGCCAGTTCCATGGAGGAAATGTCGGCCACGACCCTTTCCCTGGCCGAAAACACCCAGTCCCAGACCGCCATGGAAGATGAAATAATGACTGCCAGCACAATCAATGATTCCAGTATTGATGAACTGGCTGCAAATGCCGACACTCAGAGTGTCAGCTTTAAAACCCTCACCGGCAAAATGAACGAGCTTTCCCATTCTATTGAAGACCTCAACCAAGAGACGGCCGACGCCCTGAAGCAGACCCGGTCCATCGCGGAACGTGTAGCCGACGGCGAGAAGGCACTTCAAACAACCAATGAAATAATGAGGGCCATTGAAAACAGCTCATCGGAAATGACTAATATCATGGGCCTCATCAACGATATTTCCGACCAGGTCAACCTCCTTTCTCTCAACGCCTCAATCGAATCGGCCCGTGCCGGTGACGCTGGCCGGGGCTTCGCCGTTGTAGCCGATGAGATTTCCAAACTCGCCGACAGGACGGCCCACAGCATCAAGGATATCGGACAGATCATTCAGACCAATAAAACAGATATCCAGAAAGGCCTTGAAAGCGTAAGCTACCTGAGTGACATCATTAAACTGATCATCAACGATATCGGGGGCATCGGTAGTCTTATGCAGCGCATATCGGAATTCATGAATCTGCAGATCAAATATAATAATGACGTGGCAGCCGAATCGGAAAGCATGCGATATATCTCAGAAAAAATAGACGAATCACTTGAGACTCATCGTGCATCTACCATGAACATTTCCGACGCCATCAAAAAAATCAGCAAGGTGGGTCAGGAGAACTCCAGCGCCGCCGAGGAAATGGCGGCAAATACGGAAGAGATAGCCAGTGTGGCCGAACGGCTCAACAGGCTCGTGGATTCCTTCGAATTCACGATATGAATACACAGAACTATCTTCGATCGACGGCAATCATTGACTGGACACACCCGGCGGTAACAGGCAAGGCACGTGAACTTTCACAAGGCCTGAACACACCGGCTGCCATTGCACTAAAATGTTTTGAATTCGTCCGCGATGATATATTCCACAGCCATGATCATAAAATGAATCCCGTGACGCTGACTGCCTCGGATGTGCTGCTGCACCGCACCGGGTACTGCTATGCCAAGAGCCATCTCCTGGCGGCTCTGCTCAGGGCCAATGGTATCCCCACAGGCCTGTGCTATCAGCGCCTGACGCTTGAAGAAGGTTCACCGCCCTATTGCCTTCACGGCCTCAACGCCGTATATCTTCCCGAAACAGGCTGGTATCGCATGGACGCCAGGGGAAACAGGAGTGATGTTGACGCCCGGTTCACACCTCCCGTGGAGCGGCTGGCCTTCCCCGGGGGAAAACCCGGAGAGGTAATGATAACGGGAATCTGGTCCGATCCACTTCCCATAGTGGTGGAAGTCCTGTCGACATACAGGACCTATGACGAGGTGAGGAAAAATCTCCCCGATGTGGAGTTGGGCTGATCCACCTCCCTGCAATGAATAATGCGCTCCGCGCCCCTATCCCTTCTTCCTGAACACCAGGAATTTTGATCCCGGGAAATCTATCCAGGGACAGCAAATTTTACTTTCTTATCATCGCCCAGTGGCGCACATCAGAACCAGGTATGACGGATTCAGCAGCAATTTCAAAACCGTACCTCGCATAAAGACCTATGTTTTTTTCATTATGCGTGTCAAGATAACAGGGAAGGCTCTCCCTGTCAGCTTTTTCAAGCCCCGGCCGCATGAGTTCTGATGCAAATCCCTTCCCCCTGTATTTTTCATCAATCCCGATTGTGGAAAGGTACATATGCGGTTCTCCGAGACTTTCAGCATGTATGGCTCTCATATGCTCGCTGGCCATGATCTGCCTGCCGATCGCTTCTTTCCCCTGCCTGAACAGCATCTTTAACGCGCCGAACCGTACCTGGTCAACCAGGCCCCTCTTTAGTGCCGTAAAGGGCAACCATATAGATGCGCCCTCGAACCCCGGTGATACGGCACAAACAAATCCTTTTTTCTGTGCGTGGGCAGCGATGAACCTGAAAGTATAAAAAGTCAGCTCAACCCTCGTACTCTCATCGGGGAAAAAGAAAACAAACAAGGGATCATTTTTAAACGCCCTGGACAAGACATACGCTGCATCATTAATCATATTTTTATTTATTTGTTGCATAAAACATTCCATCCTTCGAACCTCTTTCAGTTGAATGCAATATTTAACAGAAAATTCCAGACAGGCAAGGATTTTAAAAATTATTGTTTTTTTATTTTTGCATTATAATATTATGGGTACTTCTAAAAATCAGGTTTTCTCATTATTACAAGAATGATAAAACCTGATTTTTCCAATGCTTGTACCCACAAGGGAACTTCCAAAATTTAATTTTTAAAGGTTCCCTTATATCCGGATACAGAAAATACTTACAGGGTGATACATGGAACCGGCATACATTACGGTATTTTTTACTATTTATTGTTTTATCGGGTGGCTGATTGAGTTCGTTTACAGGTCATGGACACAGAAACGTCTCATTAACCCGGGATTTCTTTTCGGACCCTTTGTTCCCGTTTACGGAACAGGCGCCCTGCTGATTCTCGGTGTACAAAATTACATCGGCGATCTAAACATGGCTGTGCAATTCATTGTATACGTCATTCTGCTTTCCGTGATCGAGTATATAACCGGGGAATTTTTCGAAAGACTGTTCGACCTCAAACTATGGGATTATTCAGACAGCAAGCTTAACATCAATGGCAAGATATGCCTGACGTTTTCACTGGCCTGGGGTGTTCTTGCCATGGCCGTTGTCTATCTTCTGCAGCCGTTCATAGCAAAAAATGTATACCGGCTGGAAAACGGTCAGGCTGCAATGATATCCGGCCTGCTGGGTGCCTATTTTATCTCTGATTTGTCGGCATCGGTTGTTTCACTGAACAGGTTCAGGGCCAATTTGCGCTACCTGTACGAAAAATATGTTACCCTCAACAACGCCGAAGTTGAGCGGATACTTGGTTCATTCAAACGGATTCTCGGCGCTTTCCCTGACCTCAACCGAAAACTTGATGAAAACCTCGGTAAAAATATCAAACTGAAAGTAAATACCGCTATGGGTAAAATGTCTGACATTGTGGAATCAGTAATTAACGAAAGGCGTCCCGACAGCGATGAATATAACAATATAGTCAAAGATATTCTCGATCATCCGGAATTTATGAAGCTCAATAACTTTTTTCATCACAACTCATCGATTTATGAACACGCAAAAGCCGTGTCATATATTGCCTACAGAACCTGCAAGTATTTGAATCTGGATTATATATCTGCGGCCCGGGGGGGATTACTTCACGACTTTTTTCTGTATGACTGGCGTAATCATGACGAGCCTGAACTTCACCGGGACAAATATCATGGTGTGGAACATCCGCGCATCGCTCTTGAAAATTCAATGAAGTATTTTCCCGTCAATGACATAGAAAAGGACATCATCGTTAAACACATGTGGCCCCTTACGCTGATTCCTCCACGATACCGGGAATCCTACATTGTAACGTTCGTTGACAAACATGTCTCCTCTCGGGAGTTCATTGACGAGTTCAGAAAAAAAAGAGGCAGAATGAAAGAATAGTAGACTTTACAATATATTAGATTTATGCTTATTGCCGATAATGATTTAGTATACTACTTATCGTGTTCAATGGAACCGGCAAGGATGATATTACATGGTTTGTAGCAGTTGATTGAATAATAAATTTATTAAATAAGAGGAGCAGTCATAATGGAAAAAGCAAAGTCAGTAAAAAAAACCACGACGAAGAAGAAATCGGCAAGCAAACCCAAGGCTCCGGCAAAACCGAAAAAGCCTGCCGCTAAAAAAGCCGCACCCAAGGCGAAAAAGCCGGCCGTAAAAAAAGCCGTCAAGAAAGCTGTGAAGAAAACGGCAAGCAAGCCCAAGGCTCCGGCAAAACCGAAAAAGCCGGCCAGGCTCCGGCAAAACCGAAAAAGCCGGCCGCAAAAAAAGCCGCACCCAAGGCGAAAAAGCCGGTCATAAAAAAAGCCGTTCAATCGGCCACCCCGATGACGGATTTTGTCATAGAGCGCGTTAGAAAGATTGACGGGCGCGGCAAGTAATAAATTCATATGAAGAAACGGCGTGCGCCCATTGGCACGCCGTTCATGTCAAAAACCGGTCACAGTGATATCATGTCTATTGCTTGTACTGAACCTGTCGGAGCATGCGAATCTGTTCCGGGCAGGCAAAGCTTTTTTTGAATTTTAACGCCATCGACCGCCAGATCCTAAAAGAAAAGGCACTGGCCTGCATTCTTAACATACATTATGAGGATTCCCTGGCAATTTCAGCTGCGACCCTGGCGAATCCTGACTCAGCGAGACCTGGATGCATGAAATATCCAGCCGGAAAGCGAATATATTTTATGCAAGTGGAAAGATATAAACGCCCCCGGTTATCCCGCGGGCTTTTATATCTGGCCTTCTTCTCAGGTTTTATTCGTAATCGTTTTTCCCGTCCTGGAAGGTATAGGGCAGATCTTTCGCCTTCGGGTTGCGGTCCTTCAACTGGGGAGTCGTAAGATC
This sequence comes from Spirochaetae bacterium HGW-Spirochaetae-1, assembly GCA_002839375.1. Taxonomy (NCBI): domain Bacteria; kingdom Pseudomonadati; phylum Spirochaetota; species Spirochaetae bacterium HGW-Spirochaetae-1. The sequence continues at coordinate 495,160 of PGXY01000004.1, read as the reverse complement.
CGTGAGGACACGGCGCGAGAGGGCGTCACATTCGAATTTCGCATCCTGTGTCCTCAACTGGAGCGGAGGAGTCTTTTGCGTCCACGCCGACGGGCCTCTCAGAAATCCGACGATTCCCATCTCCGAGGCGACCTTACAGAAACGAATTGCCGATACCACTACTCCTCCCGAGTTCGGAGAATCCTGCACAGACAGACGAGCTGCTATTTCGTAGCGCGCGCCGGCGAATCCGTAGGCGACTATATCGAAGTTCGCGATCTTATTGTCCGAGCCGAGATGTCTCCCGCCCGGTTTTTGCTGAACCGTAAGCGACGGACCGGCGAAGAGGGTCATCCCGCATATCGATTCGTCGCGTACTATATTCTGCCCTTTGAGTACATTCTCCTTGGAAATATGTTTGTTCACGAGCCGCTCCTGTTTTGCCATGTTAAGGAAGTCGGTATTCGCGGTTCTGCCGGTGCGTATATTTTCCTGCCCCTGTGTGGAGCCGGCTGCCATATTCATCTGGATATGCTGCGTGATCATAAGACCGGAATCAAGCATTGCACCCTGGAGCACTTCTGACATGCGTGATGATCCCCACGCGGAGCGCATATCCGAGCCGACGATTGTCAGTCCGGCATCGATGAAACGCTGTTCGACAACCTGTGTTTCCTTCGTCTCAATGAGGGTGGGGATGCAATTGACAAAATGAACACCGGCTTTGATCGAAATGTCGATCCAGAATCGTGTCGCATCTTCGGATCCTACGGGGAGATAGTTGATGAGCACATCAACTTTTGTGTCTTTTATAAGGGTTATGATTTCATCAGTCGTTTTTGCGCGTTCGTCGCTTGTGCGGAATGATACATCCTGGTGATACTTAAGCATGTGAGGCGCTACACCGTCCATCACGGGTGCGCAGTAAACCATCGTTCCTTCGGCAATGCAGGTGTTGTCGATTTCCCGGACATGATCCATGGCACAATTGGGCGCGGCACGGAGCGCGACGCTAAGCGGCTTGTTCACTTTACGCGGATCGATGTCAAAACCAATCACGAATTCTATATCGTTGACCGTATATCCCCCGATATCCTCATACATCAGACCGACTTTATCTTCGGGGTTCTGGGCATAATATTGAATTCCTTCAACAAGCGATTTTGCGCAGTTGCCTGCGCCGATAATTCCTACTTTAATTCTCGACTTTGCTTCCACGGACAAGCCTCCAGAGCTTCTCAAATAGTTCAATAGTCAGGTAAGCCCTTCCGGCCGCCTGCTTTGGCGCACATTCTATGTCTGATTTTTCCCACAAGAGATGTGACAATATATTTATATGCAATATTCGTGCCATAGTTTGCGGTAAACAGTATCATTGTTCAACAATTTTTTATTTATTTATCTATGCATTTAAGCATAGATAAGGGTAATTTTTTCAATAAAATTGATTTTATTGTGATCATGTGCTGTGAATAAATAACAGTGAGAGAAATAACGGCAGACAAAACAACTTTTTTTTTTTTTTTATAGCGGCGAATAAAATACATGTATCGATTTTACAACAGGGACTGGCTCTGTAAAACCGTTTCACAGGTCTCGACAAATCAAGCCGTTTTCTCGGCCTGCTGCTTAAGCTGCCCATTACACGACAACCATCTTCCATGGAATTTAGCGGCATTGACCAGGGGATTCTGTTCGAGCGTCAGGAGTCCCTTTGTATTTCCATTTGATCCTTCTTTATGGTACCTTGTAATTAATTAAGGATATTAAAGCCTAAATCATCGGCGCTGTTATTTGTTATATTTTTCTGGTGTGATCCGTCCACATCCATCATGTAAATTTCAGCATTGCCGTCACGATCTGAACGGAAGAATATTTTTAATCCATCAGGAGAAAATAACGGGTATCTGTCACTTGCACTATTGTTTGTAAGCCGCGTTTGATCTGACCCGTCCGCATCCATTGTATAGATTTCATTATTTCCGTCACGGTTTGAATAAAAGGCAATCCTTGACCCGTCAGGTGAAAAAACAGGGGCATAGTCATCTCCACTATTATCTGTAAGCCGTGTTTGATCTGACCCGTCAGCATCCATTATATAGATTTCATTATTCCCGTCACGGTTTGAATAAAAGGCAATCCTTGACCCGTCAGGTGAAAAAACACAGTTTCCTTCTACAAAAGTATTATACGTAAGTTGTGTTTCATTTGACCCATCTGCATCCACTATAAAAATTTCAACATCACCATCACGGCTTGACTGAAAGGCGACCTTTGATCCGTCGGGTGAAAAAACGCCGCTTATATCTACAGACGTTGAATTGGAGAGAACTATTTCATCAGTGCCGTCAATAATAAATGTATCAAAATCCGTACCGCTAATGTTTCTCGTAATAAGAATTTTTGAGCCGTCAGGTGAAAAGCCCCGCAAATATTCATCAGCTGCAGTATTGCTAAGGTTAGTCTGGGCTGATCCGTCTATATTCATAATGTATATCTCGCCATTACCATCCCTGTTGGATTCAAAAGCTACTTGTGATCCATCAGGGGAAAAAACGGGAAACTTGTCGTCAGTACTATTATTGGTCAGCCTGGTCTCATTTGTACCGTCAGTATTTATTATGTAAATCTCCGTATTGCCATCACGGTCAGAATAAAAGGCAACAGTATAGACTTCAGGTGAACTGTTAGCCCCGTTGTCACCACACCCTGATACAATAAAAACAAAGACGAAGGCCATTATTATAAGAATTCCCGGCAGCAGATGAACACGTTTCATAATATCCTCCTTACAGGTAGATTAATGAATATCTGGTGAAACCATCGATTTGAACTGTATTATAGTATTATACTGCAGGTTAAAGTCAGACTTGTAAAGTAATAAATTCAATGAGCTGAGGCTCATTTATGTTCACTAAATGCCTGATACACGAAACTGCTATGGCAGAACAGGGCCCTGCCTCAGAGGTCCGGGGCCTGAAAGCCCGCTGCTAGAAGGAAATTTCCTGTACATCAAAGGCACGTTCATTGCCATGATACGCGCCTTTGATATATTCGTCCTAGATATGCAGTCCCACACTGAGAGAAAAATTAACCCCCGAGATGTTGGCGGTAATGCGCTTGTCGTTCTGGTCCCGGGCGAAGTTGTAGTAGGGATACCGGGGAAAAATACCCGAGGCATCAATGTCACCTGTCTCCCGGTTGTCATCGGCCGTATAGAACAAATCCGGCTTAATTGTCGTGGCAATGAGATAACCCAGGGAGAGGTTGATGGAGATGCGCTTTGAGATGAGAAATTCTGCGATGATACCGGGATTGAATACATGAACTACGGAGCCGGCGGCGTTCACCACGATGCGCTGTTCGGCATATTCAGGTGAAACGTAAGTACCGCTGTTGTCTGCATCGAAGCTCACCGGTACTGGAAAGCCGTGGATCTCCTGCTCGATATTGACCATCTTGCCCATGCCGAACCAGTACTCCATGCGGGCGCCCAGGGTGAGCCACCGGTAGACCGGATAGAGACCATCCACATAGAGCTTAATCATGGCAACGTTCACGTGATAGTTGTGCTGAATGCTAAACTCACGACTAGAAATGTAAATGGAAAAAGGGGTAAAGGCGCTGGTTTCAACCCCGGTCTGGGCAGTGGTAGAAGCGTTCATATCATATTTGTCGGTTCTGAATTCTATAATCTTTCCGTAAACAAAGCCGCCGCCCACGCGGAGATAGCGCAGGGGCTTATAACCCACGTTAAGGCTCATCATCGGACCCATGCTGCCGTCGTTGGTGATAATGGGATTCATGCCAAGGGAAATGCTTATGCCGTATTCGCTCTGGAAAGCCGACCAGTAGACCTCGTCGGCGGTCTTGATCATTTCCTCGCGCTGTACCTTCACGGTTTTAGCTACAATCACTTCACCCTTTTCCGTCGAGATGATGCGGGCCGTGATGCTTATGGTCTCACCGGTTTCGGACACCGTTCCCAGAAGCAGAAGTTCGGCCCCGGAAAGTTCTCCGGCTTTGACCGCCTGTTCCTGGTTTACCATGCCGGTCATGGAAAGCTCCATTTCCTTCATGATCTTGCTGATGCTCTTTCGTTCAACGAGCCGGAAGACAGTGCTGCTGCCCATTTCTCCCGTAAGCAGGGCGCCCACCGTGGCACCAATATCGTGCTTTTTCATCATTGGCGTCACATTATCAAAGTCCAGGACGGCAATGCGCTTCTTGATAAGCACCTGTCCGGTCTTCTGTATGTATTCCCTGGACAGGTCTTCCGCCAGGTCATTGATCTCCGACATGGCAAAGACGGACGATGAGACAAAAATCATTACACTCAGTAGAAGTAGACGGGGTCATCAACAGGATAAATACTATGCCTTGTAAATCTCTTAAGTGCAGAACTTCATATAAAGTTTTCTTCAGAGTACCTGCTGCACTTCAAAGTTGACCTTAGGAGTTGATCCCGGCGACCGCCCAGGTCCCGGGCCACGAGATTCACCGGGTTTCATCCTTTTATCCACGGTGATCCCGTTTATGGCCGCCATGAAAATAAAAAATTCAGGGGACCATGGAATTATCAGTTTCCCTCGCAATAACCATTCTCTGTATTTCTGATGTACCCTCATAAATAGTAGTCACCCTTGCATCACGGTAGATCCTTTCAATTTTATAATCCTTTATGTAGCCGTATCCTCCGAAGATCTGAAGCGCACGGTAGGCGCATCTGTTAAGAGCCTCACTGGCAAACAGCTTGGCAATAGATGCCTCCCTTGTAAAGCTGCATTTCTTTTCCTTTGACATGGCTGCGCTCCAGGTAAGAAGACAGGCTGCCTCATAATCTGTGCTGATGTCGGCTATCATATTTTCTATTGACTGGTGGCGGATAATTGGTTTTCCGAACTGCTTTCTTTCACGGGCATAGTGCACACTTTCGTGAAGACAGGCTGCTATCATGCCCGTAGCCTGTGAGGCAATTCCGATTCTTCCGCTATCAAGTGCGTTGAGCGCAATTTTCAGACCCATGCCCGGCTTCCCCAGCATCATATCCTTATCTATTCTGCAATTTTCAAGAAAAACTTCAACTGTATTTGAAGCGTTCAGACCCATTTTCTTCTCAGCTTTTCCAATGATCAGACCCTTGGTCCCTTTGGGAACAAGAAAAGCAGTGAGCCCTCCCTTGCCGGATGAGGTCCTGGCAATAACAATAAAAATTCCGGCATAGGCTCCATTTGTAATAAACTGTTTGCTCCCGTTAAGGATATATGAATTGCCCTTTAATTCCGCTGTAGTCTTGAGTCCGCCGGGGTCAGAGCCTGCATCGGGCTCGGTAAGACAGAATGCCCCTATATGTTCCCCGGACGCAAGGGGAAACAGAAAATTGCGCTTCTGCTCCTCTGTTCCAAAGTTGTATATGGGTTCAGTTGTAAGATTTGTTACGCTGAGGGTTACCGCCACTGATGCGCAGGCCCAGGCAATTTCCTGCAAAGCCAGACTGTAGCTCACCGGGCCTGCATTGGCGCCGCCGTATTCTTCGGGTATCATCATTCCGAAGATGCCCAGTTCCCCCAGTTTTTTAATTATTTCCTCAGGGAATCTTCCGGCCTCGTTATACTCCCTGGCAACAGGTTCAATCTCGCTGCGGGAAAAAGTCCGGATCATGTCACGTATCATTATTTGTTCGTCGGTCAGAGTAAGATTCATTGCAGTATCCTTATGGTGTGTAGAGTGTAACGATCAGCACGGTTTCAGTCTTACCTGGATTTTTCAGAGAGTGCTTGATTCCCGAATTGAAATGAAGGGTTTCATCCTTTTTAAGGTGATGGTTTTTCGCTCCGACCTTTATCTCCACCTGGCCTTTGAGGGTATATACAAATTCCTCCCCTTCGTGCTGATAATGTATTTTGGGGTGTTCCGATTCCGGAGGGATAGTTACCCGAAAGGACCGAAGGTGATGGTCCTTTGCCTCCGGGGTAAGCACCTTATACTGATATGCCTCTTCCCGTCTTTTAAATCCCTGGATTCTTTCATTTTTATTGTCTTTAGATTTTAATATATCATCGGGGCTTACAGTCAATGCTCTGGATATTTTCAGGATATCTCCTACGGGAGCAAAATCATTTCCCTCTTCTATCTTTTCAAGATGTTTAACGGAAAGACCTGTCATCTCAGAAAGTTTTTCTATTGATATCTTTTTTTTATTTCTGAGTTTCACAAGTCTTTCGCCAATGGGATTTACAGCTGATAATTCAGGTTTTTTTTTCATATTCACCCTGTTTTTTAATAATAGTATTATTTACTTATTCCCCATTCTTACACCTGCATCAAGCCGTATAACTTCTCCGTTCAGCATTTTATTTTCAATAATATGAAGAACAAGTTTTGCAAATTCTTCAGATTTTCCGAACCTCTTTGGGAATGGAATCATTTTTACAAGAGAATCCTTAACATTTTCCGGCATCTGACCAGTCATTGCCGTTTCAAAAATACCCGGTGCAATTGTATTATTCCTTATTCCGGAATCTGCAAGATCCCTTGCGATGGGCAGGGTCATGGCAACAATTCCCCCCTTCGACGCAGCATAGGCGCACTGTCCAATCTGACCGTCAAAAGCGGCAATAGATGCGGTATTTATAATCACCCCTCTCTCGCCATCTTCTCCCGGAGTGTTTTTAAGCATTCTGTCTGCAGCCAGTCTGATAACATTTACCGTCCCAACCAGATTTATATCAATAGTCTTTTTAAATGATTCAAGATTTAACGGGCCTTTGCTCCCGGCAATTTTTCCTGCACTGATAATACCTGCGCAGTTAACAACACTGTTCAGATTACCGAATTTCTCAATAGTTTTATCAATAGCCTTAATAACATCATTTTCATCGGCAATATTGCATTTAATGAAAATGCTGTTTTTACCAAGCTCCTCTGCAAGGGATTTCCCGCTTTCCTCGGCAAGGTCGAGGATTGCAGCTCTGCCGCCGGTTGCAATAATTTCCCTTACAACAGCAGCACCCAGTCCTGCAGCCCCGCCTGTAACAATTGCAGTCACATTAATTAATTCCATACAGTATCTCCATATAAGATTTTTCTCTGATATTCAGAAATTTTCGTTGCCGGAAATCGGCCCGGGGGACACAAGACATCTTATCCGAACCTGTTCCTCACGACCAATATGTCAAATTATTAGCAGAATATTCCGGGCAGGCAAGGCTTTTTTTAAATTTTAAATTTTAAATTTTTCTGTTATGGCCTCCCCGGTCGCTTCGATACGATCGCCTGATTGCCGGGTAAAAGCAATGCCGTCGTATCTAAGCAGCGATCACTCAGCAACCGGGGCCTTACTCCTTTCGCGGTATTTCACCCCAGGACCGAGACCTCGGTTGCCGAGTGTTTCACGCAGTGAAACGTATCGAGGCGCCCGAGGCTGGCGAGACTTTAGATATACAGGAAATTCCGTCACCAAAAACCGGTTCATGGGATACAACGCAGGTTATCGGAACCTGTTCCTGATGACCAATATGTCAAATTATTAGCAGAATATTCCGGGCAGGCAAGGCTTTTTTAAAATTTTATTCTACAACGGCCTCTTTCATTCACTCACATTAAAATTGTTTTCCGGCTACACCGCTATCTCCGACATATCTCCCGTGGCAACGAGGTTCACTTCACTTCCGCAGAGTCCGCGGGCTACCACGTCGCCGGGTTTCATCCGTTTATCAACGCTGATCACGTTTATGGCCGTCATGAAATGAAATATTTCCCGCAGGGGCACTTCCCGGTCGGTCTTCACGCTCAGGCGGGGAAAATCGTGGAAAGATGTCTGCACCGTTGAGGTAATGCTTCTCATGGGGCACACCAGTTCCTGCTGCGCATAGTCCTTTCCCTTTTTGCACCGGTTCCCCTGCACCGTGAATTCTTCACCGGACCGTTCTATCTCAATGGCGCATCCCAGTGGGCACGATATGCAGGTTATAACAGCTGCTGTATGTTCCATGTTATTGTTCCTCCCTCAGTTCAACGGTAATTTCACGGGCATCTTTGGGAATATCCTCCATCTTCAGCACAACCCGTTCCATTTCCGGCGGCTTCACGATGCGGTACTTCTTTGTCACGAGTTCAACATCTCCGGCCATAATGCGCAGCCGTGCATCGGTGAAGGTCTTGCTGCTGCGGAAATACAGGATCGCATCATGGGTACTGCTCGTGTCGATAAACTGGGGAACCGTGTACATGACGTGTCCCCGGTGTCCCACGGGCACCAGCTTCCGCTCAAGCAGGCCATCCCGTGCATAGGCCGCTGCACGCCGCCCCGCTATTTCACCGCTCTCGGAAACATAGTCCACGAGGTCGTTCACATGCAGGGCATTGCCGCAGGAGAAAATCCCATCGCGCATGGTCATCATGGTGTGGTCCACCACGGGTCCCTTTGTTTTTCCATCCATAGCCACATCAAGGGGATCAAGAATGTCGTTCTCGGGAATGAGACCCACGGAGAGAATGAGGGAGTCACAGTCTATATAGCGCTCCGTTCCGGCGATTGGCCGGAACTTTTCATCTACGGCCGCTACAGTCACGCCTTCGACGCGTTTCTCGCCGTGGACCTGCGTAACCGTTGTACCCAGGTGAAGGGGAATATTGAAATCCTCCAGACACTGGACAATATTTCTCGTCAAGCCCGAGGGCTCTTTCTGCAGCTCATACACGCCCTCCACCACGGCCCCCTCCAGCGTGAGGCGCCGCGCCATGATAAGACCGATGTCCCCCGAGCCCAGGATCACGCACTTTTTCACCGGCATGAGTCCCTGGATGTTTATAAAGTACTGGGCCAGTCCAGCAGTCAACACCCCGGCGGGCCTGCTGCCGTGTATAAAAATCTGCCGCGAGGTCCTCTCCCGGCATCCCATGGCCATGATCACCGCCGTTGCCCTGGAATAGAAAACACCTTCCTTCTTATTTACCAGCGCAAGATGATACGCACCATCCCGGCGGGATATTTCCGTGAGAAATGAATTGAGAAAAACGGGGATATTCCGCTCCCGGGCCATTTCCACATACCGCGAGGCATACTCGGGCCCCGTGAGCTTTTCCTTAAACCGGACAAGACCGAACCCGTCATGTATGCACTGTTTCAGGATGCCTCCCGGCCGTTCCTCTCTTTCAATAACGCAGACCCTGGCACCGGCATCATGGGCCGATATGGCCGAGGCCAGTCCAGCCGGCCCGCCGCCGATTACTATGACATCCCATTCTTGTTCCGTTCTCATGCCTGACCTCCGCCGATGATCGTCTTCACCGTTCGTCCCCGGTACTCCCGCTCCTCCTTGGTATGGCCGAAGAAGAAGGGTGAACCCGGGCCCTTTTTGGTGATACCGGTTATATCTACATCCAGTTCTTCGGCCATGATCTCCAGCACGCGCGGCGTGCAGAACCCGCCGTGGCATCGTCCCGCGCTCACCCTGACCCTTCTCTTCAGCCCGTCCATGGTGGCTACGGGAATGGGAGATCGCATGGCATCGCGGATCTCCCCCTCGGAAATCTCCTCGCAGCGGCAGACGATCCTGCCGTAGGCCGGGTTCCGCCTGATGAAGAGATCGCGCTCATCCAGGGGCATGTTTTTCAGAACCGGTATCCCTTTACGTATGGGATTATAATTTTTCTTTTCATTGACGGTCATTTTTTTTCCCAGGATTCCCAGGGATATTTTTACGATATCTTCTGCTATGGCCGGCGCCGAGGCAAGCCCCGGCGACTGGATTCCCGCAGCATGGACCAGATTGTCCACATGCTCCGAGGCCTCGACGATGAAATCCTCCTCGTAGGTGCAGGCCCGTATCCCGGCGAAATAGGTTATTATCTGGGACCGGTCAAGCTTTCGGTTTAGTTCTATATGATGCATCAATTCGTTAATATCACCGGGGTCCGTGGCATAATTTTCACGATAGGAAACCTCCCGGGCCGTGGGACCGACAAGTATGTTTCCCTCGGGCGTCATGACCAGGCCGCCTCCCTTGGTCTTTGAATCAGACTTCAGCAGATTCGGCATGGCCGTTATATGGCTCTGGTACCGGCCGGTTTTGAGATCCATGATGGCGTCGGTTCCCTTTCTTCCGTGCAGGGAAAAAAAACGATCATCGGCATAACCGGCTATTGTATCAGCCCAGATCCCGGCAGCGTTAATAACAACACGGGCCGTACAGCTGCCGCGGTTTGTTCGTATCCTTTCAATACTGCCTTCCTTCATGTCAAAACCCGTCACCACGGTGCTTAAGATCACCTCGGCCCCGTTCTGCACGGCGTTTTCGGCATAGGCTATCACCATCTTGTAGGGCGAGAGAACTCCCGCCGAGGGAAGGAAAAAGGCGCCGTACTGTTTATCCACGAGCCAGGGTTCCATTTTAGCCACCTTCTTGCGGCTCAGGTAGCAGTATCCGTCAACGTTATTTTTCTTCGCCCGCGCCTTCATTATCGGAACTGCCAGTCTCATAAGAGGACTGCTGAAGAGAATCATGGAACCGGGCCGGTGAAATTCCACGCCCAGTTCCTTTGTCACCCGGGAATAAAGCCTGTTTCCCCGGACATTATAGATGGTTTTCTTCGTTTTCGCCCTTGCCGCGAAACCGTCATGTATCATACCGTCATTGCGACCCGAGGCGTGTTTGGCCATATCCTCCTCTTTTTCAAAAAGGGCGATTGATATGTCATACCGGGAAAGCTCACGGGCTATGGCAGCACCGGTAATTCCTCCCCCGATGATAACCGCGTCAAAATGCCGGCCTTCCAAAAAGGAATCCCGGAGAGCGGGTACCGACATGGAATCCGCCGGGGCGCCGGGAACCTCGATATCGTTTACCACGGCCTTGTAGCCCCTGCCGGCAGCTGCATAACCGGCGTTAATCTTTTCATCCCATGTTTTAACCGTTCCCGTAAGCACTATGGAGGAACGCCATTCCACGGCCTCAATGCTTTTGAACCCCTTCCGGTCCAGGGCTTTTCTCACGGCTTGATATTTCTTTCCCATAACATCCTCTGATAATCATTCTGGTTTGAGGTTAACTATTTTTTATTTTGCGCCAGTCCGTCCCTTTCAGATCAAGTCCCATCTGCCCGCCGGGATTCATAATGTTCTTCGGATCGAAATGTCCCTTCAGTGTCCTGAGAACATCCATCTGTTCTTTCCCGAGATGCCTTTCCATCCAGGGCCCTATCATCCGTCCCACACCATGATGATGTGACAGGGAACCGCCACTGCGTTCAACAGCGTCGATAATTCCGTCCTGAAACTCAACATAGTCTTTGATATCGTTGTCCTTTATGAAATATATAAAGTAGAGATTCGTTCCCTGGGGATAAAAATGTGAACAGTGTGTCATGCATATGGTACCCGGACGGCTCTTGACGAACTTCCTCACTTCCTGATGGACTTTGTGCAGATTGTCCCATTTCACTCCCGTTTCCAGCGTGTCTGATAGAATCCCATAATCCATGAGATCTTCCCTGATGTAGGGGTCCCTGTAGCGTCCCGGCTCCCACTGCCTGGTGGCGAAACCGGTGAGATACATGCCGCCGTGTTTTTTACATATAGTTTTTACCTGTTTCTTGATGTTGGCCGTAAAATGCTTCTCCCCGTCGGCGGAGCCCAGGAAGAGACAGCGCTCCATGGGCCTGAACCCTCTCAGGGTCATGAGCCTGTCTAAAATTGTCCCATCGATGCCGTAATGTTTCAGGCCCATATGGGTTTCTTCTTCATCGGATATTCTGAAAACGGCAGGCATACCGAACTCACTCTGAGATATCTCCCGGCTCGCATCAACAGCGTCTTTCCATGATGGGAAGATAAATCCGAAATATCGTCGGTTCTCCGGCATATATCGGTATAGCTTCCATGTCACTTCCGTGACAACACCGAAGGTTCCCTCGCTCCCCTTTAATATATCCGTAACCTTTGGTCCCGTTGCCGTTCCCGGGTAATCCAGCGTTCGGATTGTTCCGGAGGGCGTCACGACTTCCATGCTCAGCACCAGGTCATAGGCGTCGCCGTAATATGACGATTGCTGGCCGGAACCCAGTGTAACGATCCATCCACCCACGGATGAATATTCAAATGACTGGGGGAAATGGCCGCAGGTATATTTTCTTTTCGCCCCGAACTTTTCCGGTGCCTTATTCAACGCTTCTTCAAAGGCCGGTCCCATCATTCCGGCCTGAACGCGGACGGTCTGGTTGGTCTCATTCAATTCAATAATCTTATTCATGTGCGTTGACATTACAAGAGTCACGCCGCCCTTGGCGGGATAAAGACCGAAATTAACCGATGAACCTCCGCCGAATACATACACAGGTATCTTCTGCCGGTTGCAATATGTAACAACTTCCTGAATATCCTCACTGCTTCGGGGGTGGATCACAATATCCGACACCCTGTTTACCTTGCCACGGCGCAGATACATGGCTTCCTCAATTGTCTTGCCAGTTGAAAACTTCAGCCTGTCATATTCACTGGAAGAAATATTTTCAGCGCCGACTATCTTCGCAAGGCTGCCCACCTGGGTCTTTGACAGTTTTACAGCAGCCTTATAGTGTACCGGCTCATTCCCGGTCGTTTTCTTTTCCCTGAAATCGTCATCAGTCATGTTGCAAATCTCTTTAAGCGCCTGTAAAAATTTCCCATTGGGATGCTTGAAACCAAGAGGATCACCCCATTTAAAAATAGATCGGTATGAGCCCTGTACCGGGGCCTCCTCATTCCAGTCCGGTTGAAATCCCATTTTTTTAGCCATATCTTCCTCCATTTAAATTATTCTTGTGTTGTTGATGGGGCCCCTACTCAAGAGTACTGGGCTTTCCAGCATGCGCCTTTAACTATATATGAGCGCCAAGTCCGGATGTTATTCCGGAATCCGCAACTGGTCCAGAACTTCTTTTATCTCTTTTTTCTTCCGCTTCTCATCCCACTTCAGCTCGCGGGCCGCTGTGTCAGCAATTTTTTTGAGGACCGCGTCACCGGGATGGCCCAGAGTACCCAGACCGGTTCTCCTGAAGAGAATATCCTTCAGGGTCAGGGCCATCTCGTTCCTGATGGCATATATCACCTGGGCCAGCATTTCCCCGTCTCTGTTCAGGGGCGCAGACCATTCCTTTTTTTCACCGGCAATGGCCATGACCGCGTCCAGTTCCCTGCCGTAAATCCGGCTGAGATAGTCCATGTGAGAATCGCGGAAACTGTTATATTTCTTCTTGCATTCCAGGACGAACATCTCCATGTCGGGAATCTCGCTTCCCGCGAGATATTCCTTGGCAGTGATTTCCTCACCGATTTTTTTCCCGATTTTTTCCTTCACCATTTTCATGACACTGCCGGCCAGGTTCCGGCTCGTGGTGTATTTCCCGCCTTCCACTGTTACAAGACCATCGAGGCCGTCCTCTTTGTTGTCGTAAATCTCGTACTTGCGGGAAGACTCATAGACGTCCTCGGTCTGGTCTTCCACGAGGGGCCGAAGGCCGCCGTAAGTGTAGAGAATATCATCATATTTTATCAGAGACCCGTTTCCAAAAGACTCATTTACTTCCGATATAAGGGACTCTATACTCTTTCGCGTAACGCAGTATTCATCGGGGCTTCCAACATACTCCGTGTCCGTTGTTCCGATAAGAGAGTGGTTTCTCCAGGGAATGAGAAAAAAATGTTTCCCTGCCGCCGTGGTGGAGCCCACGATATGATCGTTGATGAGCTTTTTCGTTATAATGTGAATGCCTTCGGAGCGCCGCAGTTTTTCATCGGCCTTTTTCCCTCCGGCCAGGTTAAGGAGGATATCGGCCCAGGGACCGCCGCAGTTAATTACCAGCTTGCCCCTGATATCATGTTCTTTGTTTTTTATCAGGTCCTTCACCCTGACACCCGTTATTCGCCGGTGCTTGCCGTCCCCACCGTTAGTGATAAAATCCATGGCTTTTGTATAGTTGGATACCTGTGCGCCGTATTTCACCGCCGATTTAATGAACGCCAGGGTCAGCCGTTCCGGGACAATGCTGACACAGTCATAGTACATGGCTGCCCCGGTAAGCCCCTCCTTTTTAACATTTGGTTCCATTTTCAGGACCCTGTCCCGGGAGACCATGCGGTGCATGGGCAGCTTTTTGCTTTTATCCCATGTCCACCCCTTGTCGAAGGAAAGTATATCATAAAGAATCATGCCGATTTCAATGAACCATTTATTGTTTGAGAGACGGGTATCGCTCGATGTGAACATGACGGGCATGGGATAGACAAAATTAGGGGCGATATTCTCCATGATACGCCGCTCCCGCAGCGACTCCCGGACCAGGCCGAACTCGAACGTTGCAAGATACCGGAGCCCGCCGTGGATCATCTTTGATGTGGCCGACGAGGTGGCGGAACCGAAATCCCCTTTTTCCACCAGTGCCACGGACAAACCCCTGCTTGCGGCATCGTACGCCACAGCCGCACCCGTGATGCCGCCTCCCACGATAACAAGATCAAACTCCTTTCCCGCATACTCTTCAATAAAACGTTTCATCAGGGAACCTCCTACGGTCATGATAGACCATTTATCTCCCGGTATTTTTTATAGATGCGTTCCTCCGTATAGAGCAGCACATCGGCCATTATATTTTTTGCCCTTGTATCATCGCGATTTTCAAGGGCTTCCAATATCTCGTGGTGGAATTTCAGCGACCGGCGGCTATTATCCCTATCATCGAAATAGAGATATCCGTAATCACGGTACACCTGGTTGAAAAAGTTCAGTATGAATACATAGAGAAGGTTACCGCTGGCCTTCCCGATGATATGATGCACGCGCAGGTCTCCCTCGAGAACGGTCTCTTCTATTTCAGAAGAAATGACGGACCTGAGCTCCGACAGATGCTCTTCGGTTCTGTACAGGGCCGCCCGGCCTGCCATTTCGGCTCCCATTATTCTCCGCACATCGAGCAGGTTTGCCAGAATGCCGACATTGATGCGGTCTCCCATATAGATGAGCGTTTTCAGCAGTTCCAGGTTGCCGCTTTCCAGGTAATTGCGCACATAGATACCGTCTCCGTGATGAATATCGATAAGTCCCAGCATCTCCAGTTTTTTCAGGGCTTCACGTACCGTTGAACGGTTTACATCAAGACTTATGGCAAGTTCACGTTCAGCGGGAAGTTTATCGCCGGCTGCCAGTTCACCCGAAATTATCTTTTTTTCTATCTGAAGAACAATTTCTTCGTGCAGCCTGCTCTTATTGACGGGAATAAGCGTTTTCAGCTTCTGTGTCATGGGTTTTTCTGGCTCCAATATTGGTCCGATGGTCCATTGGTCCGACCAATTACAATGTACATATAAAACATCATAGCGTCAAGTATATTAATGCGGAAAAAGGCATCAGGTAAAACATATTAAAAAGAAGTCGAGGCTGCCGGGGCCGATGAAAAAACGCTGCAGGGTATAGAGTCACTGATTTCCTATTTCTCTTTAAAAACAAAGTCCAACCGGACGGAAATTAATATTGACATTAAAGTGGTTCACTCTAATATGGAATACTATTCATCATTTAAATAATTTCATATTATCTTGAAATAAAGAAACTCTTATTTAACATGTCAAAAGTTATAAATATTATATAATGGAGTACAATATGTGCAGAATGTTGAAATTACTATGTTTTTTCTTCGCTATCGCTATATCTCTGTCTGCCTGCGATGGAGTAGAAGGAGCCTCCGATTCGGATTTACTTGTCGCTTCGTTTCTGCCGGAAAATAACTCAGCGGATATAAGCACCACAACGGATATTACTATTCTTTTTAATCGCCCTGTTTTACAGGATGGTTGGATGATATTGATAAATGACACACCGGTTATGTCCGGCAGCTTTGATGTATCAGGAAAAATACTTACCATTACACCTTCACAACCCTTCAACCGGGACGAGCATATTGAGATTGAACTGATCAATTTCGTAAGCGCCGAGGATGTAAATATTATTCTCGGAGAAGACAACAGGTTTTTTTCATTTAACACAACCCCCGAGCCGAGCTTCTCAATAAGCCCCATGAATGGTACAACAGAAATCGAGGTAGACAGTAATATTATACTTACATTTGACGAGCCGGCAGACCCGGACGCATCATGGAGTGTCGTTATTAATGGTACTGATGAATATACCACAGGACAGTGGAATACTTCCTGTACTCAACTGACAATTGAACCAGCGGTTGATTTCAGAAGAAATACAGAAGTAACCGTTCTGGCACGCGGGTTCCAGGTCAGTCTTGATAATTACTCATTCAGTGATGCAAATTCTTCATTTTCAACGGTAAGCGAGCTTCCCATCATATCTGCAACTCCGGCGAACGGTGCTGCAGATATTGCCCTGGATACAAACATCGTGCTTGCTTTTGACGAACCGGTTGACACGGGTTCTTCCTGGACTGTCACTGTCAATGGGACCGATGAATACACGTCAGGCAGTTGGAATGACGATAATACCCGGTTAACAATTGACCCTGCCACCAGTTTTTCAAAGGACCAGCGGGTGACGGTTACCACAAATGGATTTACCGCAAGTCTTGACGGATGTGATTTTTCACCAATAACAATATCTTTTGGAACAATTGGGAAAAAAATACTATACCGTGCCAGTCATGACTCCGCTTCACCTTGCGAATTATACGTTGCCTCGTTATATGGAACCGGCCAGGTTAAGGTTAATGGCCCTCTACTTCAAGGCAGAACCATCATTACTTTTAGCTGGTCACCTGATGGTTCCCGTATTTTTTACCTTGCTGAAAAATCATTTAATAATTTTTATTATCTTTATTCAGTGCTTCCGGATGGAACGGGATTGACGCAGGTTAATAATAACCTCGTTGCTGGAGGGAGTGTTCAATATTATAAAGTTACCGGTGATGGTTCAAGAGTTATTTATTGTGCTGACCAGGAAACCGACGGAATATTGGAATTATATTCAGTCGTTTCTGATGGCAGAGATTGTATAAAACTTAATGGAACTCTTAATAGAGGTGTATCTGTTCATAGTTATGACTTGTCTCCTGATAATTCTCTTGTAGCATATATAGCCTCTGAAGCAGCCATAAACATTCATGATCAACTGTTTGTCGTTTCACCGGATGGTACAGGTAAAGTAATATTCAATCAGGCTCCAGATGGGTATGTTCGTTCCTTCGCCTGGTCACCCGATGGTTCAAGAATCCTTTATACGGTCAAATTTTATAATGATGATAGAGTTAGATTATATTCAATCAGGCCGGATGGAACCGATAAAATTTTATTAAGTACTTTAATTTATGATGATTCAGTTTTATCATTCTCCTGGGCCAATAATAGTAATTGTGTTGCCTTCACGACAAAAGATCATGATTTGGATTTCTACAGGCTGTACACTGTACAGGCAGACGGTAAGGAAGAAACCCTGGTCAGCGGCGCATACAATGTATTTAATTATTCGCTGTCTCCGGACAGTACAAAAATATGCTTTGTCGGCAATTCTGATCTCTTTATAGTACCTATTGGCGGAACTGACATTGTAAAGCTGACCATGTATTCATGTCACTTATGGCTCTATGCCTGGTCTCCAGATGGCGCAAGAATCGTCTATCAGGCTGATCAGCAGACTTACGACCAGTGGGAGCTTTATTCCATTCTTTCTGACGGCACAGATTTGCTCAAATTAAATAAAACAATTATTGCTGGTGGAGATATCCAATCATATAATAACTTAAGCGCTTTCCTTTTTACTCCTGACGGTTCGAGGATCATTTATCGGGGAGATCTGATTAGGGATGAGAAATATGAACTCTTTTCCGTGGCACCGGATGGCACTGACAATATTCAATTGACCAATTCGTTTACCGGGATTGTATGGGCTCCATTTTATATCACCGCAGACAGTCAAAGAATAATATATCTCGCTAATCATGAAACAGGTAAAGGAACACAGCTCTATTCTATTAGACCTGATGGAACAGATCCAATAAAAATAAGCAATGACACGGGTGGTGCAAGTATCTACTCAGTAGGTAACTTTGTCGTTCAGCCGGGAGAATAATAAATACTTAGATTAAAAAATTCAAAATATAATCACAGTATGAACAATGGCTGAGGTGTCTGGTTTCGTTGGAAATATAGGAAATTCCTTCGATAAAAAACGGTTGAAGGGACAGTGAAATATAAGTTGCAAGGTACAAGAAAAAAGGGACAAGTTAAACTATGCTGGCAATTTAGACTTTCACCTTGCATCTTGAACCTTGCTACTCTGATATTACATTGACAAAATATTCCGGGAAGGCAAGGCTTTTTTAAAATTTTCGCTGAAGGATTATCCGGGACAAGTTTTTTGAAAGTGACTCTTCATTTTCCGCGCTGCCATGCTTGACTGCCACTAAAGAGAGTATCAGGCAGAGTACGTGAACAATGAGTTTTATCGGGCGTTTTTTTGTATACATGGTAAACTTCCCCCATCATTTAATTAAAGTCATCTTATACCCATTATTACGGTCACAGCAATACTTTTAAATATATAATCAACTGCTGCACCATCAGCCAGCGCATAAGGCAATGGTCCTTCGTCTATCTTGATGTCTACGTACAACTCGGTTACAGCGGCTACTTTAAACAGGATGCATAGGACCCCTTTGACGCTGCCTCTACATCAAAAATTAATTAGAATGCGAACTAGAGGTATTCTGGAATTATAGTGGGTAATTTTGCTGCTGGTGTTGCCTTTTAGCATCTGTACAGTTCCCTGAAACAGCTGCCAGAGACTGATAAAAAAAGAGACCGGTTTAAAACCAGTCTCTTTTTTTATTTTTGTATGTTTATCTGTATTAAGGATTAACAATGCATGTGTAGGATCGGACACCACTGATAGTGGCTGGATTAATGTCCATATATTCAACATAAATATCATCAGTTGTATTCCAAAGGTCTACATTAGTCCATGACGTAGATACTAAACCGATATAACGGTATAATCCATTATTTGTAATATGGCTGGTAAAATTATAACCATCGGCATAATCAGATCCTGTCCAGTTTATTCCCATAAAATCTATTTCTATGCTGGTGTTATTCTTAACCCAGAGAGCATAATAACCGCTTGGTGTATTAAGTGTATAGGTACCAGATGTTCCGGCTCCCGGGGTGTGATAGACATTACTGTCGAAAGCTGTTCCGATATCACTAGCGCTCTCCTTTTGTATCGTTACACTGCTGGGTTTTGATGTATAGGTGTAAGAGCACGTGTCGCCTACGTCCATGGTACCGCAGGAGCTGGGGCCAACATATACATTGCTCAGCATGGCACCAGTGTTGTTCACAAAAGTGATTGTATAAGGGGTAGGATCGGGGTCCAGATCGTCATCGTCATCGTCACCGCCGCCGCCACCGGCATCACATCCTGCCAGAATGAGAGTTAAAGCAAATAAAAGAGAAAAGATTAGCCTGTAATTAAAAAGTAACTTCATGATTATAACTCCTCCTATAGAGTAATAGA
Source organism: Spirochaetae bacterium HGW-Spirochaetae-1 (assembly GCA_002839375.1). Taxonomy (NCBI): domain Bacteria; kingdom Pseudomonadati; phylum Spirochaetota; species Spirochaetae bacterium HGW-Spirochaetae-1. The sequence continues at coordinate 475,670 of PGXY01000004.1, read as the reverse complement.
TGTAAGCTTTTGACTGAATTAGAGCAAAACTCTAAAAGTGTCAAGCATATTGTATTAATATTAATAAAAGATATAATATTTAATGCATATATAAAAAAGATTATCTCTGTATTTAGAGTATCATGGTCATGTAAGGCTTTTTTAGTTCTGTTGCAGGATAAAAAACCTTAAAGAGCTTGAAATATAGGAAATTCCTTCGATAAAAAACGGTTGAGGGGACACAACAGATCTTACTTGTGCTGAATCTGTCGAAGCATCGGAACCCGTTCCTGATGACCAATAGGTCAAAAGATTAGCAGAAAGTTCCCGGCAGGCGAGGTTTTTTAAATTATTTTGACTTGACTCTTACTTTTATACGAGATATCTTTGCTTAAAAGTCAATATTCTAGGCTCAAAAATACTTTTTACCAAGTGAGCAGTGTTATGATTTCAGTACATCAAAAATACATCATCGATGATAACGGCAAAAAAACCAACGTAATCCTTACCAAAAAAGACTATGACCGCCTCATGGATTACATTGAAGACCTTGAAGATATCGCTGCTTATGATAAAGCAAAACAGCAACATGACACACCCGCCTCATGGAAAGATATAAAACGGTAAGCTGCTATGTATGAAATTCTTTTCTCTCCTGCCGCCACGAGAGATTATAAAAAAATACCTCAAAAAGATATTCCCCGTCTCAACAAAGCCATTGACACCCTGGCTCAAAACCCAAGGCCCGTGGGATATAAAAAATTAAGAGGGGTCCCGGTCTATACGGAGGTTTCTCACCATGTTCTGATCAGATGTACACATATACTATACGAAGGTGAAGGCCTGTTAATTGAATGAAAAACCATATTTTATCGGGTCGTGGATATGTGGCAGCTTAGATTGTCATTCCTATTAAAAATCCTTACCGCAGAAAGCGAGCCCATGGACGGGCGAGCGCATTGGCTGTGGTCGAGGATGGCACACGATGTGCCTCCGCAGACCACACTGAGCGAGTTACTTGCAATCATAGTGCCAGCCCCTCGCGGCGCCTGAGCGAGCGCCCTTTTTTGTGGCGCGACAAAAAAGGGGCACCACCATCCGCCCCGTGGTAACGGGGCAATTGGTTCCAATGCCGTGGATTACGGCAAAAACTGCCCCGCAGAGCCCACCCTCAATCCCCGTTCCGCAGGAGCCACTGGGAGACCAGTTCCTCTGCTTCCTTCTCCTGTATTTTCTCCCTCTGCGAGTCCCTGCCGAAAAGCACGGCATGTTTCAGCCAGTGGTGGGCCACCTCATGGAAAAAAGTGGTAATGAATTTATTGTATTTACTCCTGAACAGCTCATAATTGAGCACGATAATGCTTTTCCCCGTCACCAGTTCTGCCGGGATATAATAACCGTCAAGTGTATCATTAATGACAATGACGATACAGTCCTGATAGATGGTTTCCGCCACCTTCGTGGGCAGTTTTTTCAGCAGAAATTCCACGGCAGCCTTCACATCGCCGTTATCTCCGAAGAAAAAAAGGTCATTCATTGCCGAAATGTTTTTCTGTTGTGTGTATGATGACATTACGCATTTCCCTTATCTGCTCTGACCCCTATTACCTACACACCTGGTAGTTATGCAAACAGGAGAAAGATGAAAATATCTTCTATAATCTAAATAATTTCCCCTCAATTTTCAAATTTTTTCTTTACGTACACGCCTGCTACGGAAGAAATCACCTGTTGTACCTGCAATGTTAATACACCTGCATTATAGCTTTTGAATTGACTTTTTTAATGCTGTTATGAAAAATACAGGAAGAAACTGGGGGAAATCATGAAATATCTCGTTATCGGGTCCGGCGGCAGGGAACATACCATAGCCTGGCGGCTTCTGAAAGATGGAAGCGCCAATGAGGTGTATGTGGCGCCGGGCAACGGCGGCATCGATCCGGCATATCGTGTTAATCTGGGCATCAACGACTTCGAAGGAATCACACGATTCTGCCGGGAAAAAGGGATTGATACGGTCGTGGTGGGCCCCGAGGCGCCCCTGGCGGCCGGCATCGTAGACCACCTGCAGAAAGAGAATATCCCCGTATTCGGCCCTTCGGCAGAAGCAGCCCGGCTCGAAGGAAGCAAACTCTTCGCCAAGATGATCATGGAAAAATACGGGATACCCACGGCTGGGCACCATGATTTTACAGGAAAGGCCGAACTTCTTGATTTCATTAAAAGCCAGGAGCAATTCCCTGTTGTCATAAAGCTCGACGGGCTTGCCGCGGGAAAGGGTGTCGGAATACCCGAGTCCCGGGAAGAGGCCCTTGCCTTCACCAATGAAAACGTGGGGGACACGACCCGCGTCTTTGTCGAGGATTTTCTCCAGGGTGAAGAGGCATCGGTACTGGGCATTTCCGACGGCACGACAGTCCTGACCTTCGTGGCTGCGCAGGACCATAAGCGTATCTTCGACGGCGACCGGGGACCCAATACGGGCGGTATGGGCGCCTATGCGCCGGCTCCCGTAGTCACCGACGAGCGCCTGAAACGGATTCATTCCATGGTGCTGCAGCCCACCATTGACGGCATGAAAAAGGAGGGGGTTCCCTTCAAGGGCATACTCTATGCCGGGGTCATCATACACGGTGATGATATAAAAGTTCTGGAATTCAATGTCCGCTTCGGCGACCCCGAAGCCCAGGTAATCCTGCCTCTCCTGGAAGGCAAACTGGGCGATTTTATACAGGGCTCAATAAAAGGCACGCTGCATACAAAAACTATATCATTCAAAAAAAAGCATGCCATCACCGTGGTCATGTCGTCGGGAGGATATCCCGGTGATTACGAAAAGGGGAAAGAGATAACCGGCCTCGATTCACTGAGCAATTCCATCACGGCCTTCCATGCCGGCACAGTGGAAAAAGACGGAAAATTTTTCACCAACGGCGGGAGAGTCCTGAATATAACGGCGCTGGGAGACTCTCTTGTCCAGGCCAGGGACGCGGTGTACAATGAAATCGACAGGATTTCCTTTGACGATGCCTTTTATCGGAAAGACATCGCCCACCGGGCTTTAAAGTAAAATAACCGTGTAGGGGAGCAAAGGGGAAAGATACATGAAAAAACAAGTGCCTGTAATTATTATCGCCGTGATGCTGATTCTTTTTTCTTACGAGTTGCGTTCTAAGCCGATACAATACAATGAAGATGGATCCATCCAATATACGGCAAAAGACGGCAGTGTCACCATCATTCCCATGGACGGAAAAACACCCTATGGCGAGCCCATTGAGGATGGGAAACGAACCGTGCGCCGTGGTGACTTCACCATTGAGGTAATTTATTCCAGCCGGCTCTCCGACGACATCCTGGATGGGCCGGTTAAGCAGCTCTTCGATGAGTTAGTGACCCAACTGGGACGCTGGGTCAATGATAACCCCCTTCCCGCTGAATCCCTGCGACTGGTCATATCGAACTGCCGCTTCTGCAAGACCGGCTATTGCAGAAGACAAAAAAGCAGGGGAATTATTCTCACTACCTATAGGGGCGAAACCGAATTGAAACGCTTCATCATTCAATACGAGGACCTGGTTAAAAAAGGTGCAGCTGTCGATGCAGCAGCGTCAGCGGTTAAGGAACTCATGCCCGTTAAGTGAAACACAAGCGGCACGCGCCTCTCCGCCTGCCGCGTCAAAGTCCCGCTATTATCAAATCCCTTCAAATATTCGGATATTTCATCCATGCAACAATATTTATATATAAATTAACAGGCTAAATAATGTATATTCATCTTTTTTTAATGAAGAAATTTTTTTTAATATTCCCTTGACTACGGGCTTCCGTGAGCTGAAATGGTTTTATCAAGATGAAACATTTTTCATATGCATGAAGGATTTTATGAACATACGACTGGATTCAATCAACTCTATTGAGGACATTATTGAGAACCTGAGCGACGAGGAAAAAGAACTGCATCATGAACTTATAGTGGAATGCAGAAAACGTGAGGTGCAGACTATTCAGGCCGGTATAACCACCAGGAACAATATAATCAGGCTGGGTAATGCTGCCTTTCATATTATCTCCAACCTGGAAAAGATTTATCGGACCTCGCAGAATCTGGAACAGGATTCCATAAACACAAAAAACAGGATAATGGAAAACAAGCTTCGGAATATGCCCGACGATAAGTTTTTCAACGCCTGACTTCCGGGACAGTATACAGTATAAAGAACACAGCGTTGCGCTTCCCGATCATTTATCCCAGTACTTCAGGATGAAACGATCCCTGCCGGAATTATTCCGGTACATTTTATACCTGAAACTGTCTTTATTGTGATAATCCTGGTGATATTCCTCGGCACGATAAAAAACACCGGCCATGCGTATCTCGGTGACAATGGGGGCACCGAAACGCTTTGACTTTTCCAGCCTGTCTCTCGATTTCTGTGCCATGGCTTTCTGCTCTTCGGAATGATAAAAAATAGCCGTTTTATACTGGGTGCCGCGATCAACAAACTGCCCGCCCGTATCGGTGGGATCGATCTGCTGCCAGAAAACATCTAAAAGCTCATTATAGCTTATTATGGCCGGATCATAGGTAATCTGCACCGCTTCGATATGGCCCGTTGTTCCTGAACATATTTCTTCATAGGTTGGATTGTCAGTATGTCCTCCGGTGTATCCGGAAGCAACCCCCACAACTCCCTTCAGGTTCTCAAAAGGCGGCACCATACACCAGAAACACCCCCCGGCAAATGTGGCCTTTTCCTGTTTTATCCCGGCCTGTCTTTCCTTTCCATCCATTATACTCTCCATGCCTGCCAGTAAAATTATCGTTAATAATATATTCAAATACTTCATATCAAATCACCAGAAACACGTGAATGGACATTCCCTCTCATCATCAACCTTTTTCCTTTCAGGTATTGACATGTGGTTATTACAGAAAAGGAAAGTTACTTTTTTACGTGCCGGTCTGTGTGAATAAATTATTTCTTGCACTTTTAAAAATATCGGGCTGTAATAGAATACAGAGCGCCTGTGGCGTATGAATTCGTATTGACTCACCGGGATCACAGCAAAATCGCAATCCTGATTGATTAAGAAGATACTACACTCATGGAGCCGGATTAATGAAGAGCAGAACAAATCAACTGTCTAAAATAATGAAAAACAATAAACCCGCTGATTATCTCAAAGAGATAAAACGCATATTTTTATTTCATTATCCCGAAAAGGATTTCCACCCGATCAATAAAGCCTACACCATAACAAAAAATCTTTTTGAAGGCAACTATCCCGGCTACCGCTCGTGCAACACCCAGTATCATGACTTCCACCATACGCTGGACGCTACCCTGGCCGCGGTACGGCTCCTCGATGGATATTCCCTTGGCAAAAAGCCCATGGTTAATGAAACAGCCCGGGACCTCATCATTGCCGCCCTGTTCCATGATTCGGGATATATTCAGACAAAAAGTGATTACCGCGGTACGGGAGCTAAATATACAAAAGATCATGTAAACCGCAGTATTGAATTCCTTGCACAAATTAACGGTCAGTTGAAACTGAGCGGTTCCAGTGTTGAGAGAATCTCATGGAATATACAGAGTACGGGCCTCAACACCAGTTTTAACGACATCCCATTCAAATCCAGGGAGGAGCGGACAGCCGGGGCCATGCTGGGCTCGGCCGATCTTCTGGGCCAGATGGCCGACAGGGATTACCTGGAAAAGCTCCTGTTCCTCTATTATGAATTCAGGGAGGCGGGAGTTCCCGGATACGACACCGAGTTTGATATAATCAGGAAAACCAGGGGGTTCTATGAACTCACGGACAGTCGCCTAAAGAATGAATATCTCAATGTCCAGCGCTTCTCCAGGTTTCATTTCAAAACACGATACCACATCAACTCTAATCTGTACACAGTGGCCATTAAGCGGCATATGAAATATCTGAACGGGATTATCGATGATGAAGACACCAATTTCAGGGTTAAGCTCAAGCGCGGCGATCAGAAGATGATTAAATCAAAAGTCACGAAATAAAGCAGGGGAATTGAAGCATGCATTTTTGACAATCAGCCCAGCTGATCAAAGAGCAGGCCCTCCCTGCCACAAATGTGATCCACGGCCTCAAGGAACTTTTCATGGGTAATATTTTTTTCCCGGACTGCCAGGACAGTGCCTTTCCGATCGGTGATGATGATATCGATAAACACCTCATCCTCCTCACGGTGAATACGGAAACGTAACGGGGAATCCTGTATTTCCAGCTGGCTGTTCGCATCTTCCACCATGGTAATCATATCATCGACATAATCCTTTACCTCATTCCTGCCATCATCGCCATGATGCCGCCGGCTATTCCGTCCTTTACCGTCTTTTCCCGGATCATGCTGCACACGGGTATCGGGATAAAAAACGACATCAGCTTTCTTTATGCGGTATTCCTTATGTGCTATTTCATCCATGGTTCACCTACTCATTATTAATATCGGTACTATTGAGTCAATAATAGAGATATTCAGGTAAAAAAAGGCTGAAGAATTAAAAATGAATTGTCATGCATCATGCCGTCTCATATCTGTATAAACGGCCATGGAAGCAGTATATCTTAAAAAAAACAGGGAAAAATCCATTCTGAACCGGCACCCATGGATATTTTCCGGAGCGTTGCAATCGCGCGCCTCCCACATAGAAGACGGGGACATGGTCGCCGTGTGCAGTAGCGACGGTGTCCATCTGGGCTATGGATACTTCAACAGCAGAACCCCCATCGCCATTCGTATGCTTTCGTTTTCTGAGCGGCCCGTCACGAAGGATTATCTCGGGGAACTTTTGACAAATGCCCTGAATAAACGCACGCATAATCCCCTGCTCTCCGGAACGAGCGCCATACGACTGGTCTTTTCCGAAGGCGATTTCCTGCCGGGACTCATTGTGGACCGGTACAATGAACACCTGGTGGTCCAGTTCCTGACGCTGGGCATGGAAAAGCTTCGGGACCCTATAATCAATCTTCTCGTGGAACTGGTGCAACCCGCCGGTATTTATGAGCGAAGTGAACATGAGGGACGAAAACTCGAAGGGATATCTGAGCGTTGCGGCCAGGTATATGGAACAACACCGGAAGAGGTTGTCATTGAGGAAAACGGGGTATCCATCTTAGTCAACCTGCATCACGGTCAGAAAACGGGTTTTTTTATTGATCAGCGCGAAAACCGGCTCATGATTCAGGGCCTGGCCCGGGATAGAAGCATTTTGAATCTCTTCAGCTACACGGGAGGATTCTCTCTCCATGCCCTCAAAGGAGGGGCACGGGAAGTCATCTCAGTTGATTCCTCGCAGGACGCCCTTGGCATGGCGGAACGAAATGCCGAACTTAACGGCTTTCATAAAAATAGCCGTTATATAAAATCAGATGTATTCCAGTATATACGCGAGGCCCCGCTGGACAGCAGCCTCATTATCTGTGATCCGCCGGCCCTGGTAAAAAACCGCTCATCCCTGGAAAAGGGGTGCCGGGGCTACAAAGACCTCAATCTCCAGATCGCCCGCCGATGTCCCGCCGGGACACTGCTGCTTACCTGCTCCTGTTCACGCTTTGTGGATATGGACCTGTTCCAAAAAGTCCTGTTCTCAGCCCTGGCAGACTCGGGCAGAAACGGCTCTATCCTGGGAAAATTCAACCACCCCGGCGACCATCCCGTCAGCATCTACTGCCCTGAAACGGAATATCTGAAGGCCGTGCTATTGTATATTGAATAAATCAGGAGTAGTATCTCTAAAAAAACCGGCAGCAATCGCCGCCGGAATTTTTGCACATTCCAATTACCGATTATGCTAAGTCGCTGACACCCCATCCCATCCGGCAAGTCTTGCAAAAAGCCACCAGGCAGCCTGAGCTTTTACTACACAATTCAAAGTAGCTGCACGTGGGCTATCTGAATGAGCACAGTCCGTACAGCCGCTGAAAGAATCTCCGTCTCCCATAGTGAGAATATCCAGTATATCACCGTCATGACGTTCAAGATATTCAACTGCCCAGTTGTTAGCACCTGAATTATAATTCAAATTATCGGTGATATATAAATCACCAAAGTAATTGTTATCGGGATCATAGCATTCCAAATCATAGTAATCGATGAGCCAGCGGTTGTTGGCAATACAATGAGAACGAATCTGCGCTGCCGCCTGGGCAATAAATGCAGTCTCATCCTGGCCTCCTGTATGACCGGTCATGAAAACGAATTCTACCGGATGTTCCGCTGCGCGGGGATTAGTTCCTTCTGCACTATATTCGGCAATGAGATTTTCCATATTTGTTATATACCGATCAATATTGTGGCCGTCGATACTACACCATGACCACATAACAACATTTATGTGATAATTATCGGCATTATCAAGGAAGATACGCGTAGCATTCGCCCAAGGGGTATTTCCGTATTCATCTTCAGAATCTTCGGTGCTGAGATCATGATATCCCGACATGATGGGATCATAGGAATCAAGATCTAAGCCCTCGCTGCCGTCTTCGCTTAGCTGATAAAGATCACCAAAAGCGGGATAAGCCTCAAGGGTGTTCATCCCTGATATGATCTGGCTCCCATGCGAGGTATTCTGATAGGCAATATGCAGGACATCTTTCGCGGTATTTATCCACTCTTCAGGAACCTGAGATAGATCAATACAGGTATGGTCTGCCATGACAGATACTTCTATAGGATTCTGCACCGTGCCTTCAGTGATATCCGAGTAATTTGAATTGTATGAGCCATTATAAGCACATACCCGGTAAAAATACACAGCTCCTGAAGAGAGCCCTTCATCGGAATACGCGGTGACATTGGCAGCAACTGCTGCAATTTCCTCAAAGATTCCCGATTCACCCATCTTCCGCTCAATTCTGAACCCGGTTTCATTTCCGGACATATCATCCCACTCAAGATTGATGCTTGTGGTGGAACCTGAAAGCGCGGATAAATTCTCGGGCGCATATATGTATTCTGCCGCATCAACCACGGTGAAAGCATGTGTTGCCGAACCGCCTCTTTCACCATCTCCTGAAAAGATGCTCACATCCAGTCGATAGGTCCCGATGGTAAGGTTACTGCCAAAAGTTGCCGTTGCACCGGTTTGAATCAGGCCTCCATTGAGATACCACCTATAAACCGGTTCCTCCTCCGCAGTAATATTTTCTCCATTGGCGGTTACCGTCATTGAGCCTCCCTCCTGGAGCAGGTTCAACTGGCCGGTCAATACAACATTGATTGGATCATTCATGACTTCGTCGATAACGATCGTCGCATCACCGCCTTCATTAATGGTAACATTAATCGTCGCGCTCGTTGTGGCATCATTGACAATCCGCACTGTCTCCATTGCGCCGCCGATATCCCTGGTCTCATTGCTGATTACCAGGGTGAGATCATAATAACCGGCGGGAATTGCATCGTTCGTGTATGTAGCGCTGTCCGTGCCGATATCAAATACAACAGGGATTGGTGTCGCAGTGGAAACGCGGGAAATAAGCTGAGATGAAATCTGAACTGTCCCCGTGTAATCTCCCCAAGTAACCGTGAGAGCCAGGGCACCTTCCCCTGACAGCGGGCTTATGGTAATGTTGCATGTTGTTCCAAGTGAATTGACAAGCGTGGTTTCGCCCTGTCCAAAGCCGATAATTGTTCCCTCGGCGTTCAGGCCATCAACCTCTATCACCCATGTACCCAGCACGATATCATCAATAGTAACCGAGCTTTCCACGGTTGACACAGAAAAAGTAGCTCCTCCCGGCCCTGTTCCACGAACATCATATCGGCTGATATCCATATCGATTTCAGGTAGAATACTCCGTCCATTGTTTACCGAGAAATCAATGGTCAGAGTACCTTTATCGCCCTGCGGTAGACATCCGGGAATCAGGATCAAAGAAAATGTACAAAGAAGCAAAAAACACAGGCGTAACAGCCTGGCACCTATTCTTTGCCCGGTTAATAATAGAAAAAATTTCATGACGTACCCCCTTTTTCGGATAGTTTAATTTTTCAGGGGGCTGATTTGACTTATTTGTATTTATTTGAAGTGATATATGATTTTGCTGTCAACTCAGGGCCCCTGCTTTTCTTTACATACTGAGACAGTTATGCAAAGAATATACAGTTTAAGCTTTTTTTAGAAGCTCGTGTATTCATATATAGTGCTAAAACATTTCAAGTGCAGATATTTTTTGTAGTTGGACCTCCCACTCTAACAGTTGTAAAATAGTGATATATATGGACATTTTCAATTATTAATGAATATACAGTGTTTTACCTTGTATAAACGCTGACCATGAAATTTGCTTTGCTATAAAAATTCTGAATGGCGAATGGGAAAAGCTCTAAATTAATGCTTTTGTAAATCGGAGTAATATACTAAATTTATGGAGAAAAATCAAAAATAAATGGGATTTTTTTGAATAAATTGAAAAAAAAGGGCCTTTCGGCCCAATTTTTTTAAAGTAATGTTCTTATATCTTATATGTTTATACCTTCTGAAAAGACAGGCATCTCAACAGAAAATTTCCTACCGCCTTCCCGTCATATGATCATAGAGCCTCATGAGCGAACAGACATAACCGAATTCATTATCATACCAAAAGTTCAGATCCACCATGGTGAAAAACTGGTTGTTTCTTTTTGAAGTCCTTCGATGCGTGAAGGGAGAGTCATACACGGTTGACCAGGGGCTGCCGATAATATCACCGCTCACGAGCTGGTCAGTAGAGAACTTCATGATGTCGGGATTTTTCCTGCTATATTCGCGGAAAATTTCATGTATTTGATCATTGTCGAATTCACCCATGAGGGTTATATCGAGAATAACGATGGATCCAGTGTTGGTGGGAACACGAATCGATGAAGCCTGTGACCCGATACCCAGATCCCGTATTTCCGGGATCACTTCCAGGACGGCATTGGCGGCTCCCGTTGACGTGGGAATCATATTGTTGATGATGCTTCTTCTTTTCCGTGTATCCTTGTCTCCCGCCTTCGGCAGGGAATCAAGCACACTCTGGGAATTGGTGGCAGCATGAACCGTCGTGAGTGAATAGGAGATGAATTTATCGCCGAAATGGTCAACCAGAGCCTTGATGGGAGGAGCACAACAGTTCGTGGTGCACGATGCATTGGATATAACAGTATGGATACTTTCATCATACTTGTCAAAGTTAATACCGCCCACAACGGTGATCGAATCCTCGGGAAGCATGGCACCCTTGTTCTTTATCTTGAAAGGAGCGCTCAGGATAACTTTTTTCGCGTGATTGAGATGTCCCCGCAGTGAATTATTTTCCGTAGCAGTAGGGTCCGTCATTTTACCCGTTGTATCAAAAACGACATCCACGCCGTACTCAGACCAGGGGATATTGCCAGGGACACGGCACGGCGCATCATTGAGCCATATGATTTTTACCCCGTTCATGTACAGGTTGCCGCCGCGTATCTCTACCCGCTCATCTCCCTGCAATCCGAAAAAAAACCGGGAATAGGAACCATAGGTCGAGTCATAGCTTAAATAGGTCGCCAGGTCCTCGATGCTTTTCCCCACTTCACGTCCCGTGGAAATTACTATACTGTCCTGTTCTTTGCGTGCCGTCAGGCTCCAGACCAGAAGTTTCCCTATTCTGCCGATACTGTTGACCCCCACCGCCGATGTTATGGATATGCTGCTCATATTTTTCTCCTTGTAAATCGTAGTTACCCGTATATATGGCAGGGTCTCAGTCCCCGCATATAATCATGGTCAATGACCGTTTCTTTTTCTCGTGGGATGATGCCCCAGGTATACGTACCCGGTATTCCCGTCAATGGTAATATGGTCTCCTTCCAGTATCCTGACCTTTTCCCCGTCCATGAGAACCCGGTCAACGACGGCTATGTTCCGGTCCTCATCAATCTTCATGATGTTAAAATCACTGACACCGCTCTTTTCAAGACGCCGCATCTGGAGAACGGCATGCGAGGTCATGCCGCCGATGCAGGTCAGTATCCCATCCGACTCTTTCAGACCCATGACGTCCTCGGGGTTCGTTTCGGGACGCATGAGGATTATTTTTTCTCCGGGATATTTGTTCCGCATAATGCCTATGCGGTCCATGTCAAAAACCGCCCTGCCCGATACGGCTCCCCCCGATGCGGCCAGTCCCTGTCCAAGGAGGGAGTGCTGCAGATCAGCCGGAGACTCCTCCAGTTCCTCTACATCGAATATATGCTTGGTCATTCCGCGTATCTGCAGTATGTAGATCAGGTCATTCTCCATGGTGAACTCAATCTCCACGTCATTGCCCCAGCTGTCCCTGATCTGTTTCACCAGGAGAAAAAGATTCCGGTAAATATCCGGGAACTTGTTTTCCATGGAAGGATAAATGCTGCTATGCTCATATATTTTTTTCTGTTCTTCGCTGATGGGGAATACCTTCGCCACTCCGCTGACAATGTCATGACCCTGGGCACGTGTCTTGTATTCACCGAAGAGGCTGATTTTTTCCTTTCCCAGGTACTGGCTGTGCACCACGCCTGTGATGTTGAACGGCGAATAGTTACCGAAAACCATCTGCTGAACAACGACGGCGGTTCCCCACTCACCGGAAATATTGATATAATCCCTGTAGTTCCTGGCTATCTCCGAATCCCAGGATTCATAAACGGCAATGATGGCATGGAGGAGCTGTTCGTAAGGGTCCTTGGGTATGGAGTAGCCAAAATTGTTAATGGCATAGCGGTAACGAAGGGTCAGAGCCTCCATCTGTTTTCCCGTAAGCATCTCCTTGAGAGCAACGCCTGCTTCCTCTTTTGCCTCATTCATGAGGCTCTCGAAAATGCTTCTTTCCATGCCAAAGGAGGATATGGCCAGGTCCTGGATAAGCCGGCGAAAACAGTCATAGGCGAACCATTTATCATGGCGGGCATACTGATCCAGGATTTCCTGGGTTATTCCCACATTGGTTATGGTATCCATAACACCGGGCATGGAAAAGACGGCGCCGCTGCGAACAGAAAGCAGAACGGGATTCCGCTTGTTGGCGTAACGGCCGCCCGTATACAGGTCGATATTTTTTTTCAGAACATGTAGTATCTTTCTTTTAAAACGGGGATTTTTCAGGTTCCCGTCCTTAAGTCTCTTGTATAGACCGGAGGAAATGATAAAACCGGGAGGAACATTGACTCCCTCCATGTTTGCCGCAAAGAGCAGGCCATGGGCCTTATTTCCCACCTGCCAGATCGGGGCGTATATCTTCCCCTGCCCCGGGAAGGCCTCTGTTTTCCCGATTGCGAAAGCCACATTTCCCCGGAACCGTTTCCCCGTGTCGCTGTTGACGCACACCAGGTCCCCGTGCTCTTCAAGATCATAGATAATACAATCACGCATGGAGATAAGAAAATTATCAAAGAGCTGCAGGTGGGGGGACTGCATGATCTGGTCACGGAGCAGCCTGTCCACAACAGTGTCGATATTCTGCGGTTTGCCATTGGGGATAAAACGCCGGGAAATATTATCGACGCCGATGGTATGCACTGCTGCCCGGCATACATCTTTGAACGTTTCGTTGAAACGATCCGATATTTCACCATGGATGGTGATGAGGTAATTCACCACATCACGAAACTGGGAGGTTTTCATATTGGGCGTTTCCAGCAGGTTCGCCACGGTAATCATCTCCTGGTTGACAAGTCCATCGACCAGAAAGGCGCGGATAAACAGCTGCATGACTGTTTTCATCCGTTTGTAATCGGGGACCACGAGGGCATCACTGAAAAAATCCTCTACTATTTTTTCAAAGAAAGAAAAACGGACCAGGTTCATCTGGAAAAAAACCTTCAGCGTATCAAATTTTTTCTCCTTATAGGAACCGTACATGGACGGAATGCCAAAGGCGATGTGCCGTTTGAATTCAATGGTGTCCAGGGCCTCGAACCGCCTGCTGCTGAGAAGCACCGATTCCTTCAGCTCATGCTGCACCTTTAAAAGTTCATCCAGGGCCTCTATGGTATTCTCTCCCTGTAATATATCAAAAAAATCCCTGGGTGGATCAAAGAGGCCCTCCGAGGCATATTTCATAAGTTTATCAATCCCCCGGATATCGGAGAAATTGTATTTATCAACGAGCATGCGGTAGACATGAAGAAAGGTGATGAATTTCTCGATGTTCACCTTGGAAATATTGCACTGGCTCACCACATTGAAAAGTTTGCGGAAATCATCATCGGAAATTTCATAGAGCATTTTCCATATGGATATTTTCGACTCATCGAGGCCCGCCATGCCGGAAATATAGTGAAGCATGCTGGTCATTTCCGTTGGGTTTCTCGAATCAAAATACCGGTTGCAGTAATCAAGCACCACGGTCTTTTCTCCGTTGCCGACATCTTCAAAATCGTTTTCCGTGACGAATGTATTGAAGTATTCCTTTCCCACGGCCTCCAGAATATCCCAAAAATGAAGATGATCATACTGGGAAAAATTCTTTTTGAGCTTCTGGAAAATTATTTGGGCGGCCTTCTCGTCGGCCATGTTGATCATCCTGAAAAAACCGTCGATATTTTCGTATACCTCGCCGGGGATCATATTCAACAGGATTTCTTTTTCTCCGCTCATCCAGTATTCCATAACATTCTGGAAAAGGGTGACGGTCCTGCTTGATGATTCAACATGCACCTGCTTCCTCAGGAAATGGATGAGATCGTTCATGCGGTGATTGGTATCAATTTTTTCCGTGAAGGAACGAATGTCTCCCGTGGCGCCGATATCATGGTAGAAAGCCGGAAATACCGCGGCCAGGGACGTGATAAGATAAAACACCTCACCAAGATCGCTGTTCAGAAGTTCCGAGATGTCCCTCTGGAAAACATCGGTGTCTTTCAGGTACACGCCGCCGAGCTTCATGTTGACTATAAGACTGGCTGCAAGTTTTTTCATAACCGGCGGATTCAGCTCGATGAGTTTCATCCATGTTCTGATATTTTCCAGGTGGCTGGCATTGACGATCACTGACCAGTCTGAGGCGACACCGGAGAACTCGGGAAAACAGAAACGGGAAGCTACAAGTATGTCATTGAAGTAATCGATGAGAGAGATGTTCCCCGACTCTATGATTGTTTTCCCGATATTGTAGATGGTGGAAAAGGCCGAATTATAATTCCCATCCCGCTCGATCTCTGAAAGGAGTATGGGCATCACCAGGTCGATTATGTTCTTAAGGAGGTCATGATTTCTCCTCGCTACAAACACGGTGCATGCCGATGCCACCGTCCTCGATATAAACAGCTGCAGTTCACCGTCATTCCCTTCATGGGACTTCTTTATCAAATAGGAGAGAAGGGGAAGTATGGAATTATCCCGGACCAGTGTCCCCTCTTCTATCATACGTCGTATGCGGAGACATATCTTCTCCCATGTTCTGGCATTATGTGAGAAATCCATCAATATATGGTGTTGAACAAGCAGATCAGCCGGTGCTTCCGATAGGACCCGTTCAATCTGGCGGAGATTCCCGTCATAGGTGGTCTCTGACACGATATCGAACATATGAACAAGTTCATCCTGCACAATCTCGTCGTCGATGTATGATATCAATGTTTGTATCTCGGAGTCATTGGTCTTTATGGAACTGTTTACATACAGGCGATACTGGAGGAACAAAAATTTACCTATAATGCCTGTAATATCACCATCCCGGTCTCCCGCGGTGATAAGCAAGCTGCCCAGGTTCTTTACCCTGTTGTTTATGGCCTTGAAATAAAAACCCTCTTCACTCTCCTGCATCATTATATCGAGAAATGACGAGGCATTGGCATCAAAAATTTCCTTTACGGGGATAAATTCATCTTTCCCGTCAATCACCTGCTTAACCACAAAGATATAACGGTCAAAAAAAGTATCACTGGCGCGGAGAGCCGACACCTTCCTGCGTGCCACGGCTTCAATAAGATAATGAAAAATGATATTCAAAACATCGTGGGCATAGGGGATACTATCGTAAAGGAAGTCATACAGGTAGGACCGGAACTCGGCGATGACATACTTCCAGTCAATGTTCGTATGTTCAAGTTCAAAGATGAGATTCTCCACCTTTTTCACGGCTCCATACCTGTCCCCCACTGGTAGGTACAGAGCCTGAAGATCAGGTGGGTGCATGTGATTTAATTCATTCATGTCAGCCCGGTGTCACATGTGATAACATACTGATGATAAGAAAAGTATAACCATGGAATGAGCGCACAGTCCATAGGCCAAAGCACTTATTGAAAATGGGACAGCCCCTATTTTATATATAGGGGAATCCCCTATAGAAGGGTGGGTCATAAAAACTATATGAGGTCGGCTCAAGGAACAGGTTTTAGATTGCCATAATAATGGCGATCTATATAGTTATGCCCATGAAATATATATCTCTATTTAAAAACCGGGAATTGCAGGCCATTGCCGTAAAAAGCTGGGATATAAGCTGGCCCATGATATTCATCATGTTTTTTGAATTCGTGATAAATCTCACCGATGTCTATATAGCCGGTAAGCTTGGCCGTGAATACCAGGCCGCCGTGGGATTTGTCTCCACTCTGTATTTCATTTTCGTGGTCATCGGCAACGCCCTGACAATCGGGACCGTGGCTGTAACGGCCCGGCAATTTGCCTCGGACAGACAGGCCTTTGCGGACTCGGCCTGGTCCATAACCGTAACCATTCTTGTCCTGGGAGGCCTGCTGGGAGTTTTCGGCCTTCTCTTTTCACCGCTGATACTCTCCATCATACATATCCCCCGTGAAGTAAAGGAAGTTGCCGGACCGCTGTTGGAAATATATGCTGCATCGCTGGTGTTCCACTATTTTCTCATCAACAGCAACGGTCTCATGCGGGCCGGTGACATGATACGAAAATCCATGTCCACCATGGCAGTGACGGCCCTGAGCAATATCATCCTCAATTTTATCCTGGTTTTCCACACACCGCTGGGATACCGTGGAATAGCCCTTTCCACCGCTCTCAGCGTTCTCCTGGGCTGTATCCTGAATTATCTCCACCTGGGCCCGGTTTTGCGGCAAAAAAAGACCTTTTCCCGGGAAAACGTGAAACGAATCGCCGTTATTGGATGGCCCGCCGTTCTTCTTCGCGGGGCCTGGCAGCTGGGCTCAACGGTTCTTTTTCTCATTATCGGCTCCCTGCCCTTTCACAGCGTGGAGACACTGGCCGCCTTTACCAATGGCATGCGCATAGAATCGGCGATTTTTCTGCCTGCCTTTGCCTTTAATATGGCCAACGCCGTAATCGTGGGGAATTATCTTGGTCAGAAAAAAACCGATGACGCCTTCAGGGCGGGACTTATCACGGCTTTTCTCAGTGTTATCGTCATCGTCATACTGACCCTCCTTGTCGTACTCAATGCCGGTCAACTTTCCCGTTTTCTCTCCAACGATTCTATTGTCGTTGCGGAATCGATACGCTATATTTATATCAGCATGATAAGCGAACCCTTCATGGCCTGGGCCGTGGTGCTGAGCGGCGGCCTGAACGGTGCGGGGGACACACGCAGCGTCATGATTATTGTGGTTATGAGCCTCTGGCTTGTCAGAATTCCCCTGGCATATGTCCTGGGTATTACGGCGGGTCTGGGTGCGCCGGCCATCTGGTGGGCCATGAACGCCTCCATTTTTTTACATGCCCTTTTTGTAACACGACGATATTTACAGAGGAATTGGTTATATGATGAATAGGGAAAAACTTGGTCTGCAGCACAAGGATGTTCTTTTCACTGCATTAAAACTGGCAGGCACAAATCTCTCGGAGTACAGCTTCGCCAACCTGTACCTCTTCAGGGATGTACACGATTATCATGTCATTTCAGACCGTGAAACCTGGATAGAGGGACGGACCAGGAAAGGCCGGCGGTATATAATGCCCACGAGAGATATTCGCGAACTGGAAGTCTCCTATCTCCGCGATATATTGATGGAATATGAAAACATGTATCCCATCCCCGAGGAATGGCTCACTGCCTTCAGCGGCGAAGAGTATTTATTCAGCTACAGCAACGACGATTCCGATTACATGCATCACATAGAAAAAATGGGCTCCTATGCCGGGAAAAAAATGCATAAAAAGAAAAACCTTCTCACACAGTTTCTCGCTCTTTACACTCATCAGGCCCTTCCTCTGACGGAAAAAGAGATGGCAGATGCCCACCGCATACTGGACCTGTGGCAGAAGGAGATGACCGTTGCCCCCGAGGAGACAGACTATTATTCCACAAAGGAGGCTCTGACCCTCTACGATGAGCTCATTCTCTGCGGCGGCATCTATTACGTCGACAACGAGCCGGCGGGATTCATCATTGGCGAGGAGTTGAACGAAAAGGTTTTTGCGCTCCACTTCGCCAAGGGCCTGCGCCGGTACAAGGGAATCTACCAGTTCATGTATAACAATTTTGCCAATATCATGCCGAAAAAATACTGCTGTTTCAATTTTGAACAGGATATGGGAAACGAGGCTCTTCGCCAGGCCAAGGAGTCTTATTATCCTGAAGACATGGTGAAGAAATACAATGTCATGCTGAAAAAATAAACCGGGCGGGTATTTGATACATAGTAAATTCCGACGCCGAAAACCAATCCATGGGACGCAAGATGTCTTATCCGAAGCTGATCCTGATGATCGATATGTTAAATTATCAGCAGAATATTCGGGCAGGCAAAGCTTTTATAAATTTTTTCCCGCTTCATTAAGACAGTCATGTAACAATGGATTCAGTAAAACGGATTATTGCTGCGCTTATTGCGGATAGAAGGAATTTATTCCTGCACAGATAAAATGCATCCCTCGGTGTCGAAACCCTTAAGTCAAATTCACTTTCACAAGGTTGATCTTGCTGTATGCAGTTGCGTCGGTTTCGTCACGCATTTCAAAAGTGCCCAGATTATGATCAGAGTCAGCAGCAAATTTTAAATACCCGTAGAGATAACCGCTTTTAGGGGAACCCTGTGCTGTCGCTTCATCCAGTAGATCGTCATACATCACTGAGTCCAGGGCTACAATGTCTTTGGATAAGTACAGTGTGCTGGAGGGGCCTGTTCCGCTGGCGCCTCCCAGGGTAATGAATGCGTGGGGAGAAGAGGTGTTGCCATTTATATTTCCAAACAGTCCATCTGCTACAATAAGCCTGAGCTTCTCTTTTATAGGCATGCAGATATCGGCCAGGCCGGCGCTATTGCGCCAATCTCCGGGTCCGCAATCATGCATAGCCAACATATGGTCCAGAGAACCGATCATCATTTTCATGGCTCCTGTGCTCATACCAGAACTGTGCCAGCTGAGTACCGGCATCAGGATAATATGGTCAGCCTCATCTATTGCACGGGCGATTTTTTCTGCGCTTGAAGGCTCATGACCGGAAGTAAAGGTAATGTCGGATCCGTATTCTCCCTGGTACAAATCCCATGAGATGGAACTCTTATGCCGGCATACATTGATAATACGGTCCTCTGCTGGTGATTCGGCTAGTGTTCGCGACGGATCTGAAATTACAATATTCGACGCAGGAATTCCCAGAAGGTCAACCAGTCCGTATATTACTGCGCTGATGGGAGCGGCGACATTATTTTTTCTGCTGTTGTCATTGTTGTTGTATGCGTTAAGATGAATCATCACCATTTCGCCGTTGTTATACGGTACAAGTGAGCGCCATGCTTCTTCATCCGTGCTTTTCCCGGCAAGCTCCCTTACGCCACGCCCTACCATGGCATCAACGGCATCCTGGTCTGTATATTGATAAAAATCATCAGGATTTACCCCGTTCCACGAGGTTGCGTCAGAATCGATTACGCGCACAACACGGTTAACAGGTATTGAGTCTTTGTTAGATTGATTACTGTCTGCGCATGATGAAAAATAAATGGCCGCAGCACCGCTGGCAGCTGAAAGAAGGAAATCCCTTCTCGTGGTAAGACCCGATCCCGGCCTGTTTAAAATGTCTGTTTTTTCATCCCTTTTGTATTTGCCGTCCATTGTCTTATTCTTCATAGTCGCCCCCTCGTCTTTGGAGTGATTTCAGGAATAATACACAAAAAGCTTTATATCGTACAATAGAACTGGCAAATGAAAAGGATTAGATAATATAATAAGTCGGATGATTTACGGGATTTATAACTTTAACATAATATAAGGTTGATAGCCGGTCAAGCCGTTTTTCCCATAATCTGCGGCTACTGTCTTGAATTTTAAATTGAACTTTTGCCATAAGGATATCAGCATTATATTAATATCTGTAATCCTGGCACATACTATATCCTCAGGATTTTTCAGACGCTACGGATGACACACATGCAAACAGAAAGATGTTTTTAATGTCCTTATCAGATTTGATGGAAAGGAAAATGTTTTAAAATTGATACAAATGAAATATGTATTAAGGCTGTTCATGATTTTTTTATGAGCTTGTGATAATTCATCGGGAAGTGATATCAGTACCAGGTCCTGGGGAAAAGAGGAGCGCCTATCACCGTATAATCTGCACTATGAAACCAACCCTTCAGCGGTCATTGATTCCACCGGCAATGCCATAGTGACCTGGCAGCAGACCGACATGATGACATCAACTACAAGGATTGCCTCGAATCGGTATACAAAAAGTGACGGATGGGGTATTCCGCAATTCGTGGATCAGCAGAATGCCGGGACCAGCGCCGATCCATTGATAGGTGTCGACTATGAAGATACGATTCTAACATTTTGGCCATGGCTTTATTATAACGGATCGACAACCCATCACTGCTTCAGTGCACGATATACGGACGAATTCGGATGGGAGATCCCCGAATATGCTGATTACCATAACGGAATTTATTCCCTTACAACCCCGGATTTTTCCATGTCTCCGGCAGGAGGGGCCTTTGCCGTATGGGTGCAGGAGGATTCAACGGTATATAATATCATGGCAGCTCGCTTTACAAGGGATTCGGGCTGGGGTGAGCCGGAACTGGCTGAATTCGATGATACGGCCAATGCCCTCTATCCCCGCCTCTCCATGAATCCCGACGGGCAGGCCATAATTGTATGGATGCACTCTGACGGGTATTTCTACCAGGTGTGGGCTAATCTGTTTGAGTGATACGGGCATGCACAGCACTACAAAACAGTCCATGGACACAAGATGCCTTATCCGAAAGGGTAAAATAGACTATTCCCCCTGTTTTATAAGCTCCCCGTTAAGGTATTCAGGAGGCTCTGACCCCATTCAGGGAAAAAGGGATGCAGGTGGATGAGCGAATATTTAATAATAAGTACTGCAAAATATCCATAATAAACTCTATATGGATGTATTTAAATATTGACAATTATCGAAAATTTTAGTATTTTTTATTAAATACCATATAATCCGACCGGATGGGTTTATAGTGGGATATAAAGATAAAATATCGAATTGGGCCGTCTGGTATCAGGGAATTGTCATAATAAAATATATGGGTCAAGTGTAAGAACTCCTGTCCGATTCCTGGCAAAACATTAAATCTGTTTGTACCCGGAAAATTCAGGACTGGAAGATGAAGCTATGAACAGATTTATTAATGTACTCACGATTCTGATAATTGCATCCAGCCATGGCGCAGCAGGAAATAACAGTATTGCCGTGCGGCTCAGCATCAATACGTTTAAATCAACACATAGTGACAACACCATGGTTGAAAAGATGACATCAGTCCTGTACCGGGAGCTTGTAAGGCTTCGCGGCCAGGACTGTGTGATATATAAAAACACCGGCGGATTTGACAGAAGCGCGAACAGGCAGCTTACCGGTTCGGTTGAAAAGATCGACGCAACGTATTTTATTACGATAAAAGTCCTGGATGGAGAAAAGGGAGAACAGCTCTTTAATAAAACCTGCACTGCAGACTCCGGTGACATTGAAAAGACAATGAGGGATATCGCAAAACAAATCCATAAAGACAGGCGTGTCTGGCAGAGATAGCCGGGTTGCGTATAAAACACGACATATGGAGACACTCATGAAGAAATTTTTACCTGCTTTTCTTCTAATATTATTTCCATTCACTGTACTGGCAAAGGACCGTGTAGCCATACTTGATTTTCAGACATATAACTGCCCGCAGTCCGTGGCCCGTGTCGTGGGACAGATGACGAATTCTCGCATCTTTGAGACGAAGGTCTTCACCCTGGTGGAACGGGAAGAGATGGAGGCCATTTTAAGGGAGATGTCGTTGCAACAGACGGGATGCACCGATTCGTCCTGCGCAGTTCAAATGGGTAAACTTCTTTCGGCGAACAAGATCCTCACCGGCACCGTACTGAAGATGGACACTTTCAACATCGCGGTAAAAGTCATAAATGTTGAAAACGGAAAGGTCGAAGGGAGTTATCGTTCCGAGGCAATGAACGCTGCGGATTTTGAGCCGGCGGTGTTGTCTATAGTGGAGAAGGTGCGTTACGATTTCCGCAACGAGCTGTACCTGAGCATTGCCGCGAGCGCCGGGTACAGAAAGGCGCTGGGAGATTATTCGGGTATCGCTGATAATGGTTATGGTGGCAGTATCCATGCCGGCCTGCACAATTTTCTTTTCAAAGGCGGTGTCCTGTCCATGGGTACCGGTTTTTTTACCTTTGAGGGCGCCGATGGCGCGATTGATTCAATCCTGGCAATTCCGGTAACCGCCGGTTTCGGCTACAGCCTGAACATTTCCCGCAACATTCATATCATCCCCATTTTTGGCACCGGTATTCACGCGAACCTCATGAACCATGATCCCGATAACGCGGACCAGTACGGCAATTATGAATATACACGGGAGGTTTTCATCGATCCCGTTATATTTTTGCAGTGTGACGTGGAGATGACCATAACTCCTTTTGTGCAGCTTTTTCTATCGCCGTCATATACCATCATGTTTGAAAAAGGAAAGACCGGGCAGATCCCTGGACTCGATGGCGGCATAAGGTTAACGTTTTAACATGAATTAAACGCAGGGGGAAATCGATGAAAAAAATATCTATTTTTATAATGATAATATCTGCATTTGTTTCAAGCATGTCGTGTTTTGATAACAGCATGATAGAAAAAGGCGAGCTGTCAATGGAGGACCCGCGGCTTCCTGAAATAAATATCAAACAGGGCGGTACTCCTATACCGGATAACAGCGGGGTATATGATGTAACAGGCGCCAGGGTAGGTGGCGCTTACACGGATGTTGTGTTTACAATAGAAAACATAGGTACTGCCGAATTGAACCTTATCGGATCTCCCCGTGTTTCCATAGAGAATGACACTGACAATGAATTCCAGGTCATCGAACAGCCATCAGAGGCGGTTATTGCCCCGGGAAGAAATAGCACGTTTTCCGTACGCTTTTCTCCCGTGAGTTCGCAGGAAAAAGCCGTAACGGTTTCTATTGTGAATGATGATTTTGATGAAGGCGATTATACTTTTACTCTTAACGGGATCAGCGTTCCCGATGTTGATTTCAGGGCAAGGCTGAGACGGGGAATCGCACCCTTAACAGTCAATTTCGAGAGTCTGTCGACCGGGAATATAACAAAGCTGGAATGGGACTTTAACGGCGACGGCACCGTGGATGCCACCGGAGCGACCGCTGAATATCAGTATATCAACCCAGGGACATATACAGTCGTACTCAACGCTACCGGAGTTGGCGGTGTAAATTATCGCATTAAGACCAGTTACGTGACAACCAGCAGTCCTCAAAAGCATGTTATCGATGACGGATTCAACATGGCAACAGCCGTTCGGGCCGCCGATATCGATGGTGATTCGTACATGGATATTGTTGCTACCAGTTACGAGTTTACCATGGGAACTCCGGTAGGGACAGATGAGATAGCCTGGTGGAAAAATGACGGGAGCGGTACTTTTACAAAAAATATTATCACTGATACATTCGAATATCCGCAATATCTTTCAGTCGCCGATATGGATTTTGACGGCGATCTCGATGTCATCTGCCAGGGAAAATTTGACGGCGGCCAGATTTACTGGTGGGAGAATGGCGGCGATGGCACCTCATGGACCGAACATGCCATTACCTCCTCCTATCACAACATGCTGTATTTTGATGTGTATGATATGGACGGCGACAGCGACATGGACCTGGTGAGCTTTTCTGACAGTACGGCATATGGTTCAGCTGATTATGTTAATTTTTGCAACAATCAAATCAACCTGGGATATGGCTGGTCCATGTCTTCAATAATAAGCCTGTTTGCCAGTGGTGGCATTGGCAGCGCTCATTTTCTTTACCTGGCCGATTTCAACAATGACACGTATCAGGATATTCTTGTAGGCGGCTATTACGGCGTTCGCTGGTATATGAACTCAGGAAATAATACGAGTTATACGGAATACGAGATTGGCGATATTTCTACTACAGATAACATGTCTCACAAGGCCGTTGCCGATATCGACAATGACGGCGACAGTGATGTTTTTTCAATAGTGAGCAATACCGGCACTGAGATTCTATGGTATGATAACGCCATGGGGACAAGCGGATGGGAGCAAGACTGGGAAGCCTTTACCATAACGACAGATTCGAAGGGCATTGACAGGCTGCGCGCCTTTGACGTCAATGATGACGGGAAAACGGACCTTATCGGCGGTTCACAAAATTTTGGGGATATCTGCTGGTGGGAAAACAATGGCGTATACGGTGACAGTTCCTGGTTGAAGCACCAGGTGGCCAGTACCTTCACGGGCATCTGCGGCGTGGATGCCGCCGACTTTAACGGTGATGGCGTTGTGGATATACTCGGCACCAGGATTTCAGGCGAGATCGCCTGGTGGGACATCAGCCACACTGACTGGTTCAGCAGGACTATTGACTCGTCAAACGGGTCCCCTGCTGCGCCTTATCCTGTTGACATCGATGGAGACGGCGACCTGGATTTAATCGGTGGATACGCTAATCTGGGAGAGGTGGTCCTGTACGAGAACCATGGTGACGCTTCTTTTATTGATCCTGTGACTATTGACAGCAGCTTTACGTCTCCGTATTCGTTCTATGCCGTCGACCTTGACAGGGATAATGATGTCGATATCATCGTGTCGGGCAGTGCCGATATTGCCTGGTACGAGAATGACGGGGATAATAATTTCACCCGCCATGATGTTGCAAACGACTTATCCTACGCCTATTCGGTTTGCGCCGCCGACTTGAACGGCGACGATGAAATTGATTTAATCTGCACTTCTCATTATAATAACGCTATCTTCTGGTGGGATAATGATGGGAATGAAACTTTCGCGACAAAACATATACTCGATGGTAATATAAACTGGCCCAAGTCGATTGCCGTGGGCGACATTGACGGCAACTCGACTGTTGATGTAGTCGTAGCAGGATCAGGCACAAGCGGCCTGGCCTGGTATAACAATAACGGGACAGGGACTTTTGTAAAGACTGTCCTCGGTTCGGGATCCAACAGCGTCCATATATGTGACCTTGACGATGACGGGCATAAGGACATAGTCGTATATGAATGCATAGATAACGCCATAGACTGGTGGAAAAACGATGGAAGCCAGAACTTTAGCCTCCAGACATCTCTGGCCACGGGACTTGATGGTGATTACACGAAAATTTATATTGCCGATTTCAATGGCGATGGAGACCACGATATTGTATCGACAAATGTATATGGCAATGCGATAGTATTGCTGGAAAACGATGGCAGCGAAGTCTTCACCATGCATTCCATTGAAACGGAATTCGCCAGTCCGTCGTATGTTCATGCCGCTGACATGGACAATGACGGTGACAGTGACATACTGGCTGTTTCCGGTGATGACGATACCATTGTCTTATGGGAGAATAATATACTGGAATATGGAGAATAATTTTAACACCACACAGCCTTAAGGGGGCATATCGCCAGACTCGATGCACCGATTTTCCCATCGAATGGACTTTCTGGCGATACCGATATAACCGGATGAAGAAGCAATCCGCGTCATATACAAACAGGCTAAGCAGATATTTACTACTGGCTGTACTGACGAAAGCTGTGTCACACAGATTACCGACGGCATCAACGCCCATGAATCCCAAGTACCGAATAAACATGCAGGCGCCGGACCTTTAAAATAGTTGTTCAGGATTTAAGAATTGACTCCACCATATGATTTATCAATACCCTGGCATCATTCAGTCCTTTCGACATCTCCCTGTGCCCAAGCAAATGCAGTTCAACCAGGCCATGAATAAAGGCGTATAGAATTGCTGTTTTTTCAATTAATATTTTAGTATCCGTCTCTTTGTTTGACAGAGCCCCGGAAACAAACAGAGCGACTTTCTGGAAAACAGAATAAGCCGCCTGTTGTATCTCCGGATACTTTTCCTCATCCCACTTGGTGTTAAACATTAGTTGGTAATGCCCTGGATTTTCCATTGCAAAATTATAATAAACAATAAAAATCTCAATTAAAAGCCGTTTGGAATCTTTAACTATTCCTTCTAATTTATGAATCTTTTCTCCCAGTAGAGTGAAATCTTCTACAACAATCGTAGCCAGAAGCGATTCTTTATTCTCAAAATGCCGGTATAATGCCGAGCGTGATAACCCGGCCAGCCTCCCGACTTCCCGCATTGATACTGCCTCAACTCCTTTGCTGTCAATCAGGTCATGGGTAACTCTGAGCAGACTTTGCCTGGTTTCCTTATTCATTTCTATTATTATCCTTAAATATTTATAAATTCAGTTTTTTATCATATAATGTTGACTATGTCAACATAGTTTGTTATATTATTTATGTTGACAGCGTCAACATTCAAAAACAGGAGAAAATATATGAAAACATATCTTATCACAGGTTCAACCAGCGGATTGGGTCTCGAAATTGTAAAGAATCTTGCGAAAAATAAAGAAAACAGGGTGATAATGGCAATTCGTAATCTTAACAGGGGCCGGGAAATTACCCGGGAAACGGGAAGCAATGTCGAAGCAGTTCAGCTTGATTTATCGCAGCTATCCAATATCAGACAATTTATACAAAAATGGGACACGCAAATTGACGGTTTGATAAATAACGCCGGTGTACAGTTCGTTGACCATACAAAATTTACACCCGATGGATATGAAGAAACCATAGCGGTTAACCATTTAGCTGCTTTTATGCTCACTATCGGCTTACAACCGTATATCAAAAAAGAAGGAAGAATTCTATTTATCGGGAGCGGCACTCACAATCCGAATTATCCTTATGGAAAGATGTATGGATTCAGAGGTGCTCAGTATACATCTATTGATGAATTACTCCGGGGAAAGTCCGGCGCGGGAAACACGAAGCAGAAGAATCTTGACAGGTACGCTACGTCAAAGTTTCTGAACACGATTACCGCTGTGGAACTGTCAAAAAGATTTAAAAATACTTCTTCATATGTGCTTGACCCAGGGCTTATGCCTGGAACCGGTCTTGCTCGCAGGCAGAATAAAATCATACAGTTCTTATGGAGGAATATAATGCCGGCAATGAGGTTCCTTTTGCCTGATACGAGTTCAACCAAAAAATCGGCCGGAGCTGCTGCCTGGATCATGACAACACCACATATTCAAAACAAACCGGGTACCGTTTTTTCTTACAATAAAAAGCCGTCTGTTTATGTCTGGAAAGACAACGTTTTCGATGAAAAAATTGGCGCTGCAATTTATGAAGATTCTATGAAAGTCATTGGAGAATTTTAAATTAAATTTTGCAATATAGGGAATTCCGCCACCGGAAACCAGCCCATGGAACACAAGATGTCTTATCCGAAGCTGGCATCCCGGCAACTGTTGAGTGAATGTATTGACAAAATATTCCGGGAAGGTAAAGCTTTTTTAAATTTGATGAACTTTTCCTCGCTCTGAACAGAAGTACACATAAAGTATACGAATGAGAAACAGTGATTGCTGGAGGAATCGACCGGTGACACTATTTCACTGAAAAAATAATCCAGGCGGGTATTTTCGTACCCGCCTGAATAGCTCTAAACGTTCTGGGAGGATAGTTTAAACTTAACAAGAAGATATCAAAGGGTATTTGATAAATATATAATATACTAAAATACTGTAAGTGTCAAGTCATAATGCTGTTTTTTTTAATTTGAAAGAAAAAAACAGTGGATACAGGATACCAGAAAGTTCTTGCCATGATCAGCATCATATAAATCATTGGCCTAGAAACCAGAAATACTGCATAAAGAAGGTCATCCCGGGGAATATTTCATCCATATCATACGGATGAAATCCCTAAAATGGCTCTCCCCGTGCAGTATGCTTAACCTACGAGACAGGCGGATAATTATGGATTATTTTAAAGGTACACCGGACTATGTCATATCTCCCCAGCTGAAAGATAACGTCAACGTATCCATCGCGCTGGGACGGCCCCTGATTGTAAAAGGCGAACCGGGAACGGGAAAAACACTTCTGGCCCATGCCATAGCCAGGGGGCTGGACAAGGAACTGTTTATCTGGAACATTAAGTCCACCACTAAGGCGCGCGAGGGTCTCTATGTATATGATACGGTCCAGCGCCTCAACGATGCGCGTTTCGGCGAGGGAGACGTATCGGATATCAAGGAATACATCAAGCTAGGAAAGCTGGGCGAGGCTTTTGCCGCCGATAAGCAGGTTGTTCTTCTCATCGATGAAATAGACAAGGCCGATATAGAATTCCCCAATGACCTTCTCAATGAGCTCGATGAGATGTCCTTCTATATACCGGAGACCCGGGAGACCATCAAGGCCGCCACACGACCCATCGTAATCATTACTTCAAACAGCGAAAGGGAACTGCCCGACCCCTTCCTCCGCCGTTGCGTCTTTCATTATATCGAGTTTCCCGAAGAAGCACTCATGGAGGAGATTGTCAAGGTGCATCATCCCGACATAGAAAAAAAGCTGCTGAGAGAGGCACTGAAAAAGTTTTACTGGATCAGGCAGTTCGATATGCTGAGGAAAAAACCCTCCACGAGCGAACTCATCGACTGGCTCCAGGCTCTCATGGTGGGAGGCATCTCCATAAAAAAACTGGAGCAGGAAATTCCCTTTCTCGGAACACTCCTGAAAAAAAAGGAAGACATCGAACTCGTTGACAAATCGGGAAAATCTCATTACGCCTACAACGCCAGCATGAGGACACGGGATGTTTATTAATTTCTTCTTTAACCTGAAATCGCGGGGCGTTCCCGTTTCCATGCACGAGTGGATAACCCTGCATAAGGCGCTGTCCATGAATCTCAACGACTGCAGCCTGACGCGATTTTATCATGTAGCCCGCTCAATTCTGGTAAAGAATGAAATATTTTTCGACAAATATGACCTGGCCTTTCTCGATACCTTTAAAGACATTGAAACTACCGACGAGCTCCTGGAAAAAATCCTGGAATCACTGAAAAAGGTTGAACAGCTCAAGCTTTCCGAAGAGGAAAAAAAGCAGATGGAGCAGCTAAACCTGGACGAAGTGCTTAAAAACTTCGAGGAACAGCTGAAGGAACAATGGGGCGAGGGATTCAAGGACCATATCGGCGGCAACAAGGCCATCGGCACGGGAGGGCGTTCCACACAGGGGGCCTGGGGATACAATCCCGCCGGTGTGCGCATCGGCCAGGGCGAATCCATTCACCGGCGGGCCATACAGATAGCGGAAAAACGGTCCTTTAAAAATTATTCCAGCGATATTACCCTGGACACTCGCCAGATGAGGGTAGCCCTGTCACACCTGCGATCACTCCTCCCCGTCGGGCAGGGAGAACGGCTTGATGTGGAAGCCACTATCGACGAGACCTGCAAAAATGCCGGAGAGATCGAATTCGTATGGGAGAACAAGGAGAAAAAGGCAGCCAAGGTGGCCCTCTTCATGGACGTGGGCGGCTCCATGACGCCCTACTCTGAACTGGTTGAGCGTCTTTTTTCCGCAGCATCGTCACAGATAAACAAATTCAGGCACTTCTATTTTCATAACTGCCTGTACCAGGACCTCTGGACCAACATGGAGCGGAACGAATCGGTCTCCACCATGGATTTCCTGAAAAGCGAGGATCCCGATTACAAGGTGATTATTGTGGGGGACGGCGAAATGGCCCCCTCGGAGCTCACGTGGGTAAACGGCGCCATCGATTACTGGTATTATAATGAAATTCCCGGCATTATATGGCTTCAGAAGCTGAAAGATCACTTCAAAAACGTCATCTGGCTCAACCCTCTTCCGGCCCGGTCATGGAACTATGTTCACACGATAAAAATGATCAGGGAAATATTCCCCATGTTTGAACTGACCCTGGACGGCATCGACGAAGGCGTGAAATACCTCATGACGGGCAAATGCGCCCTCTATGATCTGTAAAAAGGAATTATTTCCCTCCGCTCAATGACTCCTTCATCTCCAGCTTGGCCATGGCGCGCTCACGGTACTCCCGGGCCTTCTGATGATTGGGATCAATTGCCAGAACATTGTTCCATTCCCGCACCGCAGATTTATAATCACCGCTGTCATAATATTTCTGACCCAGGTTATAATACTTCCAGATATTGTTTTTGAGATACGTCTCAAGCTGCTGGATATAGACCTCGGTCTTTTTAAAACCCTTTTCTTTTCTTTCCAGGGCCTTGAAGCTGTAATAAGCCGGAAAATACTGCTTCCTCTGATATAATCTCAATGCGTTTTTGTAATCTGTATCAATGGCAATTTTTTTATTACATTCATTTATCA
The DNA here is from genome assembly GCA_002839375.1 of Spirochaetae bacterium HGW-Spirochaetae-1. Lineage (NCBI taxonomy): Bacteria > Pseudomonadati > Spirochaetota > Spirochaetae bacterium HGW-Spirochaetae-1. The sequence continues at coordinate 444,947 of PGXY01000004.1, read as the reverse complement.
TTTCCTTAAGCTCCGGCTTAACCGGATTGTAATAGATCGCCTTTCCCAGCAGGTTTTTTGCATATTCGTATCGTTGTTTTTCCATAAAGGCTACGGCTTTCTTCTCATAGGGCTCAGACCGCTCATCCATGGCTTCTTCGATATCCTTCATCAAAATAGATGCATCGGGACTCATGGGACTCAGCTTTTTTGCCCGCTCGCATTGATTATATGCGTCTTTGTACCTGCCCTGCCGGTTCAATTTCCTTGCGTACTTCATTACGGCGTTTAAGGTTGTTTCCAGGTTGTCCCTGCATTCACTGATCTGAAAATCCACATCCTCATAGTTATCATCCTCTTCCTTGACAATGAGAAACATGTTCAGAGCCGCTTCATATCTTTTCACCTTCATATATTGCTTGCCCTGCGTGTAATAGCTGTTGGCCTTCTGGCGCGACCTCTGTTCCTTCTTTTTCAGAAAGCGGCTTGTTTGTCCGTAATAATACTTTATTTTACCATATTCGGGATCGATTGAAATGACTGTTTTAAATTTATCATGGGCTGCCGTGTACTGTCCCTGGTTGTATAACCTTACACCTTCCTCATAGGTAGTATCTCGTTTCTCCTTCATATGCCGGAAAATCATGGCGCACCCGGTACTATGTAATGCGGCAATAATGACAAGAAATGCGATAACCTTTTTCATGATAATACTAAATCCCCCATTAAGATTTTAACCATATTCTCGCCCTTGCATCCCTACCATGTCAACGATTTTTACCTGTTTTTGATGACAGAAAAAGAATGTATCCCTTCCACAGGGTCAAAATGTTTATTCTTGACATTATTCCCGCTTTTCCGTATCGTCACAAACCATGAACATGTCTGTATATACACAGGTAGCATTATGCCGGGGATGATAACGCATCAGCGCATCCTCATCGACAGCATCAAGCTTCTGGGAGCAAGGAAAAAATCGACCTATCTGCTCCGATCCATCGCCGCCCTGTTTTCATCGGATGAATACTACCGCGCCGCCGTCTTTGGCTCCCTGGGTCCCAATATATTCGATTATATTCCGCAAAGAAATAGAAAGCACTATTACGGCCATGAGATATCATTCTTCCTTCACAATGGCAACAGTGAAAAACTCATCGCCGCCATGTTGGACCGCCTCTATTCATATGAGGATAAGAACAATGAATGGAGCGCCGAACAGCGCGCCTATCTCTATGGCTTTATTTCCCATATGATTGCCGACGCCCTTATACATCCCTTTATTTTTTTCTGGTCCGGCTTTCCCGATTCCTTTGACCGGAAGGAAACCGTTTTTTACCGTGAACAGAACCTCCTGTTTCAATACAACATAGACAACTACTACCTGTACAAGGATGAGAGGAGAAATGAACTGGAGCCCGATATCGGAAAACTCCTGCCCGTCAGAAAGCGTGCCCTGGCCGATCAGCTGCGTCACGCCATTAAGGACATCATCCTTGAGGCCCTGAACAAATCATATCCTGATATTTATCCGAAAATTATATGGCGGGATAAAAAAGAGAATGAAAGCAATTATACCGGGACCTGGGGATATCTCGACGCCGTTCCTTTTCTTATTAAAACCGTCTATGGTATAAAAACGAATAAAAATATTTATTTTTCCAATTTTGTGCGCGAGATTCGCATGAAAAAATTGTTCTATTCGGACTTCCTGGTGCAGTATCCCCAACCGCGCAGGCTGAATACCCATGTGCTCAACTTCCACCGGGAACGCTGGAACTATCCTACGGAAAAAACCGGGCTGCATTATGAATCGATCGATGACCTTCTCAAACAGGCCTGTGAAAAAATTGTTACGGTCTGGGAAAAAATAGAGGCTTCACTCTACACCGGTCAGTATCCCGATATAACTTCCATGCTTGCCGACAATGCCTATACGGGAGTAAAAAACGCCGGTTTTGATGCCATGGATATTAAGAATCCCTCAAGAATACTGGACTAATCAAGCCGATCCACAATGAGCTGGAAATAATCCCTGGCTAATTGCTTCAGCTGGGCTTCTCCCATGAGTTTGATGAGTCCCGGATTTCGGCCAATATCCCTGTTCCCCGATTTTTCAGCGACATATTTAACGAAATTCATGGCTGCAATCCTGTGGGGATTGATGGCATTGTAGTTGACATAGCTGTACATGACTGAGAGTCCCAGGTACGGTTTCGCATAAATGGTGCTCATGAGCGAAAGCTCCTCGCCGTTGACCTGGTCATAATAGTTAAAGCGGTTGTTGATCATTTTATGTGTAAGCTCATGGATGACGAACATCTCCCATATTTCATCGCGGATGCGGCTGCTGCCGCTGAAACTTTTATTCAGGCAGAATTTAATATCGTCCGTTACACGTGAGCCGACAAAAAAAAGCGATTTAACATTTTCACCTTTGATGGTTTTTCTCGCAATGAGGGCGTCATTGAGCACCTCTTCCATGTTTATATAAATCATGTCATAGTAGAAAGTGGAATTGCTGGTGGAGAATTCATCGTAGTAAATGAAGGGCTGTATGTTATAAATTTTATCCTTATGTTCCATAAGGGGGTGTTTTGTGGTAATTTCCACCTTTTTGCCATAGATACAATAATCAAGGGTTATCTTTCTGAATTCCCGGTTCTTATCACGGGAAAATTTCAATATGATATTCCGATCAACGAGAATATCCTCGATCCGGTGCAGTTCCTGATCATCAAGCCGGACTGATTCAAGATACACCGACAGCATAGTCCTGGCCAGGCCCTTCAGAGCCCCCTCGGGAAGGGAATTAAGATAGCTTTTATAGGCGTTGATGTGAAATCCCTCGTGGGCCATTATTTTCAGAGGAATGCTGTCCTTCTGGATCAGGTTTACAAAATGAGGGTTTTCATTAAAGAGAAGAACAATATAGGCATAGAACTTGCCGTTGACATTTTTAATATTTACCGATTCAGATTGGTAATAATTATTGCCCCAGCTGGAATAATCATAGGCGTCATCACTGGCCGCAAGATTCGTCCCCGGCAGATGGAAAATAATGCAGGCAAAGAAGATTCCTGATATGAAAGACTTACGCTTCATTGAATATCCCCGGTCTTTAATCTACTGAAAAAGAATCATTATGACAACACAGGACAGTGAAGAGTTAGCAAAGTATACTCTTTTTTTCAATTACTAAATATAAGAGGGGGATAAAAAGCCGATTCCGGACCTGCATGGGACTCTCAGACAGTTCGAGAGATGCGGCCCCGGGGGAAATCCGTTTATAACGGCAGGCAATAGGCCCGGAGAAGGCGCACCGCCATGGTCAGGGTATATGACGGGACCCTCACCGCCTCCAGTTTTTCAAATCATAGAGCTGGCGGTAAACGGGATTGCCATCCATGTCAAAAATGAGAAGAGCCGCCTCGTTAAAAAAGTAATAGTTTTTCTTGTAGACGCTGAGATGATATGTCCGTAATACCAGCTTGTCCACAAGATGGTAGGCTTTGCCGGTAGTGGGATCAACTCCCTTCCTGGGTTCATGGGGATATTTTTTATATTCAACTATCTCTTTACCGAAGAAATCTTTTTTAATATTTCCCTGTTCATCATACACGGGATATTCAAAATTTTTAATATCATCAGGACTGGCTACAAATGTTTTTATACGTTCGGCAGGCGGAATGGGCCGTTCGAAACTGCTCCGTGTCGCTTCGACGTTTTCAAAAGTCGCTATGGTAAAAATATACATATCAATGGGATCATCGGTGAGATTTTCGATGACCATCTCAATTTCAAGAATATCTCCCTTCCCCGTCACATCAATACGTTTGTTAAAGTAGATGGGTTTTACCGTAAACCTGTTGCTGTATTGCGCCAGAACAGGGATGTTCTTCTGTGTTTTTTTACCGGCATCCGTCTCTTTCGGTGGTTCCTGAGAAAAGAGAAAAACCGGTATGGAGAGAAATAATATCAAGAGCGCCCTTTTACCCATAGCTATCCTCGTTCTTATCACAAGTATTCACTTACTTTTTCGGCTTTTTTCCGTAACCGGTAAAGCTTTTTATGGATATGGCAATGGACTCCTTTAAATTATAATTTTCACAGGTTCCATTATAGTATAATCCGCTCAATGCCGTTCTGCTTTTTGATATTCTTTTTAAAATCCCGTTTCCAGTGCTTACCCAGTATTTCATCGGCAAGGTAAACCACCATGGACTGCCCCTTTACCGTAAGGCGCCCGTGTATTTTTGATAGACCCTGTACACAGCTCGGACAGGTCGTCAGTACCGTGGCCTTCTCATGGCGGTGATAATGACGGGATATATTGTCGGATTTTCTCTCCCGCAGCTTGTTGGAAATATCCGGCGTGGAAAGGGACAGTGTTCCCCCTTCTCCGCAGCAGTTAGGCGCGCTGACGGGCTTCGCATTCAGCAGGACTGAAAAGGTCTTATCGACACCCAGGCGCTTCATGGGGGAATGGCAGGGATCATGATACAAAAGCTGTTCGCCACTCCGGTCGATGCGGTAAAGCTCCTCGCGGGCCATGAATTCATTAACATCGATAATGGCCGAATCGGCAAAAATATTTTCAATCTTGTATTTGTTCAGCATCTCAAAACAGGTCCCGCAGGAAACCACCACGTCTTCAATATCCATGTACCCGATAGTGTCGGCCATACGATGAAACATGACCCTGTTTTCATAACTCTTGTTCTTCGCCTGTTTTACCCTGCCATTAAACAGCATGGGGTAACCGCAGCACAGATACTCCGGCGCTATAACGACCCGAATGCCCGCATAATAGAGAAGGGCGATGACGGCCATGCTGATTTCGGGAAACATGCGCTCTGAGCCGCACCCGGGAAAATAAACAACGCTTTTTTTGACCGGCTTCGACGGATCTGAAAAGGCATAGAAGGTATTGCTTCCCCTGAGATTGAATATTTCGCGGATAGTCCTCTCGCCGGAATGCGGGAAGGGCGCTTTCAGCATTTCAGTAACTTGCGGCAGAATCTTCGCCGTGATGGGGAAAAAGGGCCTGCCGAAATAATAGGCCATGCGCTGGCCGCTATAACCGATTTTCAGCAGCAGTATTCTGAAAAAGGTATTAATCCTCACACCGCGACGCCGCAGATAAAAAAGAACAAAGGAGGTTATTAACTTGAATTTTGACCGGTGCCTCTCCACCAGTAATTCCTTGATGGCAAGGGTGACCTCGCCGAAATCAATATTTACCGGGCACGGTTTATAGCAGTTATGACAGCCCGTGCAATGATCGGAAATTTCCCGGAGCATGCGGAAATTCCGAAAGCTCAGGCGGCTCGAGGTCTGCGCCTCGTAGAGCACGGCCTCGGAGATAAGAGAGACCCCCAGTATTTTATTGCGGGGGCTGTAAAACATGGTGGCCCCGGGATGATGCGTATTGCACACGTCTTTGCATTTCCCGCAACGGACACAGGCCGCAATGGACGTGGTCAGTTTCCCCAGGTCCGATGCTTCCAGGATGAAAGCCTCCTTGCCGAGAAGGTTGAACGACGGCGTATAAATGCTGCTGGCGGGGAAATCGGAGCGGAGTTTCCCCGGGTTAAAAAGATCATCGGGATCGTTCTGTTTTTTATAGACGGCATAATCATCGAGGACATGCTGGTCTATGAATTTAAGTTTTGTGAGGCCTATACCGTGCTCTCCCGAGATGACGCCGCCCAGGTCCTTGGTCTTTCGCATGATGATGCCGGCCGTTTCATCGGCCTCCTGAAGCATGGCGTAATCATTGGAATGGACGGGAATATTTACATGGATATTCCCGTCACCGGCATGCATGTGCGTGGCAATGATTATCTTCCGGTTTCTCCGATCCCTGAAAAGCCCGGTTATTTCCTCAATGAGCTCGTCGTAGCCATGGAAGAGCTGCCTGAAGCTTTCGATCACCTTTTTTTCCAGGTTTATAAGCAGGTCATTGTCCCTGATATATTCGAATACCAGCCGGGTGTCGCCGGTGAACCGGGGATCGACATCCTTCAGCACATCAATGGGCTGTCCTATATTGCCTATGTACTGCATGAACGTTGATTTGATCTCCTGGAGCTGGGCCAGGAAGGTCTTCAGCTTATGGGGAAGAAATGAATCGTCCTCCAGTGCTTTATTCGTATAAAATTCATCCACATCGTTTATAAGTCCGACATAGTTTTCCAGTTCCTTCCGGATATTGAGCATCTCGATAAAATCGGCGAAGAGCGGCAGCGATTCAATGGGAATGACCACGTCCTCGTTGAGCTTGAATGCATTGGTGTGCCTCGCGATTGCGCCCAGGTTTTTCCTGTCCTTCCAGAAAGCCTCCCTCATGGACTCCGTTTCCGCAATAAAGCCCTCGGCGTCATAGGTCTTCACCATGTCGATCATGGCGCTGCTTGCCTCGACCAGGGCTTTTTCATTGTTGCCCTCTATATCGATAAGGAGCACGGCCTTGGGAAGCTCGCTGCGGTCCGATTTGTTCCGGTAATTTATAGCCACTTCATATTTTTCGTCGAAGTGTTCCAGGGCCGTCAGGCTCGCTTCGGTGTTTCCGGCAAAGGAATTGAGAATATCAACGATGGCCCGCGAGGCGTTTATCAGGTTTTTCCCGAAAAATTCAAGACAGACCGTCCGGCAGTGATCAAAGGGCCGGTATAACACGAATTTCGCCGAGACAATGATGCCGTCGCCGCCTTCCTTCTGTATGCCGGGAACCCCTCCCAGGGCCTTGTTGGTGATATCCTTACCCACGCCCTTTTTCCGTATGTCCGTTCCCTTCAGGGTTATAGTGTTGATCAGGTCGCGCGCTTCCTTTCTTCTTATGCGGTACACCAGGAAGGTCACTTCGTCATCGGGCATGATTTTATGATGGGGATGGTCCTGACGCAGGACCTCGATGATCTCGCCCCGTGAATTGACGATGCGAAAGGAATAAATATTGTCAATTGCCGTTCCCCACATGACGCATTTTTTTCCGCCGGCATTTTCGGCGATGTTCCCGCCGATAGTGGAGGCCCAGGCCGAAGTGGGGTCCGTGGCAAAAATGTAGCCCTGCCCGGAGCAATGGTGCATGGCGTTTTCGGTAATAACACCCGCTTCCACTTCCACCACGGGAATATCGCCCCCGTTTTCATGGATGATTTCTATGTCGCTTATTTTACGCAGTTTTTCCGTGTTGATGACGGCCGTGTTCTTGTACACCGGTATGGCGCCGCCCGTGAGCCCCGTACCGCCGCCCCGGGGAATGATTTTCAGGTTCAGCTTCTGGGCCGTCCGTATGATGCCCGGTATTTCTTCCGCCGTGTCGGGATAGAGCACAACCTGGGGATATTCGACGCGCCAGTCCGTGGCGTCCGTAACATGAGAGACTTTTTGAAAGGCCGAGAATAAAATATTTCCGCCAGCCGTTACCTGGCTAAAGGCGGAATGTATTTTTTTTCTGGCGCGCTCTTCCTGTTTAAAGCTCTGGAAAAATTCCTGGTCCACTCTGCGGGCCCGTTTGATGATCTCAAGAACCAGATCATCCGTGGCGTTTTTCCTGATAATGGCCAGCTTGAGCTTGTGTTGCTTTTTCAGGTTATACTGCTTTTCCCGGTGCTCCAGAAAATCATTGAAGATATAGGGATTTCGGTCTATAATGAAAATATCACCCATGATCTCGAAAAGGAGCTTGGCGCTCCGGCCCGTTACCCTCTTGCTTCTCAGTTCATTGAGCATATCCCAGGTTTCAGCATCGAAATACTTGAGGATGATCTCTTTATCGGAGAAGGAGGTATAGTTATAAGGAATTTCACGATATTTGGCGTCTCTATTCATAGGACATACCTCCCTTCTTCAGCATTTCCAAAACAGTTCATTGTACAATAATAAAGACCCTGCCGGTCAATAATAGAACAGGCCGGATTTTTTACAAGAAAAAGAACCAGTTACGGCATAGATGAATTAATTACAAGCATTTTCAACAATTTGCAGGGGAATCTATGATGGAGAGTATATTAAAATCCCACGCCGAAGTTAAAGGCATAGTAGCTGGTTTTGTTCCGCGAGAACTGGCCATCGAGAGAATTGCCCTTATGATATTCCAGGGAAAAACGCAGCCTGGTCATGGGATGGCGGTAATGGCTGAATTCAACTCCCAGGGCAGTGGTGGTATCGAGATTCCATCGGTTATCCTGGACGTTCCTGAAATGCGTCGCGATATAGGGCTGCCAGGTGACGGGATCAATGATACCCATGGGCAGCCAGGGCCGCAGTTCAATACCATATTCCGTATAAAACGGTTCCAGATCATAGGACGGATCATGGCGCATCACCATGCCGAACCCGGCATAGAGTCGTATACGATCAAAAAATGTATAGGCCCCGAATATATCGGCGCACTCCTTGCTGGCATTGATCCGGTTCAGTCCCGGGTACGCGACAAGGAACTCATCACCGACATGGGATGAAAGATGGTAGAAGCGGGCCTTCATGGAAAAATCCTTCCAGGCATAGGTGATGGGGGCTCCCACGTAATAATCGGCGTTGAGGAGATTGGTGGCTGCCTGGGGATAATCGGTCTTGGCGAAAACCGCCCATATGCAGCCCTCGGCATTGAGCTGCAGCGCGCCCCAGTCGCCGTATATCCTCACCAGGGGAAGACGGGCACCGAAGGAGATGGGTGCAAAGATTTTGCTGTTGTCGAAGATATAGGTCTTTTTGCCGTCGGCATCATATATGTACGCGTCATAGGTGGTATCGGCAACTCTGAAAGTCGATGACATTTCAACGCGGCGCGGATCGGCGAGGAAGCCGGGGAAGAGGTCCGAATCAGGAAGGAGTTCTGTTTTGATCAAACCATGGGACGCATGTTGTTCATCAGCTTCATCGGTTAACAGTATGATACCGGTGCCGTCATTATTGCCGCTAGGAGGAACAGGGATATCGCCGCCCTGGGAAAAAATCTGAACAGGAATTCCCATGGCAATAATAATCGAAAAAAGTATGGTAATCAACCTGTTCTGCATAGCTGATATCCGGCCCGTTTACATTTCTCACATGGGCTGAAATTAAGTTTCTTTTAATAAAATATATGGAAAATACAAGCTTTTTTTAAGGATAATCCATTGTGCCTCTGTCCATACTGGAACCGTTATCGCCGACGGTCAGGAGCGTAGTTTCCGGAACACCTCGTCGGTGGTCATATCGACGATAAGCAGGCGTTTTTTCCGGCTTTTATGTCCTTTCACGATAACAACGGAGGATTTTGGGACGTGGAGTGTTTTGGCGAAAATACGAACGCATTCCTCATTGGCGGCGCCGTCCACGGGCGGTGAATTCAGATAGACCTTTATGACGTTATCATCACAAAGAACGATCTGCGTTCTCGATGATTTGGGCGAAACGGTGATATCAAGGATGGTTTCTTTCTTTTCCACAATACGGTCCTTCCCGTAACTATTCCTGCCGCCCGTGATCATATGTGTCAAATAATATTTGACACATATACCGTAAGTGCCTGATATTAAAAACAATAATCATGCGACTCGTTTACCTTGAAGTAAAAGCTGCATGAGCTGTAAAGGATTTCACGAAATACATCAATCCCACGGAGAACTACAATGGAAATATTAATATATGAAAACGGCCCGTTCATGGTCAATTCATACCTTGTCATTAACAAGGAAACATCGGCCTGCTTCATTCTCGATCCCGGTTTTGAGGTAAACCCGCTGCTGGAGAAAATCCGCAGCGACAAGCTGAACCTGGAAGCTATCATCGCCACGCACGGCCATATCGATCATGTCGAGGGCGTCAATGCCATAAAAAAGAAATACCCCGTTCCCTTCATGGTTAATGAACTGGATAAACCCCTCCTTGAAACCATTCCTGTTCAGGCGCGCATGTTCGGCGTACCGGACCCGGGCGTTCCCGTTCCCGACGCAAACCTTCCCACGGAAGGAAACATAACCGTAGCCGGACTTACCCTGGAACTTCTGTACACGCCAGGACATTCCCGCGGGTCCGTATCCATACAGATCGACAGCGTGGTCTTCAGCGGCGATGCACTTTTTAACTTTTCCATAGGCAGGACCGATCTTCCCGGAGGGGATTATGTTGAACTGATATCATCCATAAAAGAAAAACTCTTCACACTCCCCGATGATATCAGGGTGTTGCCGGGTCACGGCCCGGAAACCACCATCGGCAGGGAAAAAACGATGAATCCTTTTTTTAATTGATTCCCCGACAAAAGGTTTGAATTTTCCCCGGTCCCGGAGTAGACTGAATACTCTCATTTTCCGGCTTATGCAACGATTCCTTTTTTACCAATTTCGAATCATGCTGCGGAGGGGACGATGAAAGGGGAAAAAGAAATAATTATCGACGATTACGCCCGGCACATATCTCCGGGAAAAGTTGACCTTTACAGGAAATACGGTCTCCTGCTTGTTCCCCGCAAAAGAAGCGGCTGCTATCTCCAGGACCGCGAAGGGAAAAAATATTTTAACTGCCATTGCAACGGCGGTGTCTTCAACCTGGGACATCGCAATCACGCCATCATTAAGGCACTCACGACGGGACTGAAAACCTACGATATCGGCAACCACCATCTTATCAGCGAACCCAAAACCATGCTTGCCCGGGCCCTGGCCGAATCACTGCCCCGGGGCCTCGATCAGGTAGTCTACGGTGTGAGCGGCGGCGAGGCCGTTGACCTGGCCATAAAACTTGCCCGTGGCGTCACGGGCCGCGGCGGGATCGTTTCAGCCAGGGGCGGATACCACGGCCACACGGGATTCGCCCTTGCAGCGGGCGATAAAAAATACCGTGAAAAATTCCGCCCCATGGCCCCGGGCTTCAGCCAGGTCCCCTTTGATGATACTACCGCCATGGAAAAAGCCGTTACGCAGAAAACTGCGGCAGTGATCCTGGAAACCATTCCGGCCACCATGGGTATTGCCGTCGCTGAAAATAATTATTTCCGGAAAGTAAAAGAAATATGCCAAAACCAGGGCGCCCTTCTCATTCTCGACGAAGTCCAGACCGGCTTCGGCCGAACAGGGAAACTCTGGGGTTTCGAACATTTCAGGGTAGTGCCCGACATCGTTGTCCTGGGCAAGGGCATGAGCGGGGGTATCTATCCCATGAGTGCCACCATCTTCAGAAGCACCCTGGCCTCATTTTTCAAAGACGACCCCTTCATACATATATCCACCTTCGGCGGGAGCGAGGTAGGCTGCTTTGCAGCCCTGGAGACGCTGAGAATATCCCGTGAGCCCGGCTTCCTGAAGAATGTGAAGGATATAGGGGCCATGCTGAAGAAGGAACTGGGGAAACTCTCACGGAAATATCCCCGTCCCGGACTTTCCGTGCGGGGACTGGGACTCATGATGGGACTGGCCTTCAAGGATGAAATCACGTCCCTGTTCATGCTCAAACTTCTTTTCGACAGGGGTATTTATCTTGTCTATTCAGGCAACGATCCCCGCGTGCTGCAGTTTCTTCCTCCTCTCATCATGAAGGAAAAAGATGCGGCTTTCCTGTTGAAAAGGATCGAGTCAGCTTTAAAAACGGTATCGGGTTAAGGCCATGAATACAACCAAAAGCTCATATTCTTCCTGCCTGGAATTGTTTAAGGATATGGCAGACGTCTACGGACTGAAGGAAAAACGCCTGCGCTTCATGAAACTGGCCGGCGTCAACGGAGAAATCCGCCGGTTAAAGAACAGGTTTCTCCAGGACCGTGCCGGGCATAAGCCATTCATTCCCCCCGACCTGTCTTCCCTGTCACCGCGGGCCCTGGATATCCTCATCGGCCTTTTCGGCCAGCATGGCGAGGCCCGGACAATCCTGGATCTTGACCGGCGTATACTGGACCTGGACCATGATGAATTCCAGGCCTTCCTTTCGGAAAGGATCGACAGCACGGGTGCACGAAACAATCTATACGCGCTGCTGTTAGGTGATGGTGAATCGATGAGATCTATCATAAGCCGTCAGGTTCCCTACCTGGAAAAGTATATCCCCGTCATGCGGATCATTGACGAAATGGCGGCCCGGAACCTCGGGCTTCGCGACGAACAGGCCGTGACTTTGGAACATATCATCGTTAATTTCGATGAAATAAAACTGAACCTGAGCCGTGATACGGCGCTGTATAAACGTTTTATCCGGGACCTGCGGCCCCTTTATCATGAGCAGTCAAATCTCTCCATCATCGGCTACGGGGAGATATCAACGGTAATGGAGATATCTAAGGGCGGTTTTCTCGATTCGGGAAACCGGCATCTGCCGCCTAAGGACCAGGAATGGATATGGAAAAAAATGCCTCCTTTCCCTTCCCTGGAGGAGGCACTGTCCTTTGAAAAACTCTACCAGGAATACCGCCGCATCATTGTTGAAGAAGTGGGCATTGACGTACCGGAACAGAGGATCGCCTGCTTCCCCTTTAAGGACCAGTACATGGTGTACGCCGGCCAGAAAAGGATCGATCCCTCGCGGGTCTGTCACCACCTTATCAGAAATCTGGACCACGGGGAAGCCATCACGCTTTTCAGGCTGCTGTTGACAAAATTCGGGCTTCTCCATTCCTTCAACCATTCAGAAGGAACCGTTCGTATCGGCTTTGACGGACAGCTCTCAAACTGGGTCCATATTCCCGGCAAAAAAAGCAGGGGAAGTATCTCGGCCGACGATGATCTTTTCTATGTTGATACAAGTTCTCCCCTCATACGTATCAATGGAGTGGAACAGCTCAATGTGGAGCTCTTCATCAAGAACGCCCCGTCTTTCCTGCGCTATCTCCTGAAAAAACTCTTCCTCCAGGAAGTGGTGGACCGCTATTATGATCTGCGCTCCGTGCTCATCGATCTCATCGGCAATCTCCACAAGGAACAGCGCTCCGACCTCATCGATGATTACATAGATCTTGCTAATGAATTCATCAGGGAGAAAAATATGGGGCCGGAACTTACCCGGAAAGAAATTGATACCTATTATTCACGTGACGCGAATATCTGGAGATTCTATCAGACGGCCCGCCGAATCGATAAATTTTTCATTGAAAAAATTCTGAGAAAACGCTATAATCTGAGACTACCGGGAAAAGTAGAACGCTGAAAACAGCAGGAGGACTGGAATGTGTGATACACTTATTGCCACGCCATCGGTAACGGCCCGGGGAGAAATGATACTGGGAAAAAACTCCGACAGGGAACCCAACGAAGCGCAGAACATCACCTATATTCCTGCGCGGACCCACAACCATGGCACTGTCGCGCAATACACCTACATACAGATACCGCAGGTCCGTCACACCTATGCCGTGTTCCTGTCCCGTCCCTTCTGGATGCCCGGTGCCGAGATGGGAGTGAATGAACACGGTGTAGCCATAGGCAATGAGGCGGTGTACAGCAAAGAGCCCTATGCCAAAACGGGCCTTACGGGCATGGATCTACTCAGGCTGGCCCTGGAACGCGCTACAACGGCCAAGGAGGCCTATGAAGTTATTCTTTCCCTGATCAGTCAGCACGGCCAGGGGGGAAACTGCGCCATGGAAGGGAAGCTCTATTACCACAACTCATACATCATAGCCGATCCCCGCGATGCCTATGTACTGGAAACGGCCGACAGGCTCTGGGTGCTAAAAAAGGTCATCACCACGGCGAGCATTTCCAACAGTCTTTCCATCGAGGATGATTTTACAAAAACCTCGCCGGGCCTGGAAGATTATGCCAGGAAAAAGGGATATACCGGCAAAAATGAGCGGCTCAATTTCAGCAGGGACTTCAGCGATACGATATTCACCCATTTCGGCCGGGGACACATCCGGCACAACTGCAGCACCGGTCTGCTCTCGGCGGGAGAAAAGAGCATCACGGCCCTGGACATGATGCGCTATCTTCGCGACCATAACGCGCCGGAGCCCTTCATGCCGGGGAAAAAACACATGGAGCGCATATGCATGCACGGCGGAGGATTTATAGCCTACCAGTCAACAGGCTCCATGGTGGCCGTGCTCAGGGACGGACAGCACCCGCTTATTTACTTCACGGGAACTTCGGCACCCTGTGTGAGTCTTTTCAAACCCCATGCCTTTCCCGCGCCGGGTGAGGCATATGTGGAAAACCATTTTTCTTCCCAAAGTGATCAGGGCATGGATATCTACGGTTCAGCGGGCCGTCACTATGATCCGGCAACACTCTGGTGGACCGGCGAGGATATCCACCGCCGGGTCCTCATGAATTACCCCGAACTGGCCCCGTCGCTTCAGGCCGGAAGAGACGCCCTGGAGAAGGATATGACGGCCCTGATGGAAGAAGAGCAGAACGGAAAAGACAGCCAGAGGTTTCACAGGAAATGCGCCGATCTTACGGAAAAGCTCCTTTCTGAGCATGCTCGCATGGCCCGGAATGTGAAGGAAAGGTACAAGGCCATAAAGAAAATAAATGCCCCGCTTCTCTTTCGTCTCCACTGGGGTAGAATAAACCGCAAGGCCAGGTTCCTGCCATGAAACATAGAAAAAGCACCGTCACTTTGATTTTCTTTTTGGCCGTCATAGCTGTTTCCTGTAGTACCGGTATCACGCTACCGCTTGAAACGGGCTGGCGTCTCTCCATGGATGACAACGGCCAAAACGGCACCATTGATTATGATGATTCATCATGGACCGTTATCGATCTTCCCGCCATGCTGTCACGGGAAAAAAAGCGGCAGGTGCTTTGGATAAGAAAAAGTATCACCATCCCCGAAGACTTCAGGAACAAGGACCTGTCCCTTTACGCGGGGAAAATATGGGATGCCGATACAGTCTGGTTCAACGGCGAGATCATCGGCACAAGCGGTTCCGAACATCCTGATTTTTTTTCAGAATGGAACATGGACAGGGTATATCATATCCCGCAGGGAATAATCCGGTTCAAAGAAAATAATATCATCGCCATCCGCATCTATGCCAATCAGAAGGCCCTCGTCAACGGAAGACCCTATATAGCACAATCACGGCAGGTCCGCATCGATTCATTCTGGAAAAAATTCATGGCGCAGTATGTCCCAATGGCTACGGGCTTCATAACTCTCCTCATGGGTTTCTCTACGCTTTTCCAGTTTTTCAATAACCGGACGGACAAAGTATCGCTTCATTACACCGGCGTTTCATTTCTCTGGTCGATCCTGACCCTGCATTATTACATTCCCAATTTCGGCATATCCTATAACATAAAGGAAAACCTGAACTATTTTCTCCTGGCAGTGGAGATAGGCTGGATATACTTTTTCCTGGAAAGCCTGTTTAATGTTAGATATAAAAAGATCCGCATCGTCATCATATGCTGTGTCTGCGCCGGTTCCCTGCTCAGCCTGACCGGAACGGAGAACGATCCCGTAACGGGCTGGCGTTCCGACATCATAGGAGCACTGGGTATAATCGCTCAGGTTATATGGGGATATGTCATACTGAAATCCATTCGTGTAAAAAGAGAAGCGCGCATAATCTTCGCGGCCTACATCATATTCATGCTGCTCCTGCTTCATGATATTCTGGCTCTCACCAATATAATATCCTATGATTTCTTTTACATTCCCCTGGGGTATACGGCCATAATTATCGCTTTCGGCACGATCCTGGGGTTTCAATCAATCAATACGGCACGGCAACTTACAGCGGCCGGTATGGAGGTGGAGAAAAAGAATGCCAGCCTGAACAGTATTCTCAATAACATCCGCCATGCCGTCACTGAACTTTCACATAATTCCGGCGAACTGGACAAAACAACACAGACACTGACGAAACGAATGGATTCCCAGGGAGCAAGCCTGGAGGAGACGGGTGCTGCCATAGAGGAGGTGACCGCTTCCTTTGAGTCCGTTGCGGCCAGCACCACACAGCAGGATGAAAACATTATCAGCATCAAGGACCTGATACTCCAGTATGTGGAATCAATAAATAAAATTACGGGCGCCGCGCGGAATGCCCTGGATCTTTCCGACAGGAGCAGAGAACAGACCGGAGAGAGCAGGGAAAGCCTCAATAAAATAGTCGAGGGTATGAACAAGATTAAAAGTTCTTCAGGCGCAATACGGGAAATCACCGAAATGATCAATGATATTTCGGAACAGACCAATCTTCTTTCGCTCAACGCTGCAATAGAAGCGGCCAGGGCCGGAGAGCACGGCAGGGGCTTTGCCGTTGTCGCCCAGGAGATCGGAAAGCTGGCCGATCGCGCCATCCAGCAGGCCAAATCGATTCAGAATATCACCAATGAAACCCTGCATGATATAGAGGAGGAAACCCGGGTAGTCCTGTCATCATCGCAATCGATCAATGATGTAGAAAAATCCGTTCATAATGTGGGAAGCGCCATCAGCCTGATTCTTGAACTATGCCTGTCCCAGGAGAAGCTTACAGATAATATTCAGCGAAACATGGAATCAATTGCCGTTCAGTCCGGCGAAATAACAAATTCCACCCGGGAACAGAGCACAACCATTTCAGAAGTTTCCAGGGCCCTGGATAACATGACCTCCATCATGTATGAAGTAATTACAAACGCCGACGCCCTTTTTGACGTTTTCGGAAAACTGCAGTCACAGATAGGGAATCTGCAGGGCATTTCGGACTCGGAGGAAATAGCCGGCCTTACAAAATAGAGAAAGGGGGAAACCTTTCAGGAAAGTTTCCCCCTTTCTCATCTTCTCGTGTTATTCTTACACGTACAACTTTGGGTACACACAGTACCGTACTCGACTCACCCCTCGGGGTGTAGTTAAAGAAACATAAATGTTGTAGAAACCGTGTAAAACATTTATAATTGAAATATAATGATAACGGAATAAAAGTCAAAAATTTTTATTCTTTTTAAAATTTAAAATTAAAATACAGGTAAAAAAACACCCCTGTGCGGAGACAGGGGTGTTGGTGATTATGCCGTTTAATGTACAGCAGATAAAGCGCGCTTTATTAAAAACTGCTCAATGCTGCATCAATAGTATCGAATAATTTAATAACCGATGTTACCTTGGTAAGCTCCAGGACTTTTTTTACTTCCTCATTGGCCGAGGCCAGTCTTAATTGCGACTTCAGACTTTGATTTATATTAAGAAAAATACCGATTCCCGAACTGGTGATCATTTTAACATCGACAAGATTAAGCACGAGTTTTTTAATATCATTATTGATAATTGCCTGCTGCAGCTTTTCCTTTAAATCCGGAACATCAAGGGTATGAACTTCCGTCATCACTATCTTCACGACAAATACGCCCGATCCTCTGTCATTTATTTCTATCATTGCTCCTCTCCCTGATTATATCGTTAGATACGTTCTTATAGAATATTCCGGGTCAAGTCAACAAAAAATTAAACTCATGACACTAGAACCGGTAATCCCCGCGAACTGCACCGGTGTAATCGACGCTGTCAATGGATTCAATCATACCGTAAAATTGTACCCGCCGCGGATTGCTTTCGAGTGCACTTATATATCGTTCAATCGCTATCCCATCATCAGTGTCGAGCAGCACTTCCACGGTCCCATCGTAAAGGTTCGTGGCCGCGCCACTGAGTCCCATGTTCCGGGCATAGGTGCTGCAATACTGACGGCAGCAGACACCCTGGACCCGGCCGTGAAGAATAAGACGCCTTGCCATATCGGGCTCCTGGTAATATATATACAGTTCTCCCCTGGTGCCAGGGGGATACTTTCTGCTTCACCGATATACATCGGGCTGATTTGCATCGGTATATTTCCTGCTCTGACCCCGGAATCCATTCCTGACAAGGAACTCGTTGAAGGCCTTTTTCATGGGACCGGTAATAGCTGCCTTGGGAAGGGAATAGCGTCGGTCATACTTGGAACAGTATACCCGCAGCGTATACCCCCCTGATCCGGTACCGGAAAAGCGAGCCTTTACCGTATTCCCCTCGCTGAACTCCAGCACCCAGGCCCCGTTCAATGACGCCAACTCGCCGGTCACGGGATGCCGGTAATCCCAGGAGCAGGCCGTATTCAATATGAGATCACCGAACCTTTCACCGGCCTGTCCCGGACTTCCATTAAAAATATTCTTCAGCTGCTCCATTTCAGACATGTCAGAACCGGACACCTCTCCGCGTGTAAAATAGACCCTGCCGAAATCCTTCCAGATATCTTCCATGAGCTCACGGGGATTTTTCCCCGTATGGAGAATGATTTTCAATAAAAATACCGTGGAGAAAATGCCGTCCTTCTCACGCAGGAAGGGATTGCCCACACCATTGCTCTCCTCAACTCCCCAGTTACCCAGTTCCGCTATCCACTTGAATCCCGTGGGTGTTTCCACAATCTTCACCGGCATTGGCTTATATTTTTCCGTGAGCCAGGCTTCCATTTTATCCACACTGCCGGCAGTAACCGTGGACCGGCAGAAATACATAGTGCCGTCGAAAAGCCTGTCAAGCCCGATGAGATCACCATACCGGGCAAACAGGGCAAATTCGTCGGCCGACTCCACAAAAAATCCCCTGCCTCCGTCGAGCCGGCGGTCCACGTCGGAATCCCATGCCGAGACTATATCAAACTGACCCGTATTGTTCATTTCGATAAGCCTTTCAATGTAATCAAAATCAGGTTCGGGATGAAGCGGCTCCCCTTTCTCATCACAGCCGCCCAGGTCTTCGCGCGGCTCCTCGCGGAGTATAACAGTGTCCATGCCGAGACGGTTGATGAAAACCTCCCTTGCAAATGGCCCGGCAGCACCATGCATGGCATCGAAGGCCCCACGAATTCCCCTTTCGGCAATCATTTTCCGCATTTCGGTAAAACCGAATATACCGTCGAGCAGATCGGCATACATGGCGATGATATTCACCCTGCTTATGAGGCCCATTGCCTCTGCAGCGTCGTAATCGGTGGTGAGAAACCGGTCGCACCGGTTCTGGAATTGGTGTATCCGATCCACAGTATCGTCCAGGGCAGGCGCTCCGCCGGCATTGTTGACTTTGATTCCCACATCGGTAAAAGGATTATGGCTGGCCGTGAGTATAATCCCACCGGCGGTCTTCAGGCTTCTGATCCCATGAGACATGGCAGGCGTACTGGCAATGCCATTTTCGGCGATAATAACCCTGAAACCATTAGCAGCGAGAATCGATGCCATGGTCCTGATTCTACCGCTGTTCCCCTTCCTGGGATCACCTCCCAGCAGCAATGTGTCATTCTTTTCCGAAACAGTATGTGAATCCGTCAGTTCCCGAAAATATGAGGCTATGCCCTGTGTAAATTGTTCAAGAAAAAGAGGGCGATTATATACATCCTGGGTTTCCCGTAATCCCGAGGTGCCCATTTTTTTAATTGCATGGGGGTTGTCGATCGTAATCTCCTTAATGACAGGCATGCTCATTCCAGGGCTCCTTTTGTTTCTGTATAATTCCCGTAATCACTTCTTAATAGATACGGTCAATAATATTATTTGTCAAACGAAATTATAGGTTGAAGGAATCGGGCCAACTGTGCATTATTGGATATGAATACTGATCAATGCAAAATCAGAAGGAAGTATACTCATGGATAAAAGTTATCACGGTGCCTGCATCCCGCTATTAATGATCATCGTCATGACCATGTTTGCATGTTCCGGGAAGGACCTGCGAAACGCCCGGCGTTACGAAGGCGTGAAAGGCGATACACTGCGTGTATGCGTACGGGAAACCGCAGTCGATGAGGATCTGGAAAAGGATTCGGTACAGCACAGAAAGCAGGTCCTGGAGCTGGGAAAAAAACGGGCCGTCGCACTTCTTATCGGTCATCTGAGGATAACCTACACTGCCCTAGCTGACGCCGGTGCCGTTGAAAAAAAAATTATAGAAGCACTGGAAAAAGGAACCATTATCGCCATTGAATGCAAAGAAGACTGGTGTGAGTCCTTCATTGATTTTCCCCTGAAGGATATAATCGATGAGGCGGAAAAACAGGCTGCGGGAAACGGGACAAAATGAAACCCGGTTCCATTCAGATCATCACTACCGACGACGGGTCTCCCACACTCTATTTCGGCGAATACGATGAAGCCATGCATACGCAATCAGGTGCCTATACAGAATCACTGATCAAGCACATATACCCGTCACGGATTCTTGACGCAGGCGGTGAATCCCTGTCGGTCCTGGACATTGGTTTTGGACTGGGATACAATATACTCGCTCTCCTGATGGAAATTAAAAAATGCCATAAGGCCAGACCCCTGTCGGTCGTGTCGCTGGAAAAAGACAGGTCCTACGCCCCGTTCCTCGAGAAGATACATTTCGACGATGAACGTGAAATATACTTTGATCTTGTGAAAAAAGCCTTCATGACCGGCGAAGCCCGGGAGGGCCCTATCAACATTTCAGTACTCCTGGGAGATGCCAGGGAAACCATCCTTACGGTTCAGCACCGATCCTTTGACGCCGTATTTCACGATCCCTTCTCACCGTCGAAGAACCCCGAGCTCTGGAGTGTTGAATATTTCCGTCATATCCTGGGCCTGATGAAGGGGACTGCCGTTCTGACAACCTATTCCAGTGCTGCA
Source organism: Spirochaetae bacterium HGW-Spirochaetae-1 (assembly GCA_002839375.1). Lineage (NCBI taxonomy): Bacteria > Pseudomonadati > Spirochaetota > Spirochaetae bacterium HGW-Spirochaetae-1. The sequence goes on along the minus strand of PGXY01000004.1, from coordinate 424,425 downwards.
CAGGTTCGGATGGCCATGCTGGACGCGGGTTTCATCGTGGGAAAGGGACCGTCCATGGGAAGGAAACGGGAAGGCACCATAGCATCGGGGGGACCCATCGTCGATCCCCTTGACGCCGGCGAATTGCAGGCCCTTCGTGAAAACTACAAATCCACGCCATACCGGGACCCTGGTTTAAGAACAGATCGCGAAGATATATTAAAGCGAAGATTAAAGGAAATGGAGGAGGTGAGGGTCAGAGCATATCATCAAGCTCATCAAAAATAGACTTGGAGGGATCGAGTGTATCGAGGTTTTCTTCAAGGTTCTGTTCCGATACCTTCTCTGCACCCATTGACTTGAGGATGTTTTCCTGTTCCCCTTCCTTGTATTCGATGCTGCCGGAAAGATCCCCGCCCTGGGCAAGCCTGCTCACAAAGGCTGAAGCGTAATTATACATGGACTGAATTGCCTCATATACTTTTTTCCCGTGGAGTTTTTTCTTTCCCTCAATATTGTCATCGAGCATGAGGGGGTCCTGGGGATTCAGTACAAACTTCTGGATCGTATTCATATCTTCAATCAGAGGCTTTAATTCCTCCGACAGTTTTTCCATATAGGCACGGACTACCATGCGGGCCATTTTACCTGACTGGTCTCTCTTTTTGAGAATATCCTGCAGGCGTTTTGAATAAGCAATATACTGAGTGTTGCTCGATGGTTTTTCATTGCGTATCTTCTCGTAATTGGCGAAAATAGCCGCGTAATCACGCAGGCCGTCCGTGGGCTTTCTCATATCATCATACAACTGCTGAAGGCGTGTACCGTAATTGAATTTCCCGTCAGCGGTGAATTCAACATTGAACTTTATTTTATTTGTCGTCAGGAGGAACGAATACTCACTGTCGAATTCGCTGAACAGAAGAAAGGTAACAAGCACCTTGTCATTATCACTGATATGCTCGAAAAGGCCCTTTTTATCATAAACATTGCGCAGTTCCTGGAGATTCAGCCTGTACATAAGCTGAAGGCCTCTTTTAATATTGTCGGGAATGCTCTTCTTTTCCTCCCTTTGCCGGTCTTCGGAATCGATAACGCCTTCTTCATCATCGCCCATCGTGGTATCATCATATCCCGGTTTGTTGAAAATGCGGTTTCCCGGTTTTTCAGCATCGGAGATGGAAAAAATATCTTCTATCTCCTGGCTGTCAAACTGGATAAAATGCCCCTCATAGAGACAAAGCAGCCAGTGCAATCGGGGATAGAGCTTGTGAAAAAGAACATTCAGGGCGTGCTTCACCTTTCTTTTCCGGGCCGATAATCCCTGTGATTTTTTGTTCTCTACCATCTCCTGCAGTTCCAGGGCTTTAATGAAACCGTTGTATATGCTGTTTTCATAGAGTTTAACGAGGTGGAGGCGACGGTAAATTTCCATGAGAGGGTCCTTCAGTTCCGAGACATTCTTTGGGACATCGGGAAAATTAATATAATGCTCCACTATCTGGTCCGTGGTCATCTTATCATAGATATTGCCAATCATCTCGATCACTTCGAAGTACAGGGGCTTGATCCTGTCGAGACGCTGCGTTATACGTGCTCCATTGGTAAGGTTTTTTTTAAAAATATCCAGGTAAATTACCTGTATTTCCATCAGGGCAGACTTGTAGGTGTTGTTAAAGCGTTCGAGAAACTTTGGGTGGAAATAAAGACCATTGAACCGAGCGACCTTCAGCAACCGAAGATGCAGCCTTATTTTCAGCCTGTTCATGAAGGCGCTGAAGTGGCTCTCAATGACAGGGCTTCTCGATGACAGCAATCCTGATATCGGCTTCCCGTTTGCTCCCGTCCTGTGCCGCTCGCTATAGGGAACTGCGCTGCGGGCCTTTTTATTATGTTCGTCAAGCCGTTCCTTGTATACCTGCTGCTTATCCCGATCTATTATCAGGCTTCTGCGTTTAGACCGTTCGGTGACAATTTCACCGCCGGCATCGACAAACTTGTCAAACAGCTTCTTCCTGGTGGATTGATCCAGCCTGTCGACACCGATATTTTCTTTTGTTTTATCAATTTCAGTCATAATTATTATTTTTTTAACACGATTTGTCACCCTGGCAGGGACGGTAAACATTCACTCAACAATATTCTTTGGAGCCTGCCATGACCTCCAGTGCAAATGAAAATTAATACTAATTAAGCACGAGGTTTATTGTCAATTATAATCTCTTTTCATTATTAATCAAACCATATCAACTCTACCAAAGAGCAACCAGGTTTTTTCAATTTCCAATCAAGCCATAGTTATAATTACAATATAGAAATAACTAGTACTAAAATACTGAAAATATTATTATTTTCAATGCTTTCTTTATGGAGCGTCAAACATGGCCAAAGAGTGGGTAAAATACATACGATCAATGGTCATTTCACAGGTTTCCTTTTCCCTGCGCCTTTCCCTGTTTTTTCCCTGCCCGATAACGGTCGTCCTGATTTCTTCTGGGCATCGGCCGGGATTACTGCCGTTCTTTTCCGGTCACGATGACTTTCCCCCGCAGCAGGTTTTTCTGTGTGCAGCTTGATCAGCTCGCCTTCTTCAATAGTATAAATAGCGTCGGCCTTGCTTACAAACTCTTTCTCATGGGTGGCCAGGATTGTTGTTATCCCCCGTTCCTCTTTAAGTCGCAGGAAAAGGTTGATGATATCCCGGGTGGTTTGCCCATCCAGGTTCCCCGTGGGCTCATCGGCCAGGATGATCTTGGGATTATTCACAACAGCCCTGGCAATGGCTACACGCTGCCGCTCTCCTCCCGAGAGTGTGGCCGGATATTGCCGTATAATGTTGCCGATTCCCAGCAGTTCCACCAGCGCATCGATTTCCTTATACACATTAACTGAAATATTCCGGTTGAGGGAAGCGGGATAAAGAATATTTTCATATGCGGTCATTTCGGGAAAAAGGTTGAAAAACTGAAAAACAAATCCCATAGTGCGGTTCCGGAACCGGGCCCGTTTGAAATCGCCCCACTGGAAAATATCCTGGCCATTATAAAAAACCGTTCCGGTGTGGGGCTTCAGGAGCCCCGATAGTATGCCCAGGAGTGTGCTTTTCCCGGAGCCCGACTTCCCCGTTATGGCCACAATGCTCTTCCCCTCCAGGCTCAGGGAAACATCCCTGAGTATCTCCCGCTCACCGTATACCATACTGATGTTCCGAATATCAAGCATTCACATTTCTCCGCGCGGCATTAATAAGTCGATAATTCACTTTCCCATTGTCCTGAAAAGATTTTTATTCGACGCGAATATCGCCGGTATCAGCGCTGAACAGGACGATATGACAATGGACAGGCCCACTGAATACGCCAGGAGGTTCTCCTTAACGGGTTTCAGTTCAAGTCCCTTCAGCGCCGGTATCCACTCCGCTATCCGCGATGAAAGCAAATGAGTAAGATAACTCCCGGCAAAATATCCCACGACACCGAGAATAGCGCCGATAAAGGCCGCCTCAAAAACAAAACCGGCAATAATACGCAGCTTCGAGACCCCAATGACGCGCTTCAGGGAGATGTCATAACTGCGGTTATAGACGATAACCAGGTAGGAATTAAAAATCGAGATGATTGTGAGCAGCCCCAGGACCGCTCCCAGGAGAAAAAACATTCCGTCCAGGATTGTCATGGCCTTGTTTGTTTTCTGAGAGATTGCGCTCTGGGATTCCACCTGGAGACCCATGCGCTCCAGCTTTCGCGTCGTATCCGGCAGGGTCTTTGTATCTTTTACCCGGGCGAACATGCGGATATAGGAAAAGCCCTTAACTGCATATCCCTCATCCATTCGGTGCTTACGGCAGAACTCGGAGACAAAGGTGCTCGGCACAACTATGCCGGGAAAATCGATTTCCCCCGAGAGCGAATGGAGAACTCCCGGGATTTCATGCATCATCTCTTTGCCCTGGGGATTTACAGTGGATATAATGATACTCCCGGTAAATCCCACAAGCTGCTGTTCGCTCAATTGCGGAAGGCCCATCTGTGCAGTGTAGGTATTGATAAGCTGAAGCCCGATTTTAGGAATGATAACCGGGACCGGCTCCCGGTTGATGAATTCTTTCCAGCGGCTGTTCCTGTTTCTGAAATATCCCGCATCAATCCCGAAAACAGGAACGCGCTGGACCTGGTAATAGCCGAACATACCGACACGGATGCGTGTTGTGTAATTTATTTTAGTGAGGCTGTAAACATCACTGAATTCCTTCATGCCCCGAATGCTTTCCACCAGCGATTCGGTTAAAGTGTTCTCCTTACTGGCAAATACATCATGACCCGGTTTGGTTTTTGGATGTATGATAATTTCATTTATATCCAGCGTGCCGAATAATTTCTGGCCGATGTAGTCCTTAACGGACTGCCGCAGGGACAGATAAAGCACCATGAAGGAAATGAGGAAGAGTATGCCAAAACTGGAAAAAAGGGCCTTCAGTATGTTCTTTGAAAGATCCTTAAAATAAAATCTCAGATTTAGGACAATATATCGAAACATATTTTTCCTGTTTGAAACCATATTTATAATAAATAACGGTATCATTATATAAACGGTAAAAATTATGAAGTCAAGCTATTTTCGTTGAATCGGAATTAAACAGGTACAGTGGGAAAAAATGATATCATTTTCAAATAAATCATTTACAAAAATAATTAATAATGAATATTAAAGGACGTCAGGGTAGGGAGTCCCCTGGCTAAAGTTTTATATTGCCGTTGACAGAAATGTATCACAAATAACCGCCATGATAAAAAAACTTCTCATACTAGGGTTGCTTATAACAACTTTTTCCCCTGCTAATATTATACTTACTGCAGGAAAAAAATACTCCATCGCGGTTTTTCCATTCACCACACCGCGTGATTCAATCTCCGTAGATACCATAACCGAGTCTATCAAAAATCAAATCTTAAAACATGACAATCTTTCCATTTCACAGAAAAACGGGATCGGCAATTACCGGTGTACGATACGGCAGCGAAGCATCGAACCGTCACGTATTTCCATGAATGCCGGTTATATACTTAAACCGGTGCCGAATAACCAGCCTTGCTATCAGACATTTACAGCCTCAGGTGATTTTCTCAGCGGTATAAAAATTTTCCATTCCACGTGCGGCATGAGAGATGAAATGGCCTATGTATTCTCTCTCATGAACGCCATGGGCGGAACAATCATCAGATCAATACCCGTGACTTTCACACCCACGGAAGAATCGGGATCTACACTCATCACCTTCCCTCCCGTGCCTTCTTCAAAGGATAAAATCTTTCGCTTCACCCTTACTCCAGCCAACCTTGCCCATCCGTCTCCCCTGCTCATCGGTTTCTCCACATCCAACACCTACAGAGAAGGGGCATTCTACGAAAACAATATTGCATCACAGTCGGACATCATCTTTGACGAAGTGTACAGTGACGGCATAACCATTTCTAGAGAAACCAGCGGCGATAACGATGACAATGATAAAGCAATGCCGGATGTGGACTGTGACTATTACCTCTCCGGGGCCATGGAAGAACAGGAGGGCGTCTATACTATTACCGCCTTCCTTTATTCCGTTGAAGCCCGTACAGTTGTTTTTACCGTAACACAGACCGTGGAAGACGCTAATAATATTCTCGACGCCGCGACATCCCTGGCCGGACACTTGTCCCGCTTTCTTGGCACTGATCATCACCGAACGGGGAAAGCAGAACCTACCATGGGCGGTTCCCCTACTTCGGTTTTTATAACCTGGGATGCTTCCGGGGAAAACGATACGTACCGTATCTACAGGGCTGCCCGTCCCCAGGGACCCTTCAGGAAAATTGGTGAATCAGGGTCCACAAGCTATATCGACTATAGCGCTGAACCGGGGATTGAATACTGGTATACTGTTGAGGCGTTGAGGGATTCCATACCCGGCGACCAATTCCAGCCGGGTCCTGGCTACCGTGCCCTTCCGGTCCCCGCTGGAGAAAAAATTGATGCCGTAATAGAGTCCAAGAAGCATCGACGTCCCGCCATCCGCAATCCCCGGGAAAAGGCCCTGGTGAACAATGAACTGGCCTTCCTGGACAAGTATTACATGAACAGCATCACGCTCTCCCTTATCTTTTTCCTGGGCAAATCCTATGTGGAGAACGGTACAATCACTGTTTTAAAGGACTTTGATGTAATGATCGCTGACCGGGAATCGCATACCATATATCTCATAAAAAACAACGCATATATGTTACACTTCTTCTCCTATGATATCTTTAAACTTTTAGATGCAAGCAGGCCGGTCCACGGCGTGCTCCATGCCATAACCTTTGGCCCTCAGGGTAACGCCGAAGCTTATATATTGAATGGGCTGGGCGTACAGGATAAAAAAGGGACCTGGATTGCCGAAACATCGGTAACCTTCCAAATGATTTTGCCATCGGGAACTAATGACTGTTACCTGGACCTGGAGGCAGCACCCCGGCTCCTCAGGGAACGCCCCTATCAGCCCTGCCTGATATACGCCAATGGAACCCTGGTAGGGAAAAAGGTGCTGCTGCACCGGGAAAAATTCCGTACGCTGATCCCGAAGGAACTGGCCACTGCGGGCGTGCTGAAGCTTACCCTGTCATTCCCCCCTGCATGCTCCTACGAGGGCCTTGCGGAAGAATCAAAAAACCCGGCACCGGAGGTATTGCTGACATCCATGACAATTTCCCAACGGGACACGGAATCGGAATTATTTGATCGGCTCATTAAAAACGGCATCTACTTCTGCATCGCCGAGGGGGACAGACCCTTTGTACGGCAGGACGGCACAGTTCAGCATCTCCCATCCTTTGAGGTCCTGGGTATGACCACGGAGTATTTTAAAGACAGCGAAGACTGGCGATCAAACACTGTCATGATTGGCACGAGCAATACAAAGCTTATTGAAGAGATGAAGAAGGTGTGGAAAAAGGGCGGCAACAAATAAGTCTCTGGCTATAGTACAATTGAAAATTTCTCTTTATTCTCCTTTATTATCGTTGACACTACACATATATGTATATACATTTGTTTAGTAGTCAATCAGATTTGTGGTAATGATTCTCACCACCCGCAAGGAGGATGTCATGCAACTTACAAACAGCGTTAAAAATGAAATGATACATATAGTCACGGAGCAGCTAAAGCACAGCACCCTGCAAACCGCTTCTCCTGACCTCATAGCCCGTCATCTCCTGAGCTACTACAATTATGATTTACAGAAGGTTCTGGATCTGGCGGTGTGACCCGGCTGGTATATATTCTGCTATATTGAGCAAAGCCGGAACATCAGTCCCACTGCGTCCTACAGTAGTTCATCCCCGGTTGTGATACCTGGAAGCCCTCGTCGTGCTCCACGACAAGAATTTCGTCCTTCAGGTCTTCCAGTATAGCCCGAAGCTGTGTGCCCGTGAGGGCAAACTCGGTTTCCAGGGCATCCATGGTAACGAAAAAACCATGGTTCGTTTTATGATAAATATAGTTTAGTATATCGCGTGTCTGTTGTTTCATGAAAGATTAAATACCCACGGCTTATTTTTAGGACATTGTGCGCTTTTTATCTGAGGTTTAAAGTACTTTTTTAAAGTAGTCATGCCCGGGGACAGAGCCCTCCTCTCCAATAAGGGCTTGATTTTTATGCACGGAATACGCATATAGGTGTGACCCATGGAAAGAATAATCGAATCAACCGTACCCGGGAACTTTGACGGATACCGCCTTGACCGCTACCTGGCGGAGCGATTCACCTATCTCAGCCGTTCTGCCTGGCAGCGTGAAATCGGTGCCGGAAATATCAGCCTGAATGGCAGCGTAGTCGTGAACTATCATAAAAGGCTCAAAGGCGGGGATTTCATGTCCTTCACTGGACGGGATATCTACGAACCGGAAGTGGACCGTGACTATGCGCTATTATACGAGGATGATGATATTCTGGCCGTAAACAAACCGGGAAACATCCCGGTACACCCCTCGGGCAGGTTCTTCCACAACACCCTTCTCATGATCCTGCAGGAGGACAGGGGACAGAGCCTCTTCCCGGTGCATCGCCTGGACCGAGAGACTTCCGGGGTCATACTCTTCGCCAAAAATGCCGAAACAGTTTCTCTTCTCAATAGAAAATCGGATTCCTGGGAAAAAATCTACCTGGCCCTGGTCCACGGTACGGTTGGCGAAGGACCCTTTATGGACAACACCCCTATAGGCTCTGACCCCCGGTCCCATATACAGAAAAGACGCGCTGCCTATGAAGGGGCCCCCGAAGAGGCCCTGACTCTCTTTGAACGGATAAGCGTTTTTGGCAAGTATTCCCTGGTACAGGCAACACTGAGAACGGGCCGCCAGCACCAGATACGGGTTCATCTGCTTCACCAGGGATACCCCATTGTGGGAGACAAACTCTACGGCCTGGATGAAAGGTACTACCTTGAATTCATCGAGAAGGGATACACGCCGGAGCTTCTGACAAAGCTCGGATTTCCCCGATCGGCCCTCCACGCATGGAAGCTCCATTTTCCCCATCCCCGGATGGGGAAAATTATCAGCGTCGTGGCGCCCCTGCCCCGGGATATGGAAGAATTTATTGGCGGCCTTGAGATTTGATCATTTCGCGGAATTTGTAATAATGCCGCATCATCACACCAATGCCCAGCAGCAGAAAGATATACTTCAGGATTGAAACAAGGGAGGAAACGAGTACCGCCGGTTCTCTTAATATTTTTGTCACAATTATGAAAATATGGAGGCTGTTTTCAGCCATTTCCAGCATAACATACACCAGAGGCAGAATGTAAATCAAGCCGTCACGTTTCCTGACAGCTTCACCGCCAAGCAGTCTTGTCTGGACCCTGAAATAGGCCGTAGCCGATGACAGGAGAAATGCCGCAGAAAGGGCATATAAATAATCGATCCAGATGGTCTGGACATAATAGTCAATGCCGCCGGTTCCCCACGATGCCAGGACCGTATCGAAATCTTTGCTGGTAAAGGCTATCTGGAGAAAAAGAATCTCAAGACCACCGGACCCCGACAGCCGTGAATCAATACGGTTGATGATTAAAATGAGAACAGCCGTCACCACAAGGGAAAAGATAACCACCTTTTTCTGGGCCAGGGCATCGGTTAGTTTTGACAGCATGCCGGTCATTATCTCCTGCGTTCTACTTCTGATCCGTTTTTTCTTCTTCGTCGCCGAGCCTGATTTCGTAGGCCGATTTATTAATAGGAAGGGGCATTTCCTCGTCCTTCTCGTCCTCCATGGCATTTTTAGGCGACTCAACTTTCCATTTATTCTTTTCATCCTCGTTCTTTTTGTTTATACCGTCTATCCGGGCCTGGATCGTCACGTCATTGGGATCTTCAAGCAGCGCCTTCTCATAATTGACCCTGGCCTCGGCCAGGTTTCCCAGTTTTTCATAGGAAAGGCCCAGGTACAGGAAGATGGATGAATTTTTCTCCCGCTGCTGAAGGGACTGGTTCAGATATTGAATTGCATCCTGTATCCTCCCCATGGAGAAGTAGAGAACACCCATGAGATAGAGAACCTTGGGGTGGTCCTTTCTCAATTTCATGGCGTTCTGGAGATAGATGAAAGAATTATCCAGATCCTGCAGTGTGAGGCAGAGAAGCCCCAGCCGGTAATTGGCCTCGAAATTGTCCTTGTTGATTATAAGAATGGCGCGGTAAAGGGTTTTTGCTCCCTCCCAGTTCCTGTCCTTCTCCAGACGCAAAGCCGCGTTGAAATAATATTCCTCCTTGTAGGAAAGAATAACATTGAGATAACTGCGCAGTTCCGTCATGTATTCCGTGTAACGCTTCAGGTCAAAGAGAAAAGTCGTTTCATCCTCGTAACGTTTTTCCGCTTCGGCGAGTTCTGTTTTTTTCAGCTTGCTCAATATATCGGCATTGCGCGCCAGGGCATTCCTGAGGAAAAGGCCGAAATAGAAGTCTTTCTGGTCATGGCTCACAAGCCCGGTGATGGCATCATTCCTGGAACCCATGAGATCATAAATCTCACGGTCGGCAAAAGCCTTTCCCGTTACTGGTCTGAATCGCCTAATGGTCTTCCCCTGGTCTTCCGGAAGGAACCTGGCAAGGTCCCCCAGGTCGGTGAAGAGCAGGTGTGAATATAGCTGAGTCTCATCGAAAAACAGGTTCTTCGGCTCCTTCTTGTTATGCATGAAGTCCAGAATCATATTTCTGTTGTTTTCAGAAAAACGGAAATCGTTGTCCGATGAAAGGACAACCAGTATATCAGAAAAAAGATACACGATATGATTTTTATAGAGATCGTCCATGTTTTTCACGGCCAGATTTACCAGCGCCGGGTCACTCAGGTCCGTATGGAAGGTCTGGACAAACATCCCGCCTTCCTCAAGGCGTTCCTTCAGCATGGCGTAATAAACACGGGAAAAGCGGAATTCATTCATGGTCTGATCAAGAAGGTTCGGGTTATCAACAATAGTTCTGAACTTTCTTTTTTCCCTGTAAAGGTAGATCATAATATCCTGCTCATCGGGGATATAGAGCTGCTCCCCGGCGATGGGAAGCCGGTTGTGATCCACATTCTCCTCCGAAAGGGGGTCCACGCAGAGTGCATTCTTGAAATAAGCGAAAATGGGATTCCTGAAAAATTTCTGGTTGCCGTCGATGATGAGGATGCGCTTCTGCATATCCTCGTGGTGCATGGCAATGGCGATGAAGGCACGTTTCATATTGCGGATGATACTGTCCTCCATTTTAAATACAGGAAAGCCGTTCATGGTCACCATGGCCTCGGTTTTTATATACAGGGCGTTGATGTTGGTGCTCTTGATCTCTCTGAAGTTATGCATCCTGCTCACGTAAATATCGCTGTTCAGAGGTATCTTAAAATAAACATGCATGACGATTATAACGGGAATAAACAGAAGTGCGAAAATAAAATATACGGCCTTTTTGTAATTCTTCATCTGCCGGTTCACCAGGTAAAGGCCGGGAATGATAATATTCAAAAAGGTGAGTACGTAAATCAGTATGAAATACCAGCGGTAGGTGAATTCGGTGAGAGCCATGACCGCAAGTAGAGGAACAGGCAGTATAAGCAGGGAAAAATCAATAATCCTGAAACGCCTCTTGTGGTCAAAATTAGCCATGAGCGTATTGATATTCTGCAGGATAACAAAACTGAAAAAAATCGCCGGTGCTATGAAAAGACACATGCCATAGTAAAAAGGAAGCAGGCTGCCCAGCCGATACAGCACGAAAACATATGAAAGGAAAAAAACAGGGAAAAGCATCTCGGCATAGATGTGCCACGAGGTTAGTCTGAAAAACCTGCTCAGAAGAAATCCCGCCAGGAACGAAAACAGTATTACGCCCATAAATATAAATTTTATATAATAGATATCCCCGTAAAATTTTATGAAACTGACATACCCCAGATAAACATACATGAAAATATAGGAAAAGTTCAGATAGGTAAAAAATAGATCATCCCGGTGGGCGATTTCCTCTTCCCTGCTTTCCGTCTCCTCCTCAAAATGACGGGCAAACATGGGAGAAGGATTATAGGACAGCCGCAAAATAACCGTCAGGGGGATCATTAACACGGGAAAGACTACTACAGCCGCGTTCATCACGGACCAGGGAATATATGCCGCAAGTAAAAATCGTGCGGAAGAAATTCCAAGGCCAAGAAAAAAACCCAGGAGCATAAGACTGAGCAGCATAACCAGCCCCTGCTTTTCATCAATGAAATCACCGCAGGAAACTTTCAGGAAATAATTAATTTTAATGCCCACCAGAAAAAGAAGTATGAAGATATAAAGAGGAATAGCGTACATCCACAGGGAAAAGACATACACGATAGGTTCATCAATTCCCGGCAGCAGATAGAAGCGGAGCAGATAAGGGACGGCTGCAAAAATGAAAAGCACGTCGACAATAATTATCAGCACCCTCCCTTTTTCCATGCGGGAGAAGAGAAGCTTGCCTGCCAGGTTCCCCAGAAAAAGGGCACAGAGTGCGATAAAAAAGACAAGGCGCGATACGGGGAAATAATAAAAATAATATTTCAACGAATATATATAATCAGTAAGAATGAACGCGATGGACACAGAACTCAAAAGAGAACTGGCATATATTAGTCTTCGCTGGTTTACATCTGAATAGCTGAATTCTTTCAATCTGGACATTCGATAAGCTCCAGTAGCGGTTTTTTTAAGGAACGTTAATGCATACTTAAATTATAAGAGAAAAAACAATAAATAATTACAACTACTTTTCTTTGCGGCAAAAGGATATTATTCTTATTTTAGAGTATTGCCTGCACCGTCGTACATCAGGAGATTTCCCGGAATGCCTGTAATGTGTCCCGGCTAATATACCGATAAAGAAACCGGACCATACTATCATGAAAACAATAGCCCATATCATTCCAGTCATATTGATACTAATGTCTGTCATAAATCTCCATTCCCAGGAAACGAAAGGGGATGCCTCATACCGGCAGCTTCATGACCGGGGGCAGTTCCGGGAAGCGCTCCCCATCATCCTGAAGAATCTTGATGAAATATACAGCACCAGGGTTGAGGACAAGCGTGTTCCCACGGAATTCATCTCCCTGAAAAATACTGAACAGGATATAGACCTGAAGGCGGTCTTCAGGGACAGAAAGGCCCGGGGATTTTTCATAGAAGAAAACAGCGAGCTGTATACACTTCACCTCTATGCCGGCCGATGCTACGCCGGGACAAAGGAGTATATCAGGGCCATCAACCAGTTCATCATGGCCCTGCGTTATAAAAAGATCGAATACGGAAAAGATGATGCCATCTACTACGACCTTTCACAGGCCTTTAAAAAGGAGGGACTGTTCCAGGCCTATGTCGATTCCCTTGAAACGGCCTATACACTCAATACCGCGCAGTACCGATACAGCCTTGAGCTGGGCCTGGACCTTGCCCGGACCAGTGAGAAAAAAAAGGCCCTCTTTCATCTTGAACGATATATTGATCAGAGCGGTGAAACCATTGAACCCCGTCTCCTGCTCATGGCCGGGAACCTTCATGAGGATCTGGGCCAGTACCTCAACACTGAGAAATACTATATCCGCTACCTGGAGAACAAACCTGATGACGGCCCCATCCATTTCGCCCTGGGATATATCGCTTTTAAAAGGACCGGCAATTTCGCCCTTGCCCAGAAATCCTTTGAACGCTCCCTGGAACTCCTTCCGCAGACGGAAATATTCCGAAGGTCCAAGGCCCATGAGTACCGAGGGGACATGTTTCTCCATAACCTGAAATATGAGAAGGCAGCTGCAAACTACCGGGAGACCATTGGGTACCAGGAACAGGTTCTGAAAAAAATAAATGAAACGGAAACCCGCATAGGTGAACTGGATAAAAAAATATCGGCCATCAAAACAGGACTGCTGAAAAACCAGGATTACGAGCAGTTCGAAGAATTCGAATATCTCCAGGGTGAGAAGGGCAAACTCTCCCTTGATCTTAACAGGCAGAAACACGATTATGCCGTGCTCAACGGCGGTGCTATCCGCTGGAACCTGGCCCGGTCCCTGGATAAACTGGAAAAATATGATGAAGCCATAAACTGGTACCGTGAGACCATTTCCTTCGACTATAATGCCAATGAAGCCCGGGACAGAATCATAAAATTACAGTTGAAAATAAAACGGGGTTATTAAACTGTTGCAGGAACCTTAAGAATTCTAAATTTCGAAAAATCTGACAATTCTACTATAAACAACAGGGAGGATACCGATATGTCCGGTCATTCAAAATGGGCTACCATTAAACGCAAAAAAGGAGCCATCGACGCCAAAAGAGGCGCCATGTTCACAAAAATAATCAGGGAAATAACCGTTGCGGCAAAAAACGGCGGCGACGATCTGAATGCCAACCCGCGTCTCAGAACCGCCGTCAACAAGGCCAAGGCGGTAAACATGCCCAATGACAACATTGACAGGGCTATCAAAAAGGGAACGGGATCGCTGGAGGGTGTCATCTATGAAGAAGTGAGATATGAAGGATACGGGCCCGGCGGCGTGGCAATCATGGTTGACTGCCTCACGGACAATAAAAACAGGACCACACCTGAAATCCGCACCATCTTTTCAAAAAACGGCGGGAACCTGGGAGAAAACGGTTCCGTGAGTTATCTTTTTGACCGAAAGGGAATGATAGTCATAGACGAGGGGCAGACCACCGAGGATGATGTCATTGAGATGCTTCTGGATTTTGACGTTGAGGACATCAAGACCGAAGACGGCGCCATCACCGTCATCACGACGCCTGAAGGATTCAACACCGTTTCAGAATTCCTCCAGGAGAAAAATATCAAGGTGTCGGTAAACGAGATAACCTTTATACCCAAAACAACCACCCTGCTTGACGAGAAAAAGGCAGGCCAGTGCCTCCGCATCATGGAACAGCTCGAAGATCAGGACGATGCTCAGAACGTCTACTCCAACTATGACATCCCCGATGACATAATGGCGAAATTGAGCGAATAACCGTGCGCATACTGGGCATTGATCCGGGCTACGGAATCCTCGGGTGGTCCATTATTGAGAAGGACTTCGTGATGGTGCAGTACGGCACCATCACCACGGAAAAGGGAATGCCCCTGGACGACAGGCTCCTGGATATCCACACCGGGCTTAAGCAGCTCATCGAAACCTATCACCCGCAGCACGTGGCAATGGAAAAACTCTTCTTCTCCAGGAATACCACCACGGCCCTGGATGTGGCCAAAACCATAGGCGTCATCATCCTCACCCTGAAACAGGCGGGACTTGACTACTGCGAATACACGCCCTCCCAGGTCAAGCAGGCCATAACGGGTTATGGTCGGGCTTCAAAAGAACAAATGCAGTCCATGATTAAGAAGCTCTTCAAGCTGGAGGACATCCCCCGGCCCGATGATGCCGCCGACGCCCTGGCCGTGGCTGCCTGCCATTCTTTTCGATTGTAAAGAACCCTCGATGCCGGGGCTCTCATATGACCGTATACATATCCCTTATGGCAAGACCGTCATTGAGGGAAAAAGTATATTCCTTTTCATGTTCATTTTGCCGAAGATCAGGCAGCACCACGGCCCGTTCCAGAACCCTGGACATTTTTTCATTCTCCGTCATGACATAGGCCGTGAGTTTTGAAATGCCCCTGTCCCGGGCAATACCGATGATCCGGTCCACCATGTAACTCCCGATGCCCATGCCCTGATATACCTCATCAACGATAAATGCTATTTCATGCGTTTTTTCATCGTCACTCCAGGCAAAACGGCACTCGGCGATAATGTGTTCAATTCCTCTTTTCTGGACAATACCCACAAGGGAGAGTGTATTGCGGTAGTCAATATTGACATAGGGCTGCATCCTGCTGTGTGGCATGGTTCTTACCGATGCGAGATATCGCATATACACGGTGTTTTCCGAAATTTTATAAAACATGCGCCGCATCATTTCCTCGTCGGAGACCTTGATGGGCCTGAACAATATCTCCCCGCTGCGACGTATTTTTTTTACTTCCTCCAGGTCCCGGGGATAATTCATGGCATGGTCTACACAGTATATCTGATCGGGGTACATGATTCCCGCCTGTTTCGCCTCCAGTATGAGGGATTCCCGATGCCTCGGATGAGCAATGTCGATCATGGCAATGGCCCGCTCCCTGATAGTCTTCCCGAAAACTGCAGCAATGCCGAATTCACTGACCACGTACCGTGTGCTCCCCAGCATGGACCTCACCTTCTCAGGCCTGTCGGAATGGGTGATGAGGATATTGCTCTGTCCCTGCTCATTGGTGGATCGCAGAACTACAATGGATTTCCCGTCACGGGAGTGCGTCGCAGCCGTGGAGAAATTGAGCTTACTATCGAATCCGTCCAGATTGTATTCATTTCCCGCAATTGAAACGGTGTCACCCGAAACATCAATTTTCTCCACATCCACAATGCTGGTCAGCCGCGCTATCCTGCTCAGCTCCTTCTGATAATAGGAATTCATAAGCGGAAGAACGGCCACGGCCCGGTTATTGTCAATGAATCGGAAGAGGTTTTCTGAACCGATGCACGATGTGGTCGCTACCGGTCCCCGGCTATTAAATGCACAATTCCTTGCCATGGTATCGGATTCCACAAGGTCAATTATCCAATCAGATACGACATGGGAACAAATAGACAAATCCTGTTTGTCTCTTAAAGATGCTGCAATGGCATTAAATACACTTCCCAGTCCCATTGATAGCGTTGCACCGTTCTCGATGAGATAGGAAACATGTCTCCCGATCTCCATCTCCGTTTTGTCCATTTCCCTGCCGGCATCTGACAGAAGGGGAGTATTACGCTCGATAATATAATCAAAGGCATTCAAAGGAATGGAGGTCTCACCGTGAGTCCGGGGAACATGGGGGTTTATTTCAGCGATGACCAGGGGAGTGTTGTCAACGACAAGCCGCGTTATATCATGAACCGGGCCCAGCGATACGTTCCCCGCCCTGTCGGGAGTGGACACCTGGACAATAGCCACATCGGTTTCCACCGCTCCCGATACAAAAAGATAAGGGAGCTCGGCGATAGTTGTAGGAATGAAATCAATGAAACTTGTAGCATATTTTTTTGCTATATTTTCTCCAACGATAAATGTCTTCAGTCGATATTTGCCCAGGTTACAGTCCTGGTCCTGGAAAAACGCCTGTATGGGTGCCGTCATAATGAATTCAAGATCCTTGAGGTTGCCGTGCAGGGTATTCATTATACCCCGCAGGGTCGTAACGGGAGTCACGGGGCCGCTGGAGAAAAATATCCTGTCGCCGGGCCTTATAAGCTCATATAGATTCGCATCTGTTATACGCTTCTTTTCGATGATATTCCTGATCTTCATGGCCGTCATATATCACAACCTGTTAAAGGAGCACTTATAGTACAACAAAGCAACACTATAATGTATATCGGCATATATCAGTGACGAATTGATGCATTCATCTTGTGAGTCATTTCAGCCTGTCGTGGTTGTTTAAGTTTAACATATACACACCCCTGACTACTTCACCTGAAAAATACATATATTTAAAATTATTCTTGCTATTTTACCATAAAATCACATTAATATAGCGTTTTAATTAATGGAATAAGGAGCAGTATATGAAAAAGATTTTACTGGCATTAATTTTCGCAACAGGATTTGTTTTCACCGCCAGCGCCCAGGATATGATGGACGATAGCGGCGGCGGAGCAAACAGCACCGACATTGCAATCTATGCCAATGGCGGTATCGGCTATGGCTCCGCCATATACGGTATTGGAGTGGGGGATAATGCTGAAACAAGTGACTTCTATTCAGGGAACGGTATGGGCGTTCATCTCGGCGGCATGTTAACCTGGAAATATCTTGCACTGCTGGGTTCCTGGCAGTATGCTGGCGCCCAAGACCTTGAAGATAAAGACGGCAATCCTTCGGGAATTGATAAGTTCAATTACAATGTCCTGGACCTCTCCCTGGGCCTCATACTGGCGCGTGAGCCCGGCGATATGGGATATACCCTTCTCTATGGCGGTTTCCGGTATTGGGGTGCAAAGATTGAGTCATCATTCAATTATGATGAAGTAGGTACCGGCTGGAGTGCAGGTATCCGTGACCTCAGCACCTTCTCCTTCGGCAGCGCCGCCCTTGCACTACAGTTCGGTTTGATACTTGATTCAGCACCGATAAAAAAGATAAATGGTCACGATACTTCACTCGATTTTAAAAGTTTCGGTATCGGTTTTGAAGCCGGTCTCGGCGTTGCCCTGGAGGATATGGGACTTCTCGTGATGTTCCTCTATCGAATGGACGTCGTGGCTTCGGTTGAGGATGAGTCTGCCTCCGGTTCATGGAGAGCTGCCGGTGTCGGCAACTATAACCTGTCCGTAACCTATCAGTTCGATATTTAATTTTATCGTGCATAATGATTATACAAGGGGTGCCCGTACCGGGTACCCCTTTTTTATGTCCGAAGGAGCTGGTGTGTGGCATCATCAGTTTTTATTCTTTCCTGCCTTTCTGAGGGAATCACGGATAGCATTAATAACCGCCTCGCTTGATTGTGTCGCGCCGGTCACTGTATCAACTTCAAGAGACCCGGTTTTAGTAACACGGTCGGCGATTTCTTTGACGGCTGTATCATACTTATTTTTCTGAAAACTCAGCACCTCGATCTTTTCAATTTTATTTGCCTTTACAAAAACTCTCACCTCATAGGTGAACGTATCGGTTTTATAACTCCCGTCGTATGCGCCGTCTTTGACACCTGAGAGGTCAAGCGCCTCATTCTGCAAATTTTTATCCGCGGGATAGCCGACCGTCTGGGCGAGTATGATTTTCTGTTTATCCGTCAGCGATAAAACCTTTTTGAGACTCTCCCTGTCTACCATGCCCCGAATAACTGTTGATAACCCTTCCGAAGCGCAGTAGAGATACACATTCTGACCGATAAAGCCTGAATGTGCCGATGTGTACATGGCCTTTTCCTCATCACTCACGGCAAAACCGGTAACTCCAATTTTTGTATAGTCAGCGACATATACCAGGTTTACCGGCGCTTTCTTTACAAAAGGCTGCAGCATGCTCCCTGTTATGCCCCTGAAGTCTCCTTTCGCCACGGGGCGTAAGGCATGTTCTTTATATTGATAAATATATATACCTTCCTCAAGAGCGACATAGATATCTGTTTCCTGCCAATTGACTGCCGAGGGTGCCGTACGCAAATTTTTAGAAGGCCTGTTCAGGCCGAACGCGGCCCAGAGGAGGTTT
The DNA here is from genome assembly GCA_002839375.1 of Spirochaetae bacterium HGW-Spirochaetae-1. NCBI lineage: Bacteria > Pseudomonadati > Spirochaetota > Spirochaetae bacterium HGW-Spirochaetae-1. The sequence continues at coordinate 405,617 of PGXY01000004.1, read as the reverse complement.
GAGAGGACCTGGTCGGGAAGTTTCTTTTCGCTGAAATTCCTTGAAGACTTTCTGTCTTTCAGGGCTTCCATAAGCGGTTTGCCGCCTTTTGTTTCAGGTGGAGGCAATTGAATGGTATTCATTCCCTCAACTGAGACTGTTAAATCTCTGCCGGAACAGCCGATTAAAAAGATTGTCAGAACTGTAAGCATAAATAATTTCAAATAAATCTGCCTTTTCATTATTGATCCTCCCTGGATATGAATATAGCGCCGCCACCCGAACTGGTCTCAGGTAACCATAATTTCTGATTATTGGCAGAACGTCCCCGGCTGGCAAGGTATTTTTAAGTTTAATGATATATTTAAAAATCCCATGCAAAATGAATATCGTATACCCTGAGCGGAAAAAGCTTGACATTATGTTACCACTGGTTACTATATTTACCAATGGTTACTTTTTATCTCCATAACATCCCTGGAGGCCCCCATGTCACAGCCAAATCGCAACAACCCTTACAGCTTCAGCGAATATCTCGAATGGCGCAAAAATGTCGATTACTATGCCGACGATCCCTTCATACACAAAGTAGTAAAACACTTCTGCGGCCCCGACAGTGAAAAGGTCGACACCCGGGCGCGCGTAATATCGAGAAAGGCATCCTTCCGCTGGCGCGACATGGCCGATGCCATATCCCGGCCCGAGAAGTGGCCCTTCATGCTGCACTACGATGGCCATCATAACCGGATCGACCGGATCGTGCGACCTCACGAGATTGAAGTCATGGAACGTGAAGTGTTCGGCGAACGCCTGTTTTCCGATTCTATTACACCATGGGAGAAGCTCATCGGCATGTACATCATCTACCAGAACAGCGAGGCCGGGATCGCCTGTCCCCTGACCTGCACCGAGGGGCTCGTGAAACTTCTGGAGAAATACGCTGATACACCGGAAACGAAACGCATCCTCTTGCACTGCAAAGAGGGGATCGACGGCCATGTGGCTATTGGTGCCCAGTACCTCTCGGAAATACAGGGTGGTTCCGATGTAGGGGCCAATATTCTCGAAGCGGTGCAGGAGAAGGGGTCCTGGCGCCTGTACGGGACTAAATTTTTCTGTTCAGCCACACACGCCGATTACGCCGTAGTGACGGCAAAACCGCATGGCTCTGAAAAGATCGCCCTCTTCGTGGTGCCTTCATGGCTTCCGGGAAACAGGGAGAAGGAAATACGCAACGGGTACACCATCGACCGGATCAAGTGGAAAATGGGAACCTGCGAACTGACCACGGCTGAGCTCACCTTCAACGGCGCCGTCGCCTATCCCGTTGGGCCCCTGGATAAAGGCCTGGCAAACGTCGTTGGTATTGTTCTTACCTATTCCCGCCTTACCGTGGGCCTCGCCTCGGGTGCCGGCATGGCCCGCAATTATCGTGAGGCAAAAAAATACAGCGAGTTCCGCGATGCCTTCACCATGCGGATCGGCGCCTTCCCCCTGGTGAAGCTGCAGCTGCGTGAAATGGACACAATTTCCCGGAGGACCACGGCGGGCTCCTTTAAACTTTACAGTGAGTTTCTTGGCCTGGAGGGAGGCCTCAAAGGGGGCCTTGCCTCGGACGAGTCGCCGGCAATGCGGCAGAAACGCTTCAACGTGCGAGAGCTCATAATGCTCCAGAAAATAACTGCGGCGGCCGATTCTACCGACCTGACGCGCAGGGCAATGTCTATTTTCGGCGGACACGGTGTCATGGAGGATTTCTCATCCCTGCCGCGCTTCTACCGGGACGCTGCCATCAACGAGCTCTGGGAAGGGCCCCGAAATGTGCTCATAACCCAGATACATAACGATGTTAATAAAGCGACCGGCTGGTATAAACCCGAGGATTTTATCACATCGGTTCTTCAAGGCGCCGACCCTTCCCTTATCCGGGAATATGCAGCCGAGATCAAGGAGCTGACGGCCCACCCTCATCTTTTTGGCGATGATGAAAAAACGATTGATATCTGCCGTCGATGGGACCGATTCAGCACGAACCTTTTTCATTCATACCAGGATCTGGCGCTCGCTGAAGTTGAGGAAAGTGAACGGTAGTCAATCCACGGGTTTCGTTACTGCTTGAATTTTGCGGCAATAATGCGGCCCAGTTGAAGCATATGGTCGGTGACCTCGCTCCTGTTTCTTCCCGGATAATTTCTGAAGGAGATGAGTACACCGTTCATCGCAGCAAAAAAAGCGTGGGAGAGTTTCCGCGAGCCGCCTTCAGGGCCTGTCTCCGGGAAGAAGCAGTCAAGGCGGTCCAGGAGCATGCGCTCCATGGCGTTGAGACGCTCCGTCAACTCACTGCTCAGAGAGCCATCCAGCATGAAATGGGTCATCATGCGGAAATATTGATCGTTATCGATGAGGAAGCGCAGGTATGTTTCCGCCATGGACTCTATTCCTTCTTTCTCCACAGCGGCGATAAGATCCATGAGTTCTCCGGCTCCCCGAAGGAACGCTTCGACAAATAGAGACTGCTGGTCCGGAAAATAGCGATAAATCAGCGCGTGGGATATTCCCGCCTCTCGGGCAATATCGCGAATGCTCACCTGGTCAAAGGGCTTAAGCGCGAACACCCGCTCCGCAGCCGCTACAATGATATCGCGCCGTGCTTCCCGCTCCTGTTCTCTATGTGCACCGAATGACGTTTCCTGTTTTCTATTGGTTTTCAGGCGATGATCTCCACTCTGTTTTTTCCGGTTTTTTTTGCCTGCGACAGGGCGTTCTCAGCTGATACTAACAGTTCATGGTCAGCTTCAATATCTCTCAGGGATTGAGATTCTCTAAGCGATACGCCAATGCTCGCGGTTACTGTAAAAACCCCGTCAGGGGTTACCACTGAATTATTCTCAATTTCTGCCCGTATCTTTTCTGACAGGCTTGCAGCATATTCAATTGAAGAACTGGTTGATAAGACAATAAAACTGTCGTCAGCAAAACGCGACACTATATCATTTTCAGTACTATTCCTGGTAATGATTTTGGAAGTTTCAAACAATATTATGTTTCCCGAACTTGACCCATAAAGAGTATTGATAGTCTTAAAATTATCAATATCAATCATAATTATCGCAACAGCATTATTGCTCTTAATAGATTTTTTTATTTCTTCCTGGATACGCTCGATTATATATGCCCGACTGAAAAGACCGGTAAGGCCGTCTTTCACCGTCAAATTATCGGTTCTCTTTATTGTTTCACGCGAAGATTCGATTTCTCCCGTTAATTTTTTCATGTTTTTATGTATTGATCCGGCCATGGTATTGAAAGATTCGGCGAGAGACTCGAATTCATCCTGTGACCCGGTCAATGAAATACGGGTTTCAAGATTCCCTTCCGATATTTGTTTCGCACCCTGGTTGAGCTGTTTTAAAGGACGTATTATATATTTAAAAAGCGTGAGGGCAAATACTGCATGAAAGAAAAGCATGACAATAATAACAAAGATAGCCTGCTTATAAAGATTCCGCATCGACTCATTAATCCCGCTCATATCTTTGACCACAAGCAGTATCGTGTTTCCCGAGTGAATATCACTGAAGGGAATATAGCAGTACATAATTTTTTTCTTATCATCTATCCGGAGATAGTATTCTTTACCCGAAAAATTTTTTACGGTAATCGACCTGAGAGCGTCCTTAACCATTGTCGCCGGAGTATCCAGTTTCGCGTCTGATTTATAGATGACCTCGTTTTTATCCGTTATGATGAAAAAATTCGTGGCAAACGGCTTAATCAATTCTATAAATTGATGAACATGTTCCTGTTTATTGTCGTGCACAAACAAGGTTCCCTTCAGTATCTCATCCGAAGATCTTTTTATAACATCGATCAAATTTGAAAATTGCTGTTCAACTTCCAGCTTGGAATTCTTACTGATAAGGTCTACCTGATTTTCAAATAAAATAAAAATTATAAAGGAGACATTAATTAGTGCGAGCATCATGTAGAAAAATAGTATTTTAAAACCAATGGATCTGGTGAATTTTATTTTCATCGTATTTGACATTACCTGAAAGATTTGATAATGTTACCAGAGGTTACCGTATTTTCAATGACTTTTTCACCCTTTAACACAATAATTAACAGGTAAACAAAAACCATGGAACCTATTTTACTATATTATAACCTTAAAATTGCATTCTCGGGTCTGATTCTTTTTGCTCTGATTAATTATCTTTATATATATTTAAAAGTGCCGCGGAAGGATACCCGGGCGTCATTGATAATAACCAGCCTGGCTTCCCTCTATCTTCTGAGCGATGTTTTCACCGACTTTTTCACCATTACCATGCCTCATGAAGATACTGCCAGGTTTTTAGTCTTACTAAAAGAACTAATTCCGCTCTTATTTTTATTCATGGCCCCTTATTATCTCGGGCGCCTGTATGTATTGAAAGGACCCCTTAAAAAAATCAACCTCGGCTTTTTCCTGGGCGGGCTTATGGCTTCGGGCCTGATAGCCGCCGCCATTATTTATGAACTGATTTTTATACATGATGCCATTAACATGGCAGTCAATGGTGGAACCGCACGCGTGCTGAGTCCCGGGTTATTATACAGTATAAGAAACATTCTCTTTGCGGTCTATTTGATATATACCATTATTCTCATGCTGATATCGGAAATGGAAAACAAAAGCAGCTTTCCCATAAAAAACATATTCACCGGCCTTGTTATAAGCAGTTATATCGTCTTTTATTATATTTATATCATTGTCTTCACCAGCCAGGGAGACGGGTCTCCTTACGCCGGCTTCCCGCATTTTTCGCTTGGCATTGTTATTTTCATAGTATTTATGTCTTTCTCGATAACCGATATCTCGGTTATTTCCGGAATGAAACTCATCGACATTCAAAATACCATAAATAAAAGCCTGTATCAGGATCCGGCTCTGGGACTGCCCAACAGGCATTGTTTTAAAAATGATTTACTGAACGAACTGAATACGTCTTTCCATAATGACATAAACATGTCTCTGTTTTTTTTAGACATTGACGATTTCCAGAATATCAATGAGTCCTATGGTGAATCCGTGGGGAATGAACTCCTCAGATTGCTCTCACGCAGACTGGCTGAAAATTTTGCCCATGCCGGCACCCTGTACCGTATCGGCGGTGATGAATTCGCGTTTTTAATGAAAGGGGCTGCCACCAATGAAGAAGCCGGCGATTTCGCTGCAAAAATAATATCAAGCCTGAGAAACCCCTTCTTCCTGGAAAAGGAGTCATATCTCATGACAGTCAGTATTGCCATACTCCTCGTCCCCCGCGACGGCGGGAATCCCGATATCATTATGAACAATGCATACAGCACAATACACAGTGCAAAGAAAAAAAAGAATACCTATATCTTTTTCGACAAAGCATTGCTGGAAGGCTCGGCGAGAAATATAAATACGGTCAATCTTCTCAGAAACTGCATCGTCAATGAAGAATTTGTCTTACATTATCAGCCCATCGTCGACACGGAAGGCAAGATAGTTTGCGCCGAGGCCCTGCTGCGGTGCACCAATAATAATCCCGAAATAGGCGGCCCTGGGAATTTTATTCCTTTAATCGAAAAAGCGGGCCTCATGAAGGACCTTGACAACCTGGTCGTCCGAAAGGCCTTTTACGATATGGAGATGAAAATAAAAAACAGGCTGGGTATCAGTATAAACATGTCCGCCGCACAGCTCACCGATCCCGCATACGGCGATTTTCTTGCCTCATTCGCAAAACAGCATTCAATTGAATCGGGACGGTTGATTCTTGAGATTACCGAAACCACTCTCATGGATAATATACTTATGGCGCGGGAAAGCCTGGCCAGGCTGAAGAACAAGGGATTTATTATTGCCATTGATGATTTTGGCAAAGGTTTTTCCTCTCTCAGCTATCTGGCTGAACTCCCCGTGGATATTCTTAAAATCGATATGGATTTTGTCCGTCCCGTACCGGGAGACAAGAAAAAGGAAATGCTGGCAAAATATATTATTGATCTGGGAAAATCCTTAAACCTGACGGTACTTGCCGAAGGATTTGAGCAGCCGGAGCAGGTTGATTTTTTCCGAAAGCATGGATGCGCGCTTTACCAGGGATATTACTTTTCACGGCCCCTGCCGCTTCAAGATCTTCTTGAAAAATATTCATTGTAATAACGACGGCAAAATTTTTCGGCCCGTTCAAAAACCAAGGATACTGTTCGCATGAATGCCGGAAAAGTTTTTATGGGGATATGGCAATTCCCATGGGAGCGGCTGTTAACTGAATAAAAAGTTCAACCCCTGATTCAGGCGCGTCGATATTCGCACGATATATCCTATTATCAGCTTTCGATGTCCAGTAAATCTTCCCCTCTTGAAGGTCCAGGGCGAGCTGGTCTTTAACGAATCCGCCGGCCGTAATCCAGTCCGTGGAGCTCCCGAAAGCGAGGTCAGTTCTTTTTATAATAGAGCTGATAACTGTACCATTTGACTCAGATTTGACATAATACACATACCCGCCGGAACCGTCTATAGCGATGCCCTTCAGGGGCACAAAAGGGGTGACTGTCCCGTCTCCTGACGCTGAAAATTGCTCTGTCCCCGTGCCTGCCGCAGCCATGGTGCCTGTGAGCATCGCTCCGACCAGTCCGCTCCCAAGTGTCCCATTTGTGTCCCAGGAAGTATTGGCCGTGACCAATATATTGCCGTTAACTGTATCAAGCGCGATGCAATAAGTATAGTCATAGATAAGATTGCTGATCCATTTTACCGGCGCCGGCGAAGAAAGGGGTGAGCGCCATACATCATTATGACTTGAGGCATATTGGAATGTATTCCAGTACATGACGGCATTGCCCGGGTCAATGGCAATGGCTGAAGGGCCATGATAGGCCGCAACATAATATATATCACCAATAAATGTTTCATCGCCAGTTCCATCAAGATTTGCTCTATTAATAATATACTGCGTCCCCGTGTCCTCGGTCCAGTAAATCTTTTGCCCCGGCATATAGAGTTCAATGTCCAGTGGTGTTCCCGTGGCAGTGAGTATTTCCTCTTGAAGGCTCCCGTCGGTACTGGCCCTTTTTATGCTTCCCGTGCTTTCCGACCAGTAAATCCTGAAGCGAGCATCCGGGACATCCTTATCAAACAGCACTTCAAATCCGGCACTGCATGCCGTGTACAGTGCTCCAGAGATAACTATACTCATGGAAAGGAAAAGACATTTCACCACGTTGTTTGATTTCAAGAAACTTATCGTCATGAAATATTTTTTTACTCCTTTCTGTATTATCATTTCATGCCTGGCTTTAATTTAAAAAAGATATCCCGCTCCCATGGAAAATCCAACCCCGAATAGGGGCGCCGTATTGTCATAAATATAATCGAACCTCAAGCGCGGGGAGATCACCCAGGAAGAGATGAGAAATTCCGGCCCGGCTGTAAAGGATGAATGAAACTTGGCACCTTCAGTTTCGCGGTATCTACCCTGCACCGCGTAATAACCGATTCCCAGGGCGGGAGACATGGCCAGATGTAATGAATAACCGCGGATGCTCACGGGAATTATCCATACGGCGCCGAGACCGGAACGGAAAGCTGAGATTTTTCTTATATCTCTTTCTGCGTGAAAATATTGAACATCTAAGTTCATACCATCGGGTAAAAATGTATAACCGGTCTGAAACCGGATTTCGCCTGAAACGGACATTCCAAAGCTGCAGGGCAAAACAGATTGTATTTCCCCTGTATTAAAAATAATAAAAGGTGACCCGAACAATAAGTATTGCATGGAATCGTCTGCCGGTTTTTTGCCGCCGGTTTTTCCCGCTTCGAGTTTTTCAATACCTGCCTGGTAGTTCGTTTTCACCACTGATTCATCAATGCTTATCCCCATTTTTTTGAAAAGCAGGACATCATCCTCATACTTTTCCGTCCGATGGATTTCTTTGATCTGCGCATAGTATATGGTAAACGTACCATGATAGTTGGCGAACTTCACGTGCTTGTTTTTAACCTCTTCTATTATTTTGCCATTGAGGATCATATCGTCTTTGGTGACAACCACATCAGCCATGCCGATACAAGGTAGCAATAACATAACAGACGCAAAAAACAGAGGCCGGATTTTTCTCATCATCATTTATCGGTAATTTTTATGATTCTGTCTTTTTTAACATTAATACTGCCGATTGAGGTCTTAAGTGCAATATGATCCGCGGTTTCTTCGATGATTGTCCCTTTGAAGGTGTTCCCGTCGCTGGTATGGATAACCAGGTACCTGTCCGCTTTCATTTCCGGTTCTTTTTTTTGTGATACTATTTTCTCGATTTTTTCCCGCGTGTCAGCAGAAAGATCTATTTTAATCGTGTTTTGTTTTTCAATGCCATTGTCAGTATTTACATCATTTTCCTTGATCATCCTGCTCAACTCAGGATCATTTAATTTTGTGTTTAATTGCATTGAAATTTCCACAAGTTCCTTTTCTCCGCTCCGCGATCCTAGTATAAACAGCTTCCGGTTGGAACAACGGGCATACTGTGATGAAGGATCTGACGTGACAACCTTCAAATAATTATCCACGGCCCGTTTCGTTTCCCCCATACCGGCGAAACACCGGGCCTTGAAATAGGTAATACGGGAAATATCTTCAGGTTTTGCCTCGTGTTCCACTGCATCAAGAATCGCAAGGGCCCGTTTGTAATCCAGCAGGTTGACCAGCTGCTGACTTTGTGACAGCGAGTCATCCTTACCGCTCAATACCCGCTGCCGCGCGAGACTGAAACCTTCAAGATACCGCAGCAGGACCGTAGCGGTAATCGCGCTGTTCTCCCTGCCGTATTTTTCAATAATAATCAAATAGTTTTTTCGCGCTTTTCCGTCAAGCTGGGAAAGTGCGTAACAGTATCCCTGATGAAGTAAAATCCCGGCCCTTATGCTGTCAGGCAGATTTGTTTCAGCAAGGCTTTTATCGTAAAGTTCTATAGCGCGTTTATAATGAAAGTTCCGTTCATAATAATATGCCAGGTCCACGTTGATAGAAACCGGATCATTTTCGTGGTGATAGGTGAGCGGAATTTTACCGAGCATGAGCCTGTTAAAGTTGATCACCCTGATCGCCGGTAAAGAAAACAAACTGAACATTGAGGCGAATTGATTGTTATTTTCTGTTTTGAGATTCGCCAGAGAATTAATTTTATACTCAATGGCATCGGCTTTGTCCTGGGTCATCCTGTTCTCAAATAATTTCTTATGTGTTTCATAGGTGGTCACCAGTCCAATATTGTCAATACGGCCCTCACTGCGGTCAATATCCTGAAGAAGCATTGTAAGTTCATTCAGCCTTATCGAAATCATGGTATCATTTACCATCATAATGAAGGAAATGAATATCACGGTCGCCGGAATCAATAGTATAATGTTTCTGTTTTTTTTCATGACATAATTATTGGCTTTTTCACATAACGTATCATCCTCTTGCTCAGAGGATAATGTCAGACGCTTCATTAAAAATACCTACTGTTCATTGGTATGACAAGCAATTAATAGCACCTGCCGGATCAGGAATAGAAAACATAGGTTTTTATGTCTCTATTTAATGAATTAGATCTGGATCCAGTCGCGCAGGGTTTTAGGTCCGATGATTCGTGAGGGCAAGAATTTTTAAAATTTTACTTTGTAGTTAATTCTACAGATTTTTTAGTGAACTTATTTTTCCTATTTCACCTGAAATTACAATTGAATCATTATAGGAGAAAATATATTCGGGTTTTGGCATTGCTTTTATAATCGATTTATTTTCACTATTACTTCTTATAAGGAGAATGTCTATTCCGTATTTTGCCCGAATATTTAATTCTTTAATTGATTTGCCAATGAACTTTTCAGGGATGGATATTTCTGTCATTGCGTATCCTTCAAAAAAATGCACATCCGAATCTATATTCTTCATTGTTATTTTGCTTGCATAAGAGGAAGTGATATCTCTTCTTTCAATTTCTTTATTATATGCATCAAGAATATCTTTACGCCATATCATGCCAAGAAGTTTATCCCCTTTTTTCTTATCAACAACCGGTATCCCCTGAAGATTGCTTTCACTTAATCTGTCAATAGCTTCCTGACAGGTATCATCAAGAGTGAGTGCTTCAACAGTTTTATTTGAAATATCATCGGCGATTAAAAGATCGCGCAAAATATCTTTTTCATATAAATATTCTTTAATATCATAAATGGATATTATTCCTTTAAACCTTTTCTGTGAATCTATAACCGGGAAATAGGGATCTCGTCCTATAAGAATCTTATTAACAACTTCATCAAATTTAATATTTGAGTATATACTTTCAATATCCTTCGTATAAACATCCTTAACAAAAATTGATTTCATTATATTAATTTCTGCTCCGTCTTTAATATGAATATTCCGGTTTACCAGCTTAAGCGTGTAGATCGATTCCCTGGAAAATTTTGTGGCAATTAAAGTGCTGATTATACAGGTGATCATCAAAGGAAGGATGATATTATTATCCTTTGTTAATTCAAAGACGACAATAATTGCTGTTATCGGGGCATAGGTTGTTGCAGCAACAAGTCCTCCCATTGCTACCACTGCATAGGTACCGGATCCCGATGTTATTGCAGGAAAATAACTATGAACAATTGTTCCAAATGCAGCACCGGTCATTGCCCCGAGAAATAATGACGGAGCAAAAATACCTCCCGAACCGCCCGATCCAAGAGACATTGACGTAACAAATATTTTCACAAAAATCATCATGACGGCCATATACCAGATAATTTCACCATGCAGCGCGCCGGTTATTGTTTCATATCCGGAACCCATTATTTCAGGGAAAAAGACTGCTACGGATCCTATGATTAAGCCTCCTACTGCAGGCTTAAGATATTCCGGAAATTTAAATGTTAAGTCAAAAAAATCTTCTGAAGCATAAAGAACCTTAATAAATAGTGCACCAACCATAGCTGTAAATATTGCTAATATAAAATAAAAGATAATCTCATACGGGTGGGCAAGCTGATAGCTTTGCGGCATGATTTTAAAGGCGGCAAAATCACCTTCAAACTTATGAGATACTATTGTCGCCATTACAGAGGAAATAACTATGGGAGAAAATTGCGTAAACGTGAAATCCTGAAGTATTATTTCTACAGCAAAGAGAGCTCCTGCTACCGGAGCATTGAATGCTGCTGCAATCCCGGCCGCGGCTCCGCATCCTACAAAGGTATTCATTCGATTTCTTGATACTTTAAAAAATTGTCCTATTGATGATCCAATACTGGCACCAATCTGTACGATAGGGCCCTCTCTTCCGACAGAACCGCCCGTACCAATCGTTATCGATGACGCAATAGCTTTAATTATCGCAACCCTCGGCCTTATAACACCACCTTTTAATAATATTGCCTGCATGACCTCAGGAACACCATGACCTTTTGCTTCCCTTGCAAAAAAGAAAATAAGTGGTCCTACAATCAGGCCTCCAATGCCGGGTACAAGTATCTTTAAATACCATGGCGCTGAAATTATATTTGATAAAAGAGAAGCGTTGCCCGGGAAGGATAAATCAGAAATTGTTTTAATCATTATTCTGATTAGAACCGCGCCAAAGCCGGCAATCGTGCCGATGATCAAAGCCATAATAACCATAAATGAATGTTCAGTCATCTTGGCTTTGTCTATAAGTTTTAAAAGTTTTACTGAAGATGTTGTATATATTTGGGAAAAGAGATTTTTCATGCTTAACAATTATTTCCTCGAAAAATTTCCAAAACAATTCTCCTTTGAGATAGTAATATTCAGGAACAGCCATCACGAAAACCCGACCCACTGAATCTGAACATCTCTTCTCTGATCCTGTTTCAGGAAACCATGACGATTCTTTATTTACAGAACATGCCGGGATTGCAAGGCTTTTTTAAATTTTCATTCACCGGAATAGTCGCGTGCCAGATATACATACATATATTAAAACTGCTACAGCACCCATTTATTAATACCTGCCGTAGCATAGACAGGACCTATACATTTTTACCAGCACTGTAATATTTCAGACTATTTCTTCAGCCATCCACGCGGGTTCTTCGCTATCCCCTGCTCCCATTTTTCAATTACCATTTCCATTTGCCGACACACTTCAGGATAGCGCTCGGCCTGATTATAGCATTCCCCTTCGTCAACGTCGAGCCGATACAGGTTCGGCCAGTCGCCGAAATTACCCTTGGCGACCTTCCCCATGAAGGTGGATTTCTTGTCAACGGGCTGCGGCCATGTGTAGTGGTTGATGCTGCGGAAATACTTCCAATCACCCTGCCGTATTCCTTCCAGCTCCTCGTAGTGATAGAAGTACAGGGTATCATGCGGCGACTTTGCCTTCCTGCCCGTCATAAGTCCCTCGATATTTTCCCCATCGATGATCCGGTCCGAAGGAGCGGCAAGCCCGGCCGCCGCCATCAGGGTCGGGAATAAATCGATATTCATGGCCGGTTCAGAACAGACCGTTCCGGCCCGGGACCGGCCGGGCCACTTCACAATGAAGGGCACACGGTACCCTCCTTCATAGCTCTGCCCTTTCCGTCCACGGAAACCGCCGGGGCTCCCGTTATACCAGGGACCATTATCGCTGGTAAATATGACAATGGTGTTGTCCGCAATGCCGTTCCGCTCCAGGCACTTCATGATCTCGCCCACACTCCAGTCGATCTCCTCGACGGCATCGCCGAATATTCCCACTTTTGATTTATCCTTAAACTTTTCCGACGCATACAGGGGCTGGTGCGGAAAGGTGTGGGCCAGATAGAGGAAAAAGGAACCATCCTTCGACTTATCGATAAAGTCCATCGCTTCTTTTGTATACATGCCCGTGAGCCTGGCCTGATCACGCTTGATGTCCGGTTCCAGCATTTTCTCATCGCGGTACAGGGCACAGGGCCACATGTCGTTGCTGTGCGGCACGCCGAAGAAGCTGTCAAAGCCGTGCCGGCGGGGGTTGTATCGCGAATTTGCGCTGAAATCGCCCAGGTGCCATTTCCCCACCATGCCGGTTCGGTAGCCCGCTACCTTTAACGCTCCTGCCAGGGTTAACTCATCATCGGGCAGACCATCGGACCAGCAGTCATCCTGCACGTCCACAGCGCCCAGGCTGCCGAACCATCTACCAAGCCTCCGTATCATGAAACGCATTGCCGATTCGTTCGAGGCGGGAAGCACAAAAGTGAGACCGGAGCGAACCGGATACCGTCCGGTCAACAGACCGTATCGCGAAGGAGTACATACGGAGCACGAGGAATAAAAATTCGTAAAACGAACTCCCTGGCGTGCGAGAGCATCAACATTCGGCGTCGTGATGGCCCTACTTCCGTTACAGCCGATATCACCCCAGCCCAGATCGTCGCAGAGTATGGTAATGATATTCGGCTGCTTGCCGGCGTAATCGGGCAATTTCCCGATGACCTTCTCCGGTATAACCCTCTCACCGCCGGTAAATTGGACTGCATCAAATCCCGCGCCATGCTCTGAATCACCCACTGTACTGCCGCACGCCCAGATCCCGGCACCTGCAGCTGCTGCCGCAGTCGCTGTTACTGCACTGATTTTTAAAAAACCTCTTCGTGTTATCCGATCTTTACCCATGATTCCCTCCCGAGACCTGTTTTTCTTTTAATCTAATTCCTGGGTCAGTCCCCCACCACTGCTTTTACGGTCTTAAAAAGCATAAACTTTGGGGGAATGGAAAAAATCTGTGAGAACAGAGTTGTCATTTGCATGGATATAATTACCTGCCAATGATCACATTATTACACGAAACTTTCATATTCTTTCAATACTATTTTTCCCGCATGACGATATTTTCCCATACTTTCAGGGAAATAGACGAAGAGTAATTTCTCCGGTACCCTGTTCAAAAGGGATGGTCTTTGTCAAAATCGGGAAGATATTCATCGTGGCTCTCAAATTCCTGGACCCAGCCCCGGTGAAAGCCCAGCCGGTAAAACTCCTCCACGACCATATCGTATTCCTCGCGGGTAATAGTCCTTCCCAGCATGGAATGATGGTGCACGGGTTTAACGGGATGATATTGAGACATGAGGGACACATGGACCGATGGAGACAATTCCTCGGCGATGGCGCGCAGACAGGCAACGCTGTTCTCCACATGGCCCGGCAGGATGAGATGACGGATGATGAAACCAGATTCAACCATGCCCTTACCATTGATGCGCAGGTTCGATCCCTTCTGGCGGTACATCTCACGCAGGGCCCGCAGGGCCACGGAAGGATAGTCCATTGCGCCGGAATAATCGCGGGCCAGGCGCTCATCCATGTATTTAAAATCGGGAAGATACACATCGATGAATCCTTCCAGGGATTCAATCGTCTCCTTCAGGTCATAAGCTGAGGTATTCATGACATAGACGGGATGCCTTGCACGACATCTCAACCCATCAATGATTGACTTCATTTGTGGTATATCATGTGAAGGCGCGACAAAACCGACGCAGGTAATCCCCGCATCAAGAAAGCCTTCGATGGCATCGAGTGCCTCTTCCAATAGAATTTGTTTCTCTTCCGTATCGTTACGGCTGATCTGAAAGTTCTGGCAGTAAATACATTGAAGATTGCAGTGGGTGAAAAATATATTGCACATGCCCGTGTCACCTGAGAGGACCGGTTCCTCGCCTCGGTGCAGACATATGGCGGCTAAACTCAGTCTGTCACTGCTGTTGCAATATCCATATTTCCCGTTCTTCCGGTCGGTATTGCATTTTCGGGGGCATTTTGAGCAGGCCCCCTGAGTATATAACTCGGCTCTTCCTTTTTCCATATCTCTGACAACCATGACAGCGGTTTTTATTTCTGCAAGCAACAATTTCCGGCCCCTGTACCGGGATTTAAATAAGCTTCGATAAGCGTATTCTGCCGTTATAATGCGCTACATAACAGTCAAAGACTCCATTTCCCATCCTGCGGTAATATTTTCATTATGGAAATAATTTTTTAATTGCTATAAATATTCATATTATTTCGAATACACAAAACATTATTTGTTGCATAAAATCCGATATATCATTATACTCAGAGAAGAGAAACCGGATTCAGAGAGGTTTATGATGAATTCTTCCGGACAACAACAATACAGCAGGTTTATCCGAAATTTTAAATTTTTCTTTATACTTAAAACAGAGGGTATCAGTTATTTCCTTATTGTCCCTTTCATGGTTTTTTATGGTTGGTCAAATCTGGCTCTAACCAAGGAACAGCTCTGGATATTGTTCATAACAGCCCCGATAGCCACAACGATTTCCTTCATCACCACGCACATAAACAATATGATTGTAATTGCACCCGTCTGGTCCTACTTTAAAAAGCTGGTAAATAACGAAAAGTCCGACGAAGAAGAATACCAGAAAGCCCTTCATCGTTTTCTTTCTCTCCCCTTTTACCACAGCTTCGGTGCCTTCTTCCGCTGGGTTGGTGGTCTTTTAATGTTTTGTGTTCCTTTTTTCATCTTTGGCAATCCCAATAGTATGCAGATCACCAACATGATAATGCTTATCATAATCAATGCTCCCCTGGGGACCGTTTTATACTTTCTCCTCACGGAACTTTTTATTCAGAAAATCTATAATGAAGGTGTTTTCCCCTTTCCCCTCAAGACCAGGCTCAGATGGAAGATGAGCCTTTTTACCAAGCTCACAACATCGATCACGACGATTGCCTTTCTTCCTTTCCTGATCCTGATGACCTATATGCTCACCCTTATTCAGAACACAGGCGGGTATTCAAAAGAAATCTATCTCCGCATGATTTTTTTCGGCATCGTGGGTCTCTCCGCCGCGATATTGGTATCGCGGGTGCTGTCAAAAACAATCTATGTCAAAATAAACAACATCCAGGACTTCCTGGAAAAAGTCGGCCACGGAGACCTCTCTGCTTTTGCGAAAAAAATCGCGGTCATGGATGAACTTTCCACTATAAATATTTCCATTTATACCATGAAAGAAAACCTGAAAAATATGGTAAATGCTATATCATCCAGTTCAAATGAGATCGAGAATTCCGTCAAGGACCTCAATGATTCATCATCAAAATTAACAGACATGTCCAGTGACCTGACAGCCATCGTAGAGGAAACAGGGGGATCTTACGAGGAAATGTTCGCGGCCTTTGATACGACACTGGAGAGTATTGATGAGCAGCGCTATCAGGCTGAAAGAGTAAAGAATGACATTCTGACCATCAACAACAACAGCACTGAACTTTCCGAAAGCATAGACAAACTCCATTCCTCGATCAATGAGGCCATCAACCGCGTGGAGCAGGGAGAGTCTTCAATAAATAATTCCGTCAAGGCGATTGAAGGGATGGCCCAATACATGAAGACCATTGAAGAAACGGTTAATCATATCAGCGATGTGGCAGACCAGATAAATCTTCTGGCCCTCAATGCCGCTATCGAGGCAGCCCGCGCCGGAGAACATGGAAGGGGATTCGCCGTAGTCGCCGATGAAGTTAACAAGCTGGCTGACCAGACCAGCGCCCTGGTTAAAAGCATCCGTAATGATATATCGGCACGGACATCGGGAATATCGGTCGAACTACAGTCCATTTCCGATACCGTGGATATTTTCAAGGCGGTCCGCGCAAAAATCGGCGATACCCGCACCGAAATTGATAAAACAAGTGATTTCATCGGGAGTCTTATCAAAGAAAATCACGAAATCGCCGGGAATATCGAGACCATGCGGGAAATGTCCGATATGATACACACTTCTTCTCTGGAGCAGAAATCAGCACTGGAAGAACTGACCAAAGCCGTTAATTCCATCAGTACCATCACCCAGAAAACGTCTGAAAGTGCTATCATTGTGCATGAAAATTCTCAAAAAATAGAGAACAATACGCTGAAGCTGAAGGATAATATCGCCACGTTTAAAATACGATAGTCTGGTTTAGTGTTTCGGCGGATATCCTGTTATATCCCTGATGTCGTCGTAGAGAGGTTTGAGTCTCTCATACATCTTCATGTACACATTGTTGAAAAGGTCACGGTACATATCCCGGTGTGCCGGGACCGGCTCAAAAACATCACGTACACGCGTCATTTCCTTTACGGCCGTTTTAAAATCGGGGTGCAGGCGCAGCCCCACGGCGGCATCGATGGCCGCTCCCAGGGCCGATGTCTCAAAAGTATGGGGACGTTCCGCCGGCAGATCGAAGATATCAGCCGTAAGTTGCATGGCCACACTGCTCTGTGAACCGCCGCCGGAAACGCGCAGCTTGGTTATTTTTATTTTATTCTTTTTCTCTGTTCTCTGCGCGCCCTCCTTCAGGGCATAGGCAAGCCCTTCGAGAATGGCCCGGTAAATATGGGCCCTGGTGTGCACATCACCGAAGCCGATAATAGCTCCCTTTGCCTCGGGTCCCGGAATTTTTACTCCGGGAGACCAGAAGGGCTGCAGGGTGAGCCCCATGGAGCCGGGAGGTATGGAGCGAATGAGATCATCGAAAAGGGCTTCGGGAGCCACCTTCAATTTTTTCGCCAGCTGCTCCTCCCTGAGACCGAACTCCTGCTTAAACCAGCTCACCATCCAGTAACCCCGGTAAATCATAACCTCCGTGTTATAATATCCCGGCACCGCGCTGGGATAGGGAGGAAAGAAAGGAACTATTTCCACATAATCCCTGTTCGTCGTTTCAACCGTGGCCGTGGTTCCATAACTGAGACAGCCGATCTCCGGCGTAAGACATCCCGAGCCAAGGACCTCGCAGGACTTGTCCGCGGCCGCCGCGATGACCGGCAGCCCCTTGGGGATACCCGTTTCCTTCGATGCCCTGTCGGTAATATAACCCAGAAGGTCGGCCGGTTTTACAAGCCCATGCAGTTTCGATTCCTCAATGGGAAACATCTGCCATTTCATGTCGGACTTTTTGCACCAGGTATGAGTCTTGTAGTCAAAGGGGAAATAGCCGATGGTATTCCCCACGGAATCATTGAACTCACCGGTGAGCTTATAGGTAAAAAATCCCGAGATGATAAGGAACTTGTGTGTTTTATCCCAAATCTCGGGCTGGTTCTGGCGAATCCAGTTTATTTCACATTCCCTGACGGTGTGCATGGCTGAATCGTACATACCGATAGCTTTCAGTGCCATTTTCAGATGAACCGGGGGCCAGGCTTCCGGTTCCGCCTTCCGCTGGTCGAGCCACACGATCGCCGGCCGGAGCGGCTTGCCGTTTTTATCCACATTGATGAACGTGGCTCTCTGCGTGGTGAGGGTCACGCCCTTTACGGCCTTTTGATTGAAGGACATCTCCTTCATGAGCTTTTTGCAGGTTATGCAGAGCGTTTTCCAGTAATATTCAGGATCCTGTTCGGCCCAGCCGGGATGCTCCGAGAAATAGGGTTCAATGGAAGTTTTCACCATATCGATGATATTGCCCTTCAGGTCGATGGTGGCGGCCCTGATTGATTGTGTGCCCGCGTCAATGGTAAAAATACAATCATCGGTACGATTTATTTTCTTTGCCATAACTCCTCCGGTAACATGAAAATATTACGAGAATATCTGTGAAAGAATATATGCTGTAATGTCAAAATATACGGAAAGGGACAGGTCTATCGGAATGGCAGGATAAACTTATCTGATCACATCAGCTGCTTTGTTATTTGTTTCAAATATCTGTACAAAATCGGTAATACCCACTATATCCATCACCTTTTTAAAGTGATCCGACATGCCCACAAAAGCTATTTTACCGTTCTTATCATTGATATTCTGAATGATATTGATCAGTGTTGCAATACCCGAGGAGTTGATATACTTGGTTTTTTCAAAATTGACGATAATTTTATCGATATTGTGCTGATCCATTAATTCTGAATACACCTTTTTAACATCGGCATCGGCATCAGAGGTCATATCTCCTTCAATAACAATGATGGGAATATTTTCAATTTGATCCGATGATATCCTGTGCGTATATTTCATGTACCCTGCCCGTTCAACCTTAAAAAAGATGACTCACGATTCCATAGTATAAGCCCATATAGGAGTGATATGTCAAGAAATTAATTTGAATAAATTCCCCGGGGGCTGCAGAAACCATCATCCCTGGTTTCCACGCAACGTATTCAGGTGCTCTTTGATTTCCCCGGACCAGGGCTGTATCTGCAGCGCCTTGAGAATAAACTTTTCTGCTTGTGCTTTTTCTCCGCGTTTCATGAGAACAAATCCCATGGTATCATTATAGGCCGCGCTGCTTCTGTCGGCATCATAAGCCAGCCTGGCAAACCTCAGGGCTTCACTAAGATCTCCCCCATTTTCCGCCAAAATGCAAGCCAGGGAGTTATACGCATTAGAATTCTTTTTATCTATTTCAATAATGGCGCGGTAGGCGAGAACAGCCTCATCATAGCGGCCCTCCTTCTCCAGGCAGAAGCCCTTCATATTGTGGGCTGCCGTATCGCCGGGAGATATTTTTATGACATCGTCGAGAACCTGCTGCGCTCGCTCGTAATTTTTCAATTTTATCTGCGCATAGGCATAAAGCTTTTTCACATCGAGAATATCCACGAAGGTGGTGGGAAGATTTATGATTCTTTCAAAATATTCACCGGCCGTTTTATGCAAACCCATGCGCGCATAATTAACGGCAAGGTTATAAAGTATTTCGGGATTGTACCGGTCCAAAACCTCAGCAGCCTTCAGATCCCGTATGGCCTCGTTATAATCGCGGACGATAAACTTCTTCAGAGCCGAGTCAAGAAAATCCCTGATTTTTCCATTCAGATCGATATCAGCCATTTCTTTTACCGCATATCCTATTCTCTCCGCAGATCACCGCCGGCGACGGTGCTTAAAAAGGCATGGTCCGTGCAGTCAATGGAAAGAGGCGTGATGGAAATATAACCTTTTTTTACCACATCCATGTCAGAGCCCTCGGGAGCCACCGATTCTATATCGCCTTCGAGCCGGACCTGCATTTCATGAGTGTTGATGTGTTCCTTCATGTATGTATCCCTATACAGTCTCTTGCAGGGAACGGTGTACTGCGTACCCCTTACCTCCTCCATGGGAATATCGGGATAATTGATGTTGAAAAACCAGGGACTGTTTTTTTGTAAGATCAATTCATGAATGAATGACACCAGGAAAAGCGAGGCGTCCTTGAAATATTCCGAGGGACGATGATAGCTGTCCATTGACAAAGCAATACCGTTTTTACCAAAAATATAGGCTGTCCGTGCTCCCGCAACAGTGCCGGAAAAAAATAGATCATCGCCCAGATTGGGACCGTGATTTATACCCGAGACGATAAGGTCCACGGGAGGGATGATATCGCCATGCAGTCCCACATTGACGCAATCGGCGGGGAAGCCGTTCAGCGAAAACTGTTTATCCCCCTCCTTCTTCAGCACCATGGCACGGTGAATGGTGAAGGCATTTGAGCAGCCGCTTCTCTCGCTGTCGGGAGCAATCATATACGTATCAAATGAAAGGGACAGCACGTCAAAAAGCACCCGTATCCCCTCGGCATGAATGCCGTCGTCGTTCGTAACCAGTATTCTCATAGAGTATATCTTCCCTGCATGCAAACATATCGTGATACAACCATGCTGTCAATTATATCATGGATTATTCTCTTGACCTTTTCCCCCCGAGGCGTCAAATAGTATTTATAATACGACCGTAAAAGATACTCCGCAAAGGAACAGCACTATGGATATGATGCAATTGGGGAAAAGCGACCTCCTCGTCTCCAGAATAATCCTGGGGACATGGGCCACGGGTGGAGAGAACTGGGGCCCCTTCAATGAAGAGGATGCGGTACAGGCGGTGCAAGCCGCCCTGGACGGGGGAATCAATACTATCGATACTGCCCCGGCCTATGGAGTCGGCCGTGCCGAAGAGCTCCTGGGACGGCTGCTGGAAGGAAAAAGACAAAACATCGTCATCGCCACAAAGGGAGGCCTCAACATGTCAAAACGCTTCCCCAAGGACCTCTCTCCGCAATTCCTTGAAGAAGACCTGCACAATTCACTCCGCCGGCTCCGGACCGACTACATCGATCTCTACCAGTGTCACTGGCCCGATCCCGCTACGCCCCTTGAAGACACCCTGGCTGCCATGGTCAGGTTCCGTGAACAGGGAAAAATCCGCCATATAGGCCTGTGCAATTACGGCCGTGAAGAACTTATGGCTGCAATGAAACTGGCACCCATAGTTTCACTGCAGCCCCAGTATTCGCTGCTCAAAAGGGATATTGAAGAAGAAATAATAGGGACCTGTATTGATACAGGCACAGATATCATATCCTATGGTTCTCTGGGAGCCGGGATGCTCACGGGAAAGTACAGTAAACCGGGCGCCTTTGAGAAAACCGACGTGCGGTCATTTTTCTACAAGCATTTCAAGGCACGGTACTGGCCGGCCATCTCGGATCTCCTGGAAACAATGAAAATAATGGCCGCCGGCCGGAATGCCTCGCCGGGAAATATCGCCCTGGCATGGATACTCTCCCGCAGGGGAATAAGCGCCGCCATCGTGGGCGCCCGCAACAGCAGCCAGGTTCAGGATAATCTCCTGTCACTTGCGGTGCAGCTTACAGATGATGAAATCGGGGAACTGGACAGGCTCTCGGCCCTGGTTTACGCGGAGGGCAATGCCCGGTAAGAGGGATATTACTCGCCTATAATTTTTTTTATGAGGGCCATGAGGTCCTTGTTGTTGAAGGGTTTCGCCATGGTTCCATCAGCACCTATTCTGCCGGCAACGGTCAGATAGTCCGCTCCCGAAATGCGCCCCCCTCCGGACATGGCTATTATCTTCAGGTCAGCGTATTCTTTTTTCAGCTCCAGGATAGTTTCGATTCCTTCCTTGCCGCTCATGATAATATCGGTTATGATAAGATCAAAGGGTTTGTTCCTCTGCATATCTATTCCCTCAGTACCATCCTCAGCGGTCAGGGCTTCATATCCCGAAAGGGATATTACTTCCTGCAGAATGGTGCGGATATCTTCATCATCATCGATGATGAGTATTCTTTTCATAGGGACTCCTGTGGCGGACATGTATAACAGTATACATGTATCCTACTACTCGTATACTGAAACAAAAAGCACTATTTAATAAAGTATTCCGGAAGAAGTAGAAATAAGCAAGTATTTTTTCAAAATGCGGGATATTCGCCCATATGCTTCAGAAATCAAAGATGCAGTTCTATCCCCGCCATGAAAATTAAAGCGCACCTTCCATATGAAGTAAAAATAATTTCCTTTCTCTCCCTGATGTAAATTCACCCGGATCCCCCCCGGCTCGTATCACTCGATGACAGGGGATAAAGAGAGGGAAGGGATTCTTTGCCATGGCATTTCCCACAAACCGGGCGCCGCCGGGATAGCCCGATACCATGGCCAGTTCCCCGTACGTGACCGTATACCCGCAGGGGACCTCAAGAAGGCGCTGATATACACTGCGTTCGCCTTCAGAAACAAAGCTCAGGTCCAGGGTAATTTCCATGGCCGGTAATTTTTCATCGGTACGGGGCGACATGAATGTCCTGGCGGAAAAAAAAATAGCTTTCCCCGAAAACAGGTGGACAAGAACCGGTCCCATTTTTCTTTTACTGAAATAGAGATTAATAATTTTCCCCGCATTGGCAATAATGGGATTTCTTCCCGTTCCCGTACTCTCGCCGGCAGCTGTCCCGGCAGGATTGAGAATCACCGCACGCAGGGCCCTGCTGTCCGCAATAAATGAAACAGGACACAGTGGGGTGTCTATGGTCCTGGTGCGAAGATCGACAAGCCGGTCAAGACTGTGTGATATTTTTGATTTTTTCATCATATGTTTTTCAGAACCGCTCGTGCATCGTCGCGGTCTCTTTTAATCTGCTCTATCAATTCTTCAGCGCTCCCGAATCTCACCTCGTCACGAAGTTTCCGATGAAATTCGATCGTTACCGGTTTTCCATAAATATCATCGCTGAAGTCGAAAATATTCACCTCGATGCTCCGGTCCATATTTTCAAAGGTCGGATTATTGCCTATGTTCAGCATCCCATGCCGGGTTCCGCCGTTTTCAAAGCAAACAGTAACGGCATAAACTCCGTCAGCAGGAATAATTTTATCGGGATCATCGGGACGGATATTTGCCGTGGGAAAACCGAGAATCCTTCCGCGGCCGGCGCCCTGCACCACCATTCCGCTGAGACTGTAATTTCGGGTCAGGAGACGGTTCGCTTCGACAAAGTTGCCGGCCATGATCGCATGTCTCAGCCAGGTTGATGATACGGGTTTACCGTCAATTATTTCTTCATCGACCCTGGTCACACCAATGCCCGTTTCACGGGCCAGCTCCAGCAGAAAATCCATGTTTCCTTCGCGATTCTTTCCAAAGGCGTGATCATATCCTATGACGATTTCTCTGACACCCAGCTTACCCACAAGCAGGTGATTATAGAAATCCGAGGCATTCATGTTTGCCATGGCCTTTGTAAAATTGAGAAGGATGATATTGGTAAACCCCATGGCCGTGAGAATGCGTACTTTTTCATCTGTCGTGGTGATGATCTTCGGTGCATTGTCGGGATTCAGAATTTTTTTGGGGTGAGCCTCAAAGGTCACCACGAGAGGATCACCATTCATGTACTCAGCCTTTACTCTGAGCGCTTCCAGTATTTTCCGGTGTCCCGCGTGCACTCCGTCAAAATTTCCGATTGTCACTACGGGATTTTTGAAGGAACTTTTATCGGGGATATTGCTGAATAGTGTCATTATTTTTCGTTTTTCTCGAGATATGATCAGTCATGCACACCGCGCAGACATCTTTGCATACGCAGGGAATCAAGCATTACAAGTGCAGCCATGGACTCAATCACGGGAATAATCCTGGGCACTATGCAAGGATCGTGCCGTCCCTCAATGGCAATAACGGTATCCTGATCCGCTGTGTCACAGGTGTGCTGTTCCCTTGCGATAGAAGGGGTCGGCTTAACCGCAATACGGACAACAATGTCCTGCCCCGTTGATATACCGCCCAGGATACCGCCGGCATTATTGCTTTCGAAATTCCCTTCCCTCATTGGATCATTATTCTCGCTTCCCTTCATGGACGCGGCGGAAAATCCGGCCCCGATTTCCACACCCTTGACCGCGCCAATGGAAAAAAAGGCCATGGACAGCCGGGCATCGAGCTTGCCGAAGACCGGGTCTCCCAGTCCGGCAGGGCAGTTCTTTATAATACAGCGGACAATACCGCCCACGGAATCCCTGTTTTTCCGTGCCGCCATTATGGCCTCTTCCATCTCAGCCGCTTTATCCGGGTCAGCTGCCCGAACGGAATTTTTCTCGATAAACGAATAATCAACACGCTCTCCCGTGATACCGGCAATCATTTCAGCATATGCGCAAATCTCAATCCCTTCATTGCCAAGCATCTTTCTTGCCACGGCTCCAGCCGCGACCCGCCCTATTGTCTCACGACCCGATGAACGACCGCCGCCACGGTGATCACGAAGACCGTATTTTTTCCAGAATGAAAAATCGGCATGTCCCGGTCTGAAGACATGGCGCAATGCATCATATTTCGATGAATCCTGGTCCTCATTATAGACAAGCATGCAAATGGGGGTCCCCGTGGTCTTTCCTTCAAATATACCCGAGAGTATATGAACGCGGTCCTTCTCGTCACGTGGTGTGGAAACACGGCTCTGACCCGGCCGGCGCCGGTTCAGCTCGGCCTGAATATCATCCTCGCTCAGATCAATCCCGGGTGCTACCCCATCCAGAACCGCCCCAACAGCAGCGCCATGGCTCTCTCCGAACGTGGTTACCCGAACTATTTCACCAAAGGTGTTGGGTGAGGACATACCCATTACCATGGTAGAAAATATCAGCTCTGCCAGGTTACAGTGAATCTCTTTTTCCGTATCCTTTTCAATATCAATGACAATATCGCTAATATGTTCGACTGTCTCATACAGTCTGATATTTCTTTCCTTTAGTATTTCAAAACCCCCGTCTCCCGAAAGAAAAACAGGAATGCCATCGCGTGTTATGCGTTCCCAGAGGAGATCATCTCCTGCTTTTAAAAGAACCATGATGGAATTGTTACTTAAAAGTGCCCGTGACCCCGCATCGTAGAGCGAACCGCCTCCCGTGGAGATTATACACCAGTCCAAACCGGCAACCTTCTCAACGGCACGTTTTTCCAGATGCCGGAATTCATTTTCGCCGACACACTGGTATATTTCACGAAAAGTCAGCGTTTCTCCTTTTTCCTCTGCCCAGATTTGCTCCAGTATGCCATCTGTCTCAAAAAAGGGGATATTCAGCAGTTCCGCCAGTCTTTTCCCTATTGTTGTCTTGCCCGATCCCTTTGGTCCGGTAATGACAATTTTCATACATTCCCCGCTACACAGGATTTTGTTCATACTTATAAAAATGGCAATGTATAAGTCAAGGGGTATTTTTTACAGTCTTCATTTGAGTGAGTCCGCGCGTATTCTCTTTGAGGTTTTGTATGGGGTCAGAGCCTCTTTCTATAAAAACATGCTCTGACCCCTATCGTTTAAACGAATTTTATTCAATCCCCACACTGCTCCTTCGTTTTATTAATAAACGATTTTCATGTAAAAGGAGCATAGCACCATGTCACGAAAACCAAGAAACATCTCCCAGGGGAATACCCATCACTGCTGGTCCCGGTGTCACGGGAAAAAGGATCTCATGCGGAGCAGCCA
>PGXY01000004.1:0-17127 GCA_002839375.1 Spirochaetae bacterium HGW-Spirochaetae-1 | reverse complement strand
ATTGCCCATCGCTGGTTGAAATCTCTATGATCTGATCTATGGCGACTCGTTCACGTTTACGATTGTCTTTGTCCATATACATTTCCTGTGCGTGAGATTAATATTACAATGATTTGCCGACAGTGTTGTAAAAGAATCAATCTTTTTTTGTTCTTGATTCTTGCGCTCCTATGACATAATCTCTTTGTAATCAATTTTTCAACAAAGAGATGCCATGAATATTTTTACAGAAAAAAGCATCTCGATTGTTCTTGTTTCTCTTGGTGCGATTCTTTTCTTTATGTCTCTCGTAAGAATGAGGCAGATACTTCGACAGGTCAAGGACCTCACATTTTATCAGTTTGAGCATTACCAAATTTTAACAAAGCTTTACCTTTTTGGAATCTTTTGTCAATACATTAACTCAGTTGTCGCCGGGAACAGCTTTGGATGCTTCAACAGGCTCAGCACAAGTAAGACATTTTGTGTCCCATGAACTGGTTTCCGGCGGCGGAATTTCCTATATTTAAAAATATGTAAAGAAGGACTCTAGTGAGTCAGATTGCAGAACCAAAGGACGAGATTGAAAAACATGCAATTGCTATTGTTATTCCAGTTTGCAGTTGATATTGTCTGAAAATAGATGAAAATAAAATAATGAAAACTATTAGCATCTTGATAAATGAAACAATTGGATTAAGCCTTGAAATTCAGTATAAAATATTTATATCACTTATAATAATTTTATTTTTTATAGTCTTAAAAAAAATATTATTAAAAATTGCAATTAAGAAAATAAAAGATTCTAAAGTAGAATACCGTCTGAAAAAAACATCCAGTTATATAGCTACTTTTATTTTAATTTTGATTCTGGGTATGGTTTGGTTCAAAGGTTTTAGAGATATTACAACCTTCCTTGGTCTTTTCTCCGCTGGTTTGGCTATCGCGCTTAAAGAAATGATTTTAAATGTAGCAGGTTGGGTATTTTTAATTTGGAGAAAACCATTTGAAGTTGGAGACCGAATCCAAATAGGGTTGCTTTCAGGAGATGTTATAGATATACGAATTTTTCAACATACTCTTTTAGAAATAGGGAACTGGGTTGATGGAGACCAGAGCACAGGAAGAATTGTTCATGTCCCCAATGGAAAAGTTTTTAGTGAAATTCTTGCAAATTATAATAAAGGATTCGGTTATATATGGAATGAACTAAATGTACTTGTTACATTTGAAAGTAATTGGAAAAAGGCAAAAGAATGCCTTTTATTGATAGTAAATAATTATGCCGGAAACTTAAGCAGTTTGGCGGAGGCAAAGGTAAAAAAAGCAGCAAAAAAATATATGATATTTTATTCTAATCTTTCTCCTGCTGTATACACCAGGGTTAAAGATTCCGGGGTTCAATTATCAATTAGATACCTTTGTGAGCCAAGAAAAAGAAGAGGAACCGAGCAGAAAATGTGGGAGGAGATATTACAAGAGTTTTCATTGCATGATGATATAGATTTTGCTTATCCAACACAAAGGTTTTACAATAATAAAAATGAAGGCACTTCATCGGAAGAATCTAAACCTTAATAAGGCTAATAGCTTTTTGAAAAATAGAGGGTGTATCAAAATGCGCCTTTTATATTGTTTTTCAAGAAACTTGTCAGCGTTGATCAACGGGAACAGTAACGAACCTGATCGTTTTTTCAAGTGGGAGTGGAAAAATACATTGACTTTCTTATGCGATGCAATTGATATATTTATCAAATATAAAGATATAAAAGCGTTTCTTTCCGGGCCTGAGGCTGACACATACCTTTTCTTGGCCAGCGGAGAGAAGGCCCGTTGGCTCCGGTAGATTCTAACACAACTGCAAAAGGACTCGCCAATCACTGCCGGGTTGAAATGATCTGACAATATACGGCTTATGGTGAACAATGCCGTGCTTCATTTCCCGATTTTATATTATCACACAATTAAAAATAACGCGGCAGGTGTTCAAGATGAAATTACGATGGATATACTTTGCAGCCATGCTTTTTCTGATTTTTTCTACTACAATACAAGCCGCTATACCCCGGAATGAGAAAGAGATATCTCTCTATCCGGGCGCAGTACGCAATGCAGCCGCTGAAAAGGAACTCAATAGTCAGGATTCGGAATATGATGAAGAGAGTAAGAATACCCGCCGTTCCAAAACGGTCAAGGTTTATACTGCGAAAGCAATTATTGACGAAGTATGCAAGTTTTACATTGATAAGCTGGGAGCCAAACCGGGAGTACCGGTGGAAGATCCTGACAGTCTAAAACCAGGAACGGTTTATCCCCCCTGGTATGAAATGGAATACTACGGATCCAATATATTTGAAAACCAATATGAAGGAAAAACTCTCATTCATGACGGGATGTGGCTCAAAAGCGCCTTTACAAAACGGCCGCAGTGGAAAAAAGGTGCCTGGCTCTGTTCAACACATTTTGAATGGAATATCATTTTAAAGAATGGCGATATGGCCCAATATACGGTATCTGTTGAAGATGAAGGTTATAATACGAGAAAAAAAGTTGTTTTCAATACCACCAGGATTACGATCCAGGTACTGGTGACAAAGTCCGAAGCCTCACTGGAAGAGGAGGAGGATGGTGAGATGGATGAAGCGGTTGCGGAAAAAACGCGTCATTTGATGAAAAATCCTCCTACCGCAACGACTTTGGGGATCCCCATTTATCCCGGTTCGGTCTTTAGTCCGCAAAATTCAGCCGGTATGTCTCTGGATGGGGATTACCAATATTATATTTTTTTAAGTAATGATTCTCCTTTAAAGGTAAAGGCCTTTTATGAACAGCGGTTGGGAAGAAAGGCAAGTTCTGACAATGGCAGTTACCTGATTGCTCTCAAGGGCAAAATGCCGGTTCCTGAAGAGGGATTGGTGATTCAGTCGAATACCATGTTCGGAGGCAAGGCGAAGACGGTAATTACGGTGCAGAAGAAAAACTGATGCAACTACTCCGGCACTAATCGATAGTACCCGTTAAAGAATAATATCAAGAGTTTGAAATTATCGCTGTTTCAACGCTCCTTAAGCTGAGCACTGCTGATATTGGATGCTAGGGAATCCAGATCCACTGAAACAAAACTTGATCCCGCCAGGCTTATTGTAGTGCAGCAAAAGGAGAATAATTTCTGCAGTAATGCCTTCTCAGTGCTGTTCCCGCATGGTATCCTGCACTTCCTTGATTATCTCTGCATCGGATAGTTTTTTTCTCAGGACGACACGGTATTTAATGTCTATCTTTGTGGGCTCTATGGTTTTTGCGGGAAAATCAAAGTTCCAGCGCTGTATATCTTCACTGATGAGTTTATCTACTTCCAGAAGATAGGTGGGTTTCTGCGTCCTGATTTTCATGATCCTGCCGGAATCGGGGAAGAGCCACACGGAAAATACCCCTTCCCGGACCTCGTCTATTTTATCCAGCTTTTTAACCTCATCAATCATATACTTGTCTCCGCCCGGATCCAGGGTGCGGTTCATCGTGGTAGTGTGCTTTAACTGTGAAACCATATAGTTGTCTGATGTGAGCAGTACCCGGAATGCTTCCTCGGTTTTCTCACTGGGAGCCAGGAAGGCCCGGTTTTCCCTGCTGGTTATATCACCACTGTCCTTGGGAACAGTTGTAGTGCTGCATCCCGTCATGGCGGCAATCAGCGTTGTAATAAGTGTGAGTGTTAATAGGCCCTTATGCATTTTCCCTCCCCTGTTTTATTCAGTCTTGCGGCTTGACATTAGTATCGGCTGCTTCTTCGTCGGTTTCATCATTTATGACGGATTCATCAAATTGTTCCGGCTTGTTGCCCGATTCCTTGTCCCTGATATAATTTGCCAGCCTGGCGATGCCATCCTGCAAATCATTAAAATCCGATATATTGAGTGTAACCCCTTTCTGTGTCGGCTTATACAGCATATCCCCCGAAGCATTATCAATGGCCGGATACCAGATCCTAATGTTGATAAGTTCATGGCCCTTGAATTCCGATACTTCAATACGGATAATCTCATTGTTGCTTTTTTTGATATCCTTTATGATAACTCCCATCTATTGTACCTCTCTTGATTAGTAATAAGGGAACCTGAAAAATTATTATTCAAAAGTACCCGAAATTTTATTCAGCTGGTTTCCCACAATTTCTGCGATTATTCCGTGTCCCTTTTCATTGGGATAGCGAGTATCGGAAAGAGTCAGATCACCATGTTCAAGCCGGTGTTCCTCCATGTATCCCGCCCAGTATGTGTGTACCGGGACCAGGATACAATCGAGATCTCCGCAAACTTCTCTGATGGTGCGGTAGTATATATTCACCGCATCCATATCATACTGATTTTTAAAGGGCTGGGAGGTCAATAAAAATATAATTATATTCCCCATGGATCGGGCCTTTCTTATAATCTGGACAAGATTTTCTTTAAACTCGGAGCGATACACCGGGAAAAACGCATCATCAATACCGAAATGGAGAATGAGTACATCGGGCTGATGAAATGCTATGTCGGAGTAAAAGGTCCAGTCGCCGTCGAAGGAAGTATCGTCTTCCCTGGAAATATTAATTATTTCTATCCCCTGTCCTGAAAATTTTTCCCGTAGTAGATCAACATAACTTTTAGTAACTCCTTTCCCTGCCGGGATGGAACCGCCGCGCACTACTACTTTCATGGGGGTACTGTTTATCGCACTATCCGTTAATTTTTTACAGTATACAAGGTATATATTATGGGTGGAAGTGTTGTCAATTATTAAAAACAGAAAAATTGCTTTAAAGATCGAGAACAGCTATGGCGCTCCAGCCGGAAGAAGTTTTCTCCACCCGGAGATGGTGCATTGTAACGGCCTTGATATCGGTGTTAAAGGAATGCTTGTTTCGGTCGGCCCGCTCTCCCCGGGTCTCACATGTCAGGTTCAGTACGCCGTTTTCCCCGGTTATGGAAACAGAGCAGGGAAGAAGCAGGAGTAGCTCGGCATCGCGGAGGAAAAGAAATTCGTTGAGGAACCGGTAGTAAAGTATATCCAGGCTCGTGTCGGTCATTTCAATAGTGTGGTGGTGTGTCGTGGATATATCCCCGTGATTAGCGACCATGATCGCCATAAGGGCCGCGGCTCCCTTGAGGAACAGTTCATCGCGGCTTCCGGCAAGGACACGAAAGGCCAGGTCCGCGCTGGTGATGTCGTCGAGTACCTCGTAGTCCATGAAGACTTTTATCCCTTGATGTTGCCGATGGGAAGCAGCTTCGCCACGACCCTGCTCAGTCCCGCTTTTTCCGTCACTGCCGCTACATCGTCGATGTTTTTATAGGCGCCGTCCGCTTCTTCGGCCAGGCCGGAGAATGAAGCGGTCTGTATATAAATGCCCTGCCGTTCCATTTTTTTCTGCAATTCACGGCCATTATACATTTTTTTTGCCTGGTGACGTGACAGTATCCTGCCGCTGCCGTGGGCCGTTGTGAAGAAGGCGTCACTTCCCTGGGGGACGCCTGCCAGGACATAAGAACCCGATTCCATGCTGCCCCCCATGAGAACGGGCTGGCCGGATTGGCGATATTTTTCCGGAAGGTCCTTCATGTCCGGCGCAAAGGCCCTGGTGGCCCCCTTGCGGTGGATCAGTATTTCGCGTTCCCGGCCGTCAATGAGATGCCGCTCCAGCTTGGCCGTGTTGTGGCATACGTCATAAACGGTTTTGATTCCCAGGTCATGAAGCGAGCGGCCGAAAATTTCTGAGAAGACTTCCCGTACGCGGTGCATGATGAGCTGACGGTTCAGGAAGGCAATGTTGATGGCGCAGTTCATGGCGCCGAAATAATTCCGCCCGTCAATGGAATCAAAGGGAGCGCAGGCCAGTTCACGATCGGGCATGAAAAGTTTATATTTGCTCTGCATAACCGAGAGAAACTGCTGGAGATAGTCCGTGGCCACCTGGTGGCCGAAACCCCTGCTCCCGGTGTGAATCATGAGGTAAATCCGGTTTTCACCGGTTATGTCGAATTGCCGGGCCAGGCCGGCATCAAAAATATTCTCGCTGCGGGCCACCTGGATTTCCAGGTAGTGATTACCCGAGCCCAGGGTACCAACCTGGTTTTTGCCCCGGTCCCGTGCTCTGTGTGAAACTGCCGATGGATCAGCGCCCTTGATGCAGCCGCCTTCCTCGATATATTCCAGGTCTTCACTACCGCCGTAACCGTTCCTGGCCGCCCAGGAAGCGCCCTGGGTCATGGCTTCGTCGAATTGCGACGGTGACAGGTTCAGCATGCCCGTGGCACCCACACCTGAAGGGACATGTCTGAAGAGAGCGCTTACCAGGTCCTTGATGCGGGGCCGGACTTCTTCCAGGGAAAGCGATGTGGCGGCAAGACGGACGCCGCAGTTGATGTCGAAACCGATGCCGCCAGGGGTGATGATCCCCTCACCGGGATCAATGGCGGCCACACCGCCTATGGGGAACCCGTATCCTGAATGGCCGTCGGGCATGCACAGGGCGTATTTGAGTATGCCCGGGAGCATGGCAACATTGGTGATCTGGTTCAGGACCGCGTCGTCCATGGACTGCAGCAGTTCTGCCGAGGCATAGATGCGGGCCGGGACACGCATACCTTTCTTAAAGCTTTTGGGGATCTCGAAGAGGGTTTCGGACACCTGCTGCATCATATCGGTCTTCATGCTGTGGTGAGTCCCCTGATGAGCTCAGCAATGGCCTGCATGTACCGGTCAAGTCCCACGGCGAAGATGGTGTTGTGGTTGGCCCCGGCTATGCCAAGAAATCCCTTGTACTGTGATGTTGCTGCCTCAAAGAGCTCCCGGCCGTCGGTAAAGGGGATGATGTGATCCTCTTCTGCGTGAATGACCAGCAGGGGGCCGGTGTACCGGGCGATCTTCCCCGTATGGTCAAAGGGATCGGTATCGATGCCCAGGACCGGCGCGTTGATGCCCAGGAGCATGAGCAGGGGGATGATATGGGCGAAACCGCTTTCTATGACCAGAGCGTCTATCTCGTCGGAATGGCATGAAGCCAGTTCCAGTGCCGAGGCGCTTCCCAGGGAACGGCCCATGAGGATGAGAGGCCCGGTGAATGATGCCTGCCGGAGGTAATCCTTTACAAAGGTGAAGATTCGGTGACAGTCATCCATCATCGCCGAAACTGTGGGAGATCCCGTGGACCTGCCGTATCCCCGGTAATCGACGGGAAGAAAATTGACGCCGATTTGCCGGTATACATGTCCCAGGTCGTCATAATCGGAAACGATCTCACCATTGCCATGGAAAAAAAGAATCGTCGGGGCATCCGGTGAAACGGCGAAGAATTTCCCGCCGATATGCACGCCGGGATCTACGGGTATTTCCAGTCTTGTGAAAGGTCCCATCGATGCTTCCTGGTCGGCCCGTGGATGAAAAAGGAAGCGCAGGACCTGGGGCCGGTCAAACAGGGAAAAATCCTTTGGTGTTGAGGTGTTCATGTCTGTGCCTCATTGTATGGGATGGTTTTGGTTAATGCAACGTCGGACGCCAGGGAAATATCAATACTATATAGTTGAATTATAGGGGTCTAAGTAATCAGAATCAATATTTTCTGCCGTTGATGTATGATTCGGGGGCAGTCTCATTTTTGCATGGCATTATAAACTCTTCTCATTAAAGTTATATAATCGGCCGTAATTTTTGCATATATATCCTGGGCTATTTGTTCAATGTATGTATGTGATGTAAGATTCCTCATATCGGTCATCTCCAGGAGGAGCTCCGTATCTGAAACAGAAATGCGTTGAGATGACAACAGTTCCCTGAAACAGGATTTTGGGGAATTGCACACAATTCCTTCCGAATCGGACAAATACGCTTTCACTGTTTTCCACATCGCTTCAAAGGTGTATTCGAAACGCTGTATCGTGGCATCTCTTACAATAGTAGTAAAATTCTCTTTCGAAATATTTTCAAGAGTTTGAAGAGCTCTTCCGAAGGAATCGATACTCATTGTCAGTCGATCCATATTATTCCCCTGTCGATTTCCTTTCTGAGGAGGTTCGATGTACTGTAATAATCCAGGACATCCACTTTAAAGGGAATATTGCTTTCCTCCAGTTTCTCTTTCACCGTAAATAATTTTTTCATCCTGTCATCCAGTTCTGAGATGATGGCAATGTCGTAATCAGAATAAGCCGTTTCCCTTTCAGCAGCACGGGAGCCGAACAGTACTATGTGTGCTTTGAAACCATAGGTTTGGCGGATAATATCCCTGATGGCAAGAAAATATTTGTCTTTTCCCAGTCGGTCTATTCTGTCCGTTTTCATTCAATTGCTCCGAAAATAAAAATTAGTGCCGGATACAACAAATGTCAACTATTCTTTTTGTATTTGCAAGCACAGTTCATTGTAACAAAAAATTGTACATTTCGCAATATTCCAATGCTTTCCTTGTATATCAGATCAAGTCTCTTCTAAAATGTTTCCAAGTTTGGCAATTGAATTAGTAATCTCGCGTATTCCAGCTGCAAGCTCCTGTGATCCCGAAGCGATGATCTGGCTGATCGTATTTATTCCCTGGAGAGCTTCGGTAACTTCCCTAACAGCTATTTGCTGTTCGGCGACGGAATTCTGGACTAAAAAGGCTTTCCCGGCTACATCTTTGATTTCCAGTTCGGCGGATTGCGTTACGGCGGTTGTATTCCCCATTAGTGTGGCAACCACTTCTATGGATTCTCCGAACCGGGCTATATTTTCCAGCATGTTTTTCAGGGTTTTCTGAAAAGTGTCAATGCGGACATGCGCATTGGTAATTTCATCTCTGCTGGCATTAAAGAGGCTCACAATCGATTTGAGATTTTCGCTTGTATTATCGGCCAGTTTTCCTATTTCATCCGCTACAACGGCAAATCCTCTTCCCGCTTCGCCGGCCCTGGCGGCTTCTATTGCTGCGTTGAGGGAGAGAAGATTAATCCGGTCGGCAATATCATTTATGATATCGCTGACACGGTTCATCTCCGCGAAACGTTCAACCGCCGATTTCATTGCCAGGGCGGCCTCGTTTATTCCGATACCGGTTTCATTGATTGTTTTGTTCAGGTAATCCTTGACGATCAAGGCGTCAGCCATGTCCTCGGCTGCCTTTCGTGTTGCATTTACCGCTTCTTTCAGTTTTGCAGTAACAGCCTCCAGCATGGAAGTCTGACTGTTGACAACCTCAACCACGCTCTCTCCCCCGGACAATAGTTCTTCCATGGACGCGGACATCTCTTCAACGGATGACGCCTGGCTCCTGGCGCTGTCAGAAAAGTTGTTCGATGTTTCATCCATCTGTGTAGCCGATGATGAAAGCGTGCCGGTTACATCCACTACGGTTTCATGAATATCCCTGAGGTGCATGTTCTGCCTTTCCTGTTCAATCAGTTTCATATCCAGTTCTTCATTGAGGCGTTCGGTTTTCCTGTTAATATTGATAAACCGGTTGGCAAGAACAATAACGATGCAAATGATAAATGCCATGAAGGTGTATCGCATGAGAGGAGTCCCTTCCAGAATACCTTCGCTTATGAAAATCGTCTGAACGGCCCCGGTAAAAAATAGCAGTAATCCCACAATGAGAATAGCGGCGTCATTGTTTTTTCTGATCACTTCTCTTATCGTTTCAAACAGAACATAGATCATGCATGCAAAAAACCCGGCGAAAACAGCAAGGAGCATATACCCGCTCAGATGCGGGGCAAGAAACTGGGAAAATATCGCGAAAAGAAAAACGAATAATGAATAAATCGCAATTCCGATTGATACCCTGGTATGCCTTCGGTGAAAGAGCTGTGAAATAAAAAGTGTGAAAAAGGGAACCATGAGGGTAAGCGGGGTCTTGTCCAGCCAGAAATATAACGTGTCGAAATTGTTACTGAAGAGCAGCCCCCGGCTGTCCATATTTGCCGTGAGAAAAAGGGAGATGAGAATTGAAAAAATACCGAAATACAGATAATGTTTCTCTTTTAAACGACGCAATCCCAGGAGGAGATGATAGAGACCGACAAAAAGGTATACGGTGATAAAAATGATATCCACCATCGCATTGCTGTAATAGTCTTTCAATACGAGATCAGTATCGCCAATAAAAAGATTGGGCCCCTTTATACCGGCATCGCCCGTGTCTATTTTTATGGCCAGCACAATATAAAGATAGTTACTGTTGCCCGGTTGTAAAGCGCCGGCAGGCAGGCTTCTCACCAGCCATATATCACTACTGTGATGATAGGGTTCAATGGAACCCACTGATCCCAGGTATGTTCTGTTTAGATAGAAATCAGCGGCATTCGTCACAGGACCTGTATTAATGGCAAAATTATTGCCGTTCCGCAATCCTTCCTGCACGACATCGGGCAGGGCTTTCCTGAAAGTGATTAAACCAAGATGTCGTTCAAGACCGGGGATATCTTTCGTGAAAACCGGAACAGTGACCTTCTGCCATCTTTGATCCGGTGTGTCCTCAAACCATTCTTTCTTAAAATCGACGCGGTACTCCCATTGCCCCTTGAGGGAATATGTCTTGCCTCTCTCTGCGCAGGAAGGTATGCCCAGCAGTGTTGAAACAACAATAATTAGAACCGTAAACTTTTTCATGGTTTTGCCTTATAGTCTTAGTTGTCTCTATTCTTATTTGAGTCTAGCAAACAAGATGTATGCTGTCAATACATAATACAGGATACTCAGTGTTTGAGAAATACCCCCAATATTGTCTTGCATTTTACCTATAATTGACGGTAGTAAAAACTTCTATGGCCTCATTCCCGGCATTCCAGAATTATCTGGATCAGTGCATCTGTTCCAATTCCGCGAGCAATAAATTGCGGCTAACGCATCAACTTAAGTTCGACATTAAAGACAATAGACGTGATACTGATAGTTAAAATATAATTGAAGCGCTCTTTCGACACCATGATCGAGCGGAGAAGGTGGGCGATCTTTTTTCTGTTCCCTGGATTACCTGCAAATTATTGTGGGGGGCACATGAATGTCAAGTACCACATTCCCGGCGGGATGGATGTCCCCTGTAGAACCGTTATCATGCGAAACATACAGGCCATTATTGGTAGTGACATAGATAACTGGTCCGGACAGCCGCACACGATTGCATTAAATCGATTTTATCGAAGTGGACAATGCTGAGCCGTTAAATACAGACAGGCCGCTTGCCGTTGCTGTGCAGATATCGTTATGTGTCAGGGAATTATCAATATCACATAATGGGCCGTAATATGATATTCCTGCCCTATAATCACGATTTTTTATGTGTGGTGATGAAACAGAGATAGTTTTTAGTATCTATTAAAAAGACCAGGGAGGGCATTCTGGTCTTCGCTAAAGGAATCATATAATATTTGATAGGCTTGGTGGGTGACTTACTTTTATCAGGTGTCTCTGTTTTTATCATACATTATTTAATCCGCTTCTTTTATCATTATACCAATATAATTACCGGAACTTTTTATCAATAATTTAACGTATTGTTGATCATGAACAGGTTCAAATGCTTCGGCAAGCTCACTTCGACAAAGCTCAGTAAAAGCAGCATAAGCAAGACGCATTGTGTCACCGGGGCTGGTTTCTGGCCGCTGAGTTTCCTGCATATCGAATGGGTCCTTACCTCCGGACCATCCCCGACATCTTTATGCTTATTTTATTTTTTTCTTCTTGCCTGTAAGTCCTGATAGGCTATTATTCTATTGATTCGCCTCTTGCAGACAGAAAAAAACTTAAACGGAGGAATTTACATGCAGACACCTTTTCCCTTTGAGCCCTTTCTCGCCTTTGGTACCATGGCGGTATGTCTTCTGCTTGGAATATTTTTAAGAGCTAAGGTTAAATTCTTTCAGAATTTTTTTATCCCCAGCTGCATTATCGGCGGATTTTTGGGGATGCTGGTTCTCAATTTTAAAATACAGTTTATTATTGATTTACTTCCCCTTGAGTGGCGAATGTCTCTGGGTATAGCCAATAAAACTATAAGTATACTCCCCTTTGAAGGACAAACCTTTGAGGCCTTCGTATACCATTTTTTTATTATTTCATTTATTTCAATAGGCCTCACCTACAACAAGGATAATGACGGCCAAAAGGATAAAACAAAGAGCATGTTCAAAGGGGCGGCATGGATGGCGATGATCGAAGGGGTGACTATTTCACTTCAGGCAATTGTCGGCTGTCTCTTTGTGATGCTTTTTGGTCTTTTTGGTGTGAAGCTCTTTAAAACCTTCGGACTCTTTTTGCCCCTTGGTTTTACCGAAGGCCCCGGACAGGCTCTTTCTTTCGGACAGGTATGGGAGACCCAGTTTGGTTTTCAGAATGCCTCAACTATCGGCCTCACTTTCGCGGCCATCGGTTTTCTGGTTGCCTTCTTTGTCGGAATTCCCCTTATCAGGTGGGGCGTGAAGAAGGGACTTCCTGTTGTGAAGACTACGTTGCTTCCACAGGACCTTTTAACCGGTATCATTTCAAAAGACCAGCAGAAAGAGAAGGCGGGAGAGCTAACGACTCATTCGGGGAATGTTGAGACTCTTGCCCTGCACATGGCTCTTATCGGTCTGGTTTATATCATGACCTATATGGTGACCTGGGGATTGGTAAAGATAACTTCGCCTAATATCGCGAAATCTCTTTTCGGCTTTTTCTTCTTTTTCGGTCTTATCAACGCTATCATTGTGCGGATCATTTTAAACAAACTTGGTATCAGGCATATCATTGATCCGGGTATTCAGCGGAGAATTACCGGGTGGGCGGTCGATTTTCTCATCATTGGGACTATCATGGCCATTCAGCTGGTGGTGGTATGGCAGTACATTGTACCTATCGCGTCGATGTCTGTTGCTGCCGCAATCCTC
This sequence comes from Spirochaetae bacterium HGW-Spirochaetae-1, assembly GCA_002839375.1. Classification (NCBI taxonomy): domain Bacteria; kingdom Pseudomonadati; phylum Spirochaetota; species Spirochaetae bacterium HGW-Spirochaetae-1. The sequence goes on along the minus strand of PGXY01000004.1, from coordinate 4,270 downwards.
ACCACATGGGTGATCCTGTACCTGGGAAAGCGTATCGATACCCTGAACTTTGAAAGGACTATGGCGATTTTCGGAACCTGTACCGGAACCGTGTCTACGGGGCTTCTTCTTCTGCGGGTTGTGGACCCTGAGTTCAGAACCCCTGTCGCCCTTGAGATCGGCCTGATGAATGTTGTGGTGGCGCCGATAATTGTAGCCAGTATGATACTCGTCAACGCCCCGGTATGGTGGAACTGGGGACTCTGGCTGGTCATCGGGGCTCACGTTGCGCTTCTGGTTGTGTCACTTGTTCTGATAAAAGTACTGAAAATGTGGGGCGCACCGAAATATTGATTTGAATGTGTAAAGGCTCTATCAGGATACTTTTACGGGCAATAAGCATGGGGATCGTTCATGCTGTAATACCTTTTCTCGATGAACTGGTCATTGCAAAGTTATAAAGAAACCTGAATTATTCTCGTAAAATAACTCCATACCTGCCTTGTAATATCAGGCGGGTCGGTTTTGCCGAGGTTTATGGCACTATGAATTTATTGAAATATCACCTGGCCGGGGCCATGGTTAAAAGAAGCATAAAAGGCTCCGACTTCAATCCTCTCGCCGCCGAGATGCATTTCGGTGTCGACATCGGACTACCCCTGTTCCACTTTACCAATGACATGGTCCCTTCGGTCATGGCGCACCCTGGCGACGGAAAAGTGGAACAGTAAATTTTTTAGGACTCTGTGGAATATGCATCAACACCACTATGAACAGGGCGGCGTTCTTGAGGGGAGGCTGAATTAAGGGAAAAGGACTGGAGTGAATATCCCCTTACACTGGTGATAACCCTGTAGAATTTCATCTCCATGGGGGAAAACCGTCGGAAAAGGGAATTCGCCCGCGGGGAGGATGATCTTTTGCGGGAATACCCAGGGATTAACCGAAAGGCCTTTCACTGAGGACTGAAACAGTCAAGGGCGGGAGTATGGCAGAGGGAGCACGCCAAGACCCTGGTCATCCGAGTCCAGATCAGAATAAAATATTTTTAAGATTCCCTTTGTTTTGTTAAAAGTCTTTCCTGTAGATGCTTTTTTCTAACAGGAAAGACTTTTCAATCTATACACGCTTTTGCGTCAAAATTTGTAAGAAACCCCGGCATCAAGTGAATACTGGACCATTGTGACATCACCGAGACCACCAACAGTAATTTTAGCCTCAGGGGCAAACATCGCTGCAATATTAATAGATAAGTTTTCTGACAAATTCAAACCGGCACCGGCTGTAATGTGATATTCAGTAATTGCCGGGAAGACCGCATTAACACCGGGTTGTGCGGGGTCTATTCCGGAAGACGGAAGCGGAGACTTACCGTAGTTGAAACCCGCTCGAATGGATATGAGTTGAATGGGAGTATATTGAACACCAAGCTTGTAAACAAGCTGATCACCCCAATCCATATCCATGTTTCCACTGGCAAGTTCCGGCAGGTTGTTCCCCATTGTTCCTGACCAGTTGATCCACTGAAAGTCAAAGGCAATAATGAGTCCTGTTATTGGCTCAGAACTTATGCCTATAGTCGCGTTCATCGGTTGATTGAACTCCATATCATTTTCACTTACCGTGCCACCGTCAACATACTGGTTAAACTTGAATTTCTGAAACCAGCTGGGAGATTCGTATGCAACGCCTATCGTAAGTATCTTGATCGGTTTAACAGTAACGCCAATTGTAAATCCGCCGCCGAAGGCTGAGGAACCCATATCAACCATCTGGCCTAACCCCATATCCATGGAAAATTCCGTAGTGGCATACATTGCATTTGCAGTTACTCCAATTGACAATATATCCATTATTTTATATGCAAGACCTGGAGTAAAACGCATCAGTGAGTATGAGGAATACATAATATTGTTTGTTGATGACAGGTTAAAGTCAACACCTACACCGGAAACACCGTAAGCACCGATACCGAAGCTGAGGTCCTTTATTGCAGTGGGAATAATGAGACCAAGGGCCGGTACGGGAGAGGGGCCTTTATCGGAATCAATATCACCACCCCCGGTTTTAAGTGTTACTGCTGCAGCTAAAAAAGTCGTTCCGAAATCAGCACGCCCTCCCAGGTCAATCATGCCTGCAGGGTTGGTAAGGATTGCAGCACCGTCAAGGGTTGTTCCAACGCCAACACCTCCCATAGCCCTTTGAACGGGACCAAAACCGATAAGCCTCATACCGTTTGTGGCAAAGGCATTGTTTGCTGTGAGTATAAGCAAGAATGAACATAAGATACAAAATGGTTTTTTTTTCATCATTCACCTCGTTTTTATATGCTCTGCCGTGTGTGCGTATCAACTTAGGCAGTAGTGTTCAGGTTATTTCTCATCACCTGGAAGGCAGGAGAAGAACCATTTTATTTATATATTTGCTCAATTAGCAAGAAAAATATTAATCAAATGGTTAAATTAATTGTTTAATTATAATAAAAATAAAGTCAACAATGATTCTCTATTTACATTCTATGAATTATTTTCATTTTTTCTTACTTTTCTCGTACTGCATGATCAGAATGATCTGGCTCCGATGGATGGAAGTATTTGTTTTAAACCTTCTATGAGGGGTGACAGCCTTTGATCTGTCAGAGTCTACGGTGTATTATCGGAAGTTAAAATTAAAAAAACCTTGCCAGCATGGAACTTTTTGGCAATAACTCAGCATATCGGTCACCTGGATCGTGTCCGGCGATGGGAATTTTTATATATCAAATGGAGGGTATATGAAAAGACCTGGGTTCAAAAAAAAATGTGTAAAGCATCTAATTAATGAATCAGATAAAGTTATTTCAGTAAAAATAAATCATTATTTCTGAAACCGAAACCGGGGAGGCGTCTTATATGAAACCGAATAAAATTTTCCTTGCTTTGATCACCTCAGCTTTACTATTTTTCACGGCCTTTAATGGAAAGACGGAAAAGATTTTTGATCAGAAAACGCAAATGCCTGAAATATCTGAATTGAGGGTATCTTCAATTCTTCCCCATAACAATGACCTGTATTTAGGCGCTCACCTTATTGACGGCAGTGCAAAGTCCTGGGTTGAAGGAGTTCAAGGGCCCGGAACAGGCGAACATATAATGTTTATTTTCGATGCCCCGGTAAAACTTTCCTGCTTATACATTAAAAACGGTTTGGGAGACTCCCGATGGTATAAGGCCAACAACAGGGTAAAGGAGCTGCAATTTGAAAGCTCCATAATATTCTCTCAAAAATATGAAAAAAAGAAATTTACAATCGAACTTAAAGACACACAGGATTTGTCCCGGATTGATCTCCCTGAAACCGTTCTATGCAGGGACTTTCAACTGACGATTAAGACAGTCTACAAAGGCAGCAGGTATGACGATACCTGTATTTCTGAAATTTCCTTTAAACCAATAACAATCACTGATAAACCCCGCTATCCTGCCCTTCAAAAACCTGTTAAAATAGAGATCATGGGTTACAACCTCGTCCTTCTCCCGGAAGGAAAAATGACGGGAAAGGGATCCGGCATGTGCCAGGTCGACTGCCCCTTTGAGCGCGGGTCCTGGGGCGTGACAAATGACGGGGGCTACTATCTGGATATTGTAAGCATAATCAACAGTAACGCCGGAGATATAGAGTCCGAAACACCGGGCGAATGGATAGAGTCACATCAGCTCAGATTGCTGGAGAAACTGGAAGCACCTGAACAATAATCGATCAGGCCGGTGATCCCGGCCAACACCCTCATGTATAGAACGGTTTGAAACCGTTCTATACATGTTACAACCCCCGCTGGCAGCTAAACCGTAAGAATTATTTGAACTTTCCACAGGAAAGGGATTGAATTCTTCTTTATTATTGTGTAGAATTAATAACAGCATCGTGTATGACGATTGAGCATAGAATATAGCCATCGTCCAATTTCTTCAACACAGTCTTAGGTACTGTGAAATTAACAAAACAACCTGTGTACCAAAACTAAAACATCTGCGAGAAACCATCATAACATAATCAATGAATCGGGTCAACAGGCAGCCTAAAGCATCACTGAAAACAAGGAGCCAGGAAATGTCCACGAGGAAAACCGGAACAGAATCACAGGAATACGCGGAAAGTGTTATCGACACAGTTCGTGAACCCTTAATTGCTCTTGATCAGGATTTAAGGGTGGTCTCTGTCAGCCGTTCCTTTTATGAAGTTTTTAAGGTAAATCCCGAAGAGACCGTGGGGCAGCTTATCTATGACCTGGGGAATAAACAGTGGAATATCC
>PGXY01000003.1:682963-725112 GCA_002839375.1 Spirochaetae bacterium HGW-Spirochaetae-1 | reverse complement strand
ACCCCCTCCTGCATTCACCTTGTCCCGGTTCCGGGACATCCAAAAATACAAAAAGGGGTGCCCTTTTGAGACACCCCCTCCATGGCGTATATCCGAATCACTGATCTCTTAGTCTGCCCTCGATAGTTCCCGCCATTGCCTGAATGTAATGAAAATCCTTCACGTCATCAACAAGAAGAAAAACGGCCAGGTTGTCTTTTGGCAGAAGAATGGCGCGGTCGCTGTTATAGCCCACGAACTCCTGAAATTTTCTCAGTTCATCCTTTGCCGCTATGGTGTCATTATAAAGGATCACATAACAGACGATATCATCACTGAAGGGCTTCTCCCGGTTGGCCAGTATAGTCACATGTATCTGCGATACCTTCGTGTAATCCCCCCCGGGATATATGTGCTGGGTAAGTTTTTGGATGGCGTTTCGGTCCATGAGCCAGGGATTTCCCTTGAAGACGACCTTGGCTGGGCCGGGTATCTGCCCCAACATGAATCCTTCGGGGATTTCCGTATCGGAAAGGCGTACCTTGTCGATTATATCGGTCTTGAATTTGCCGATGGCGAATCCCGAAGATAAAATGAACATCATGGCCAGCGTAAAGGAAAGGGCAGTAATTTTTTTCATGGCAATTCTCCTTTTATACACAGTGCCGGTTTCGTGCACAGGTATCATGAAATATTAAGATTTATATAAACATTTTCTGATGTGATGTTTTTCGTTTAGTGAAAAACCCGTTTGTTCAGGCGGGGGTTCACACCAGATCGTTGTTTATGCTTGGAACACATTTCCTCAGGATATATTATCGGCAGATTCGGGATTTTTTTAAAAAAATTTATTGGAGACATAATATTTTATTTGACTTAAATTCAAAAAGTGTTAATCATAGTGTAACATTCAAGACAAATATTATGTCGCATTGGAACTGGTCTCCAGTCTAAACCCAAACTACATCAATTATGCATTACATAAGTAGAGCATATTATTATGCCCTGACCGGTATTTCATTCTTTTTTTAAACAATGTTTCTGTTCCCGGAGTGATTTCATGAATACTGCCCCTAAAACCACATATATCCGCAAAAGGGATGGACGCATCGTTCCCTTCAACCCGGAGAAGATCACCGATGCAATTTTCAGATCGGCCGTGGCCGTGGGTGGCAGCGACAGGAGCGCGGCCGTTTCGGTCACGGAATCCGTCATCGGCATTCTGGACATAATATACAAGGATGGCAGAACTCCCACCGTGGAGAACGTCCAGGACCTTGTTGAAAAAATGCTCATCGAGCGCGGCCATGCCAAGGTTGCCAAGGCCTTCATTATCTACCGGGAGCAGCACAGGAAGATACGTGAAGCCGCCAGCCTCATGAACGAAGGGCTGCAGCTTATCGAGGATTACCTGGACCAGTCGGACTGGCGTGTCAACGAGAACAGCAATATGAGCTATTCCCTCCAGGGGCTCAACAACCATATAGCATCGGAAATAACAGCGCGCTACTGGCTTGAGAGAATATATCCGCCGGAAATCCGCGATTGCCATATAAAGGGAAAATTTCACATTCACGATCTGGGGCTACTGTCGGCCTACTGCGTGGGCTGGGATTTGCGGGATCTGCTCATGAAGGGCTTCGGCGGTGTCTCGGGAAAAATAGAGAGCAGGCCAGCCAAGCATTTCGGCAGCGCCCTGGGTCAGATAGTCAATTTTTTCTACACCCTTCAGGGCGAATCGGCAGGAGCCCAGGCCTTCTCGAATTTTGATACGTATCTCGCTCCCTTTATCAGGTATGATAACCTTACCTATGACGACGTGAAGCAGTCGCTGCAGGAGTTCATCTTTAATATGAACATACCCACGCGTGTTGGATTCCAGACGCCCTTTACCAATGTGACCCTGGACCTGAACGTTCCATCAAATATAGCCCATGAATACGTGGTCATCGGCGGTGAGCTCATGAACGAGACCTATGGTGAGTTCCAGGCCGAGATGGATATGTTCAATTCAGCCTTTGCCGAAACTCTTATTGAAGGCGATGCAAAAAACAGGATTTTCACTTTCCCTATTCCCACCTATAATATAACAAAGGATTTTGACTGGGGCAACAGGAAGCTCGATGCGGTCTGGGAGATGACGGCCAAATACGGCATCCCCTATTTTGCCAACTATGTAAATTCCGACATGGACCCGGAAGACGCCCGTTCCATGTGCTGCCGCCTGCGTCTTGACAACAGGGAACTGCGAAAAAGGGGCGGCGGACTTTTCGGCGCCAATCCCCTCACGGGAAGCATCGGGGTGGTGACCATCAACCTGCCACAGCTGGCGTATATCAGTAATACCGAGGAGCAGTTTTTCACGGAACTGGAGATTCTCATGAAACATGGCCGTGATTCCCTGGAGCTGAAGCGCAAGGTCCTGGAAAAGTTCACGGATAACAATCTTTATCCCTATACCAAGTACTATCTTTCCGATGTGAAGATGCGTGATAAGCGGTACTGGGGAAATCACTTCTCCACCATAGGTCTTGTGGGCATGAATGAGGCCTGTCTCAATCTTCTCGGCGCCGACATCGCCTCCATAGAAGGAAAGGATTTCGCCAGGCGAGTCCTCGATTTTATGCGTGATACAATAAAATCTTTTCAGGATGAAACGGGAAATTTCTACAACCTGGAGGCCACTCCGGCCGAGGGTGTCAGCTACCGCCTTGCCAGGCGCGACAGGAAAGATTTTCCCGAAATAATTACGGCCGGGACCGATGAGCCCTATTACACCAATTCAGTTCATCTTCCCGTTTCTTTCACCACTGATCTCTTTGAGGTACTGGATCATCAGGACGAACTGCAGACCCGCTTTACGGGCGGGACCGTGGTTCATCTTTTCCTCGGTGAAAGGGTCAAGGATATCGATGTCGTAAAGGGACTGGTGAGAAAGATCGCCGAAAATTATTCTCTTCCCTATTTTTCCATTACGCCCACATTCAGTGTCTGTCCCGTACACGGGTATCTTCCCGGGGAGCACAAATTCTGTCCCTATGAGCATTCGCCCGAGGATTTGCGCCGTTTTGGCATTGAAGTTGAAGCTGAAAAGGAATAATACCGATAATAATAGCAGGGGAAGGGCTCCGGCCCGTCCTGTTGATAGAGCATATAAAAAATTACAGATATAAACATACGGTAATAAGGAGACATAATAATGGAAAAAAAAGAAGTCAAGGTTCCCGTTGAGGTCTATTCCCGGGTTGTGGGCTATTTCAGGCCGGTAAACCAGTGGAACAAGGGCAAAAAAGAGGAATTTAAAGAGAGAAAAACCTATAATTTCGAAATGGATCCGGCTTACATGTATGAATATCCGAGGAATATTTAAGACTTCTCTCATAGATTTTCCCGGCAGGATAAGTGCGGTTATTTTCACCGGCGGGTGCAACCTGCGGTGTCGATACTGCCATAATCCTGAGCTTGCCAGGGACAGCAGCGAACTCGACCTGTTACAAAACGAAGAGGTGCTGTCCTTTTTGCGCAGGCGGAAGGGACTCATAGACGGGGTCACCCTCACGGGCGGTGAACCCACGCTGCGCAGCGACATTGATGCATTTCTGGAGCAGGTCAGGGATATCCCCCTGGATATCAAGCTCGACACCAATGGACTGAGTCCCGCGGTCCTGGAACGGCTCATATCGAAAAAGCTCGTGGACTATGTCGCCATCGATATAAAAACCTCTCCGGAAAAATATCACCTTCTCACGGGGCGATCCGTCGATTTCAGCCTCATACGCCGAAGTATTGACATTATCCAGGAAAGCGGTGTGGATTACGAGGTGCGAACCACCTGCGTACCTGAATTCGTCACTGGCGAGGACCTGGAAAAAATACATCTCTCCCTGGGATATGTGAAAAAATACTGCCTCCAGCAGTTTGTTCCCACGGTTCCCCTTATTGATGAATCACTCCGGGGTATACGCCCCTATTCACCCGCCGAGCTTTACCGCTTCTGTGATTATGTGGAAACCTTTACACGGACCTGCGAAGTACGCGGCGTGTAAGGGATCACAATGATCGAATATCACCGCTTCCCTTTTTTCAAAATCTGATATTTCAGGAAAAAATGTGTTGATCTAAAAACATAACATTGTTATGTTTGTCTCGAGTATTTCATACAGCTCATTAAAATGAAAATTTCATTGCTGATGAAATATAGTGCAGAAGTAATCTATAAAAGAGCACCACAGGGTCACTGGGTCACTGGGAAAGCACAGGGGGAAGAGGGCGTTTCTTAATTTGTCATAGAATTTGTTTTGGTTGAAAAACTTCAGATGTTCGGGAGCAGGATTGGAAAGATTCTCTTCTGAGCGATGTTGTTTTACCGGTATTTAATTCAGGTAGCTGGATATAACCCCTTCTCAATCCCGTGACTCTGTGCCACTGTGGTTGCTTTTCTTTTAAATAATTAATAGCAGTTTCAGTTGCATAATTCAGTGCGGTTTTATAGTTGACAGTGCCGGAAGCGGGCTGTTTTGTAAGGTACGCACTGGCAATTTCTCCCGGATTGATCTGCTATAATCGGGAGACAAAATTTTAAAAAGGTGAGTGTCATGTTCAAAAATCTTTTCAGCCCCATCAAGATCAATAAACTGGAAATAAAAAACCGCATTGCTTATCCATCACTGGGTCTGCTCTACTCCTATGATGGAAAGTTCAATGATAAATATTACGATTTCTATCAGGAAAGGGCGCGGGGAGGCGCAGGGATAGTCACCGTAGGACCCGTGGGGTTCAATGCCGTGGGGAGTGGCATGGTGACGCTCCAGCTCGGTGATGATTCGGCCATTCCCTCCTTTGCCAGGGCCGCGAAACTCATTACCGACGAGGGGGCCCGGGCCTTTGTCCAGCTCTTCCATGCCGGGGCCTATTCCTATTCCAAGAAGCTGGGCGGTGAGACTCCCGTGGCGCCGTCGGCAATATTTTCCAATTACCTCAAGGATATGCCCAGGGAGCTGACGCTGGAAGAGATCAAGGAAACACAGGAGGGATTTGTCCGCACAGCCGAGAGGGCCCGCGAGGCCGGGTTCGACGGCGTGGAGCTTATCGGTTCAGCCGGATATCTCATCACGCAGTTTTTATCCCCCCTGAAAAACCAGCGCACCGATGAATACGGCGGCAGCTTTGAGAACCGTACACGTTTTCCACGGGAAATAATTGAAATGATGCGTAAAAGGCTGGGTCCTGATTTTGCCATAACGATACGTATGGCCGGCAATGATTTTGTTCCCGGCAGCAACACTGACCTGGAGACGCCGGAGATAGCGAAGGTATATGAGGCGGCAGGGATAAACGCTATCAATGTAACGGGTGGGTGGCATGAATCGCGTGTTCCCCAGCTCTCCATGGAACTGCCCCGGGGCGGCTTCACCTACCTTGCCTCGAATATCAAAAAGGCCGTATCCATTCCCGTAATGGCTTCCAACCGCATACCGGATCCCTTCACGGCGGAGCAGATACTGAAGGATGGCATTGCAGATATTATCAACCTGGGGCGCGTACTCATCAGCGATCCCTACTGGCCCGAGAAGGCACGGCAGGGACGGGTCGACGAGATACGGCCCTGCGTATCGTGCTCGCAGGGATGCACCGACGAGCTATTTTCCGGCAAACCCGTTTTCTGTATCGCGAATCCCTGTGCTGGATTTGAAGGCGCCAGGAAAATAGAGAAGGCCGCCAGCCCGAAGAAGGTCATGGTGATAGGCTCCGGTCCCGGCGGGATGGAGGCGGCATACCGCGCCGCCGAGGCAGGCCATACCGTGGAACTCTATGATAAAAGCGAGGATATCGGTGGACAGCTCTGGATCGCCGGCACGCCTCCCCACAAGCAGGAGCTCTGGGAGCTCGTCCGTTTCTATGACACCATGCTGGACAAATATGAGGTAGAGGTGATCCTGGAGCAGGAAGTGGATCTTGATTTCATCAAAAAAAGAAATCCCGATTTCGTTATCGTTGCCGAGGGGTCAGAGCCCCTGGTCCCGCCTATCAAGGGAATTGATGATCCTTCGGTTATTTCGGCCTGGACAGTGCTCGGGGACGATCCGGCATTGGGACGCCGTGTCGCTGTCATCGGCGGCGGTGCCGTGGGCCTTGAAACGGCCGAGTTCATCGGCTCCAAGGGTACTATCAGCCCCGATGCTCTCAGCTATCTCTTCAAGTATAATGCCGAGAGCACCGATCGACTGCATGAGCTCATGCGGAAGGGCACCAAGGACGTCACGGTATTTGAAATGATGCCGAAAGTCGGGAAGGGTGTGGGCAAGTCAACGAAGTGGATACTCATGGGAAATATCGAGATGCTCGATGTGAATATAATCGCCGGTGCGAAGGTCACTTCCATAGAAAAAGGTGTGATCACCTTCGAGAAGGACGGCAAGGTGTCGACCATGGAGTTCGATACGATCGTCAATGCAGCCGGGTCACGCTCCGTGCGTAAGGTGGCCGATGCCCTGGAAGGTTCAGGCATCCCCCACGCCGTGATCGGGGACTCTGTGGCGCCGCGTCAGATTAACAATGCCATCCACGAGGCCTTTCTCGCCGTTATGAATATGAATAAATAACGGAAATTATGGGCCGGTCTCTGCGGGAGCGGTCCATGACGGATTATTCTTTCAGGATAAAAAAAGGGGCCCGACACAGGGCTCTTTTTTATTTTTCAGAAATGGATTCGGCTTTTCGGGCTCCAGGTGCCGCTGATTTTCTGCCGGATGTATCGTCATGAAAATTCGATATCACCCCATCGATGAGAATATATCCAACAAAAAAGGGGGTTGACAGATATATGACGATAATATCATTATTATCCGTTAATTTTATTAACGGATTGATTATTATCAAATAAAGAGTAGTTCACTATGACATCAGATGACAATACCAGCAGCACCAATACTACCGGAAAACCCATGGCCCTTGTCCTGGCCGGGTATAACCGGTTTGATCCTGTAACCAAAAAGAAATATAAAAGCGAGATACAGGAGGCCTATGATGGAGAGGAGATCTATCTCGGGGAAAACAAGTTCCTGTATATGCTGGCGGGAAAACCCGTAATCCATTACGTTATCGATGCCGTAAATGGGGCCCGTAAGGATGGAGAGCCCCTCTATGATAAGATATATGTCTATAACGATGTAAAAAGTTTCCGCCAGATGATTGATGTGGACAGGTATCCCCACCTGATCCTGAAGCAGATGACCGATTCCGTGGGAGGCCACTGGAAGGATTTCTACCGGCAGATTGATTACGGTCAGCGCGTCGATGTGTTTTTCGGCGACACGCCGCGTATAACCTCCGAAGATGTGGAATATATACATGGAGAATACAGTAACATCCTGGGAAAGGAAAAAGATCATCGCGGTGTTCTGATACACATGGCCTTTGGCGTCGTTGAGTTTACCGACATGACCGACGACTGGCTTGCTCACCGCGTAAAATACATCAAGCATGGACAGAACAAGGGCAAATTGAAAAGCTACGTGGGATACGATACCTACCAGGGGAGGGTGGGCAACACGGGAGCCATAATAAAGCATAAAAGTATCGATGATCTCATGGAATACGAATGCGTTAATTTCCTGTATAATCTGCGCAAGGCACTGACCCCCAGTTCTTTTTCCAAGATTCTTTTCCATCTGTGGAAGACAAGAAATTACGAGATGATCCGGCAGGTGAAAAACCGCTGCATCAATGAAAATTATTTTTATGATACGGTTCTTGAAATTTATGAAAAGCTGTATAAAATTGATCTCAGTAATTATGGCGGAAAAATATATCATATCAAAAAAAATCCGGCGCACTGGGAGAATGATATTGACGGTCCCAATGACCTGATGGAACTTCAGCGGCGATTCGTAAAGATGAAAGGTTGAAGCGTGCTGACATATGGTTTTCACTACAGGAATAGAAGGGATCAAGGCATGAGTTCATATTTTAAATCGATAATACTGCTGATACTGATATCAATATCAACGCAATCCTATGCTGCCGGTATGCGCATTGCTGTCATGGATTTTAAGGCCGACGGGGTTCCCGAAGCCACGGCCCGCCGTGTTTCAGAGCTCATCAGGACAGAGATGATCAACAGCGGTGAGTTTATCGTTATCGAGCGCAAGCAGATGGATATGATTCTTAAGGAGCAGGGATTTCAGAAATCGGGATGTACTGATGAGACCTGCGCCGTGGAAGTGGGGAAACTTGTTTCGGCGGAAAAAATACTCATCGGCACCGTGATGAAACTGGGCGATAAAATTATAATAAACGGCAGGATCGTCGATGTTGAAAAGGGCATTGCCGAAATAGGGGAAAGAGAGGAGGCGGCCACCATGACTGAACTGGCTGATGCCTCGGTCGACTTCACCCGGAACCTGACGACGAGGATGTACGGCCTTGCAAGTATGTCTCCTGGCGAATCTTCCATGAAAGGTAAAATCAGTCCGGACCAGAAGAAAAAAGATGAACTGGCCTTGAGGGCCGGTCTGCTGTCGGCTCTTCCCTTCTGGAGCGGTTCCATCGGCAACAATACTCTGGCCGGCGTCGCCTTTGTGGGTATCAAGCTTGCAACGCTGGGATTCGGGATCAAGTACGGAATCGATTACGGCAGCGATCATAAAGACGGAGACCTGGCCATGTTCACCCTTCTTGCCGGAGCATTCCTGGCCACGACAATCGTTGATGTCATATATTCATATTTTTCCGTAGGTGAGCAATACAGCTTTTTTTTCGGCGCCAATGATCATCCGCTTATGCCGGGAAGTGTCGTTATCGATGTGATCCCGCGTTTTCATGTTGATTATCGTACAACGGCCTGCATTCGAATGCCCGACGGGGCAAATCTTTCAATGACCCGGTATTTTTGATCATGGCCCGATGATCTGAAGCGGGTGTGATGACAGAATGATTTTTATCAAAAAAATACGATATATTCCGGCGGTATGCACGCTGTTTTTTTTACTATACTCCGGGGTAACGGGTCAGGGAGCGGACAAAGGCCTGCGGCCCGGTATGACCCATATTCGGATCTCCGTATCGGCACCATCGGCCTCTATCGAAGAGACTGTTCCCGTTGATATATATGTTCCGGACTGCTCCGTTATACGTGGTGATGTTCTGGTACTGCCGGGATGGAAATTTTCACGGGACCGGTGGTACCGTGAGACCGATTTGCTCCGTTTCGCCGATAGCCGTGGTTTTCGGCTCATCTTTCCGGAGATGAATATCACGCTTTATGAGTCCAGCTATTTCGAAGAAACCACACTGAAATGGGCTGCAGTTCCAGGCGGGCAATGGATAAGGGACGTGATGATCCCCTTTCTCCGGGAAAACCACGGGCTTCTCATGGAGAAAAAACGCAATTATCTCCTGGGACTTTCCACGGGTGGAAGGGGAGTCGCCCTTGTACACCTTCAGAATCCCGGGATCTTTACAGCCGGGGCGGCCCTTTCGGGAGATTTTGACCAGGTACGGATGCCCGGGGACCGTCTCATGGCGCGTGTCTACGGAGCCTTCAGTATCCGGGGAGAGCGCTGGGAAACAGTGGATAACCCGCGGCATGAGGTGGAAAAGGGCAATTGGTCCATGCCCATATACATCGGGCATGGAAAAAAGGATGGAGTGGTTCCCTTTGACCAGAGCGTACGGTTCTTCCAGGTGCTGAAGAAAAATTGTCCTGATCTTCATGTTGTTTTCAGCGATCCCGACAATGCGGGCCATGATTTCGCTTACTGGGGATCGGAGATTGAGTCGGTGTTCGAATTTTTTGATAACGTGAAATGAAATAGCCGCCAGGTAATGAATAGAGCGGACATCGGGGAATGAACCTGCCACTGCAAGGGTTTCCCTTACATATATGAGGTACTGCATGCAAAAGAGAATCGTATCCTTTTTATTATTCATAATCATCGCCCCGGTGTTCGCCGTTTATGCCGGAGTCCCTGGACAGGGAATCGTCGATGGCAGGATGATTGGCCAGAATGCCGCGACGGACAACGAGAAAAAAAACGGCCAGAATGACTATCCTATCGAAATTTATCTTGAAGACGCACACTTCCGTTACAGCGCCGAAGGAATCAAGCGATATACATTTAAAAGGAAATACCGGATACTGAACCAGGTAGGGGCCAGCAACTGGAATTATGTCAGTGCGGCATGGTACCCCTGGTACCAGGAAAGGCCGGTCATAACGGCCCGGGTCATTTCTCCCGAAGGAAGGGTGACGGAACTGGACCCGAAAACCGTGGGTGAAGTATCGGCAAAACAGAACTCACCGCTTCTCTACAGCGACAGAAAGATGATCAAAGGCCCCCTGCCCGCCATTGAGGTTGGATGCATCGTCGAGGAGGAATATGTCTACCAGGACAGGTCCCCCTTTATAAAATCGGGAAGTCAGCAATCTTACCGGTTTAACGGAACAATACCCATAAAAAAATCCGTGGTGAAAATTGATTTGCCCGAGAAAATGCCCTTCAGGTTCAAGCTGCATAACCTGGACGTGAAGCCCCTGGTGACATCGGGAGACGGCTACCGGTATTACACCTTCGAAGCCAAAGATCTGCAGGCCAGGGAATCATCGCCTCTCTATACTCTTCCGGAAAATCTTTTCTGGTCCTCCCTGGAGTTTTCCACGGTGGCTGACTGGAACAGTGTTGCCAGGGAGTACAATGCGAAAGTTGAGAAACAGCTGGGCGGTGATAACGGTGTTGACCAGCTAATGAAAAAGGCCGTTAAGAGCCGGGGCAACAGCCGCGCCGATGTTGAGGAGCTGGTGCGCCTCCTGCACGCCGAGATCCGTTATACCGGCGTTGAGTTCGGTGACGCATCAATTGTTCCCCGTTCACCGCGCGAGGTGATAGAAAGGAAGTACGGCGACTGCAAGGATAAGGCCGTGCTTCTGGTCGCGATGCTGAGAAAGGCCGGCATCAAGGCCCGCGTGGCGCTCCTCAGCGCCGGTCATGACCGGGACGTTATGCGCGATATTCCGGGCATGGATTTTTTTAATCACGCCATCGTGTACATTCCCGCTCCCCTTGATCTCTGGATAGACGCCACGGCCGATTTCACTCCCGTGGGAGAGCTGCCTGCCGTCGACCAGGAGCGCTTTGCGCTTATAATTGACGAAGGGACAAAAGACCTGGTCCGGACCCCGGGCAAGAAGCCGGAGCAGAACACGGTTCTTTTCAAAAGGGATGTGTATCTCTCTCAGCTGGGCAAATCAAAGGTGATGGAGACCTATACGGTAACGGGCGACTTTGCTTCGTCGAGCAGGGCCTTCTATCATGAAGAGGGGAGGGAAAGTCTGACCAAACAGTTTGTGGAATATATAAAGAATAATTTTAACACGGAATCCTATGAAAAATTCGATTATACCACGCCCGTCGATCTGAAGCATCCCTTCACCTACTCCTTCATGATTCCCGAAACGAATTACGGTTATACCGATATTGATGAAGCGGGGACCAGGCTGGACTTGAGCTTTTTTATTTCCAAGTTTCCCGAGGAGCTTACCGATTTCCGGGAATTTGACGAGGTGAATGTCGCTGAAAAGGAAAAGTCTCCCTGGAAGGATCGGGATTGTGATCTCCTGATTCCCATGCCGCACCTGTACAAGCTGATTTATGCCGTCCATATCCCGCCGGGCTTTGACCTTCTCCAGATGCCGGAAAACCGGGAATTTAAGATAGGGGAAACGGTTTTCTCCTATTCGTTCAAACGCACGGAAAATGATGTTACGGCCGAGTATTCCGTCAACACCGGCAGGGGACGATACAGTCCGGATCAGCTGAAGCAATTGCGAAAACAGCTCTACGAGATAAGAAAAAACGATACGCTGGAATTGAAATTCGTTTCTCAGGCATCGCGGTTCCATGAGAAGGGAGAAATAGACAAGAGCATAAGCTATTACAAGGACCTGGTTGCGCGTTACAGCAATGAGCCGGGCAATTATATCAGGCTGGGCAATATAATCCTCACAGCCGGTTTCCGCGATGCATCCATTGAGTATTATAAAAAGGCAGTCAGTCTCAACGCGAAATCCGTGGAAGCGAACATGGCCCTGGCATGGGCATATCTTCATGATCCCTTCGGCAGGCAGCTGACGGGAACCATTGAGATTGAAAAAGCCAAGGAGGTCTACGGCACCGTTGTGAAGCTTGATCCGACAATCGCCAATGCCTGGAGAAACCTGGCCATATTGTGGGAGTATGACGCTGACGGCAACCGATACAGCCCCTTTGCCGATTATAAGAAATCGCGGGAATACTATGAACATTACCGAAGCGAACTGAAAAATGATGACCTTGATTTCAATTATCTTCTTGTCCTGTTTCATGCCGGTGAGTATGATAAAATTCTTGAGATGGATGACGTAGTTTCGCGCACCGGGGATGCCTGGCCCATTTACCTTATGGCCATGGCCGTCCGGAAGGGGATTGACCCGGTCTGGGAAAAACTTGATTCCATAACAAACAGCAAGGAAAAGCGCGAGGAAATTCTCGGGAATACGGCCAACTATCTCGCCCATGCCAGGTACTACGCCCTGACGTCCGACCTTCTTAAGAAGCTGAGCGGCTTTTCCTCCAATTCGATTGAGCACCGATCCAGGGCCGCCTACACGGGAAAGCTGAAAAAATGGGAATCCATCACGGTCGATCCCGGTTCGCCGGTCAGCGCGGTATACCGCCATGTGAAGGCAAATTACATGGATCAGGTCGATGAGAAGGGCGTACGGGAACTCTATTCAGCCCATGCTCTGAAACTTAAAAATGCCGAGGATCGTCTGAAGGAGCACACCGCCACCAGGAAGGATTTCATCCGTTCCGTCACGTCGGACAGAAAGAATTACCTGAACGTTTTTGATATTATCTATTCCAATATGAATTTCAATGTGAGTGGCGATGATGGTACGGGATACCGGATCAAGGTGACATTTGATTTCTGGGACCGACAGATAAAAACCGTATACTATGTGGTCAGGGAAGGGGGAACCTACCGGGTGCTTGATACCTCGGATAAATTTCCCATGGGGCTGGCCCTGCTGGCGCTGGCACATACAAAGGAAAAACAGTACGCACGCGCAACACAGGTCCTGGACTGGGTCCTGGAATTTGAACAGCTGTCACAGAAGCGTGATATCCGGGATATTCCCTTTTTCTCCCTGTGGCAGCGCGGCAGCAATGATGAAAAGAGGATCATGATTTCGATTTATCTCCTCCTGGGCATGCTACGGGAATATGGACCGGATCTTCTCGCTATGCGGGCATCGGTGACTGATGATGAATGGCTCTACCAGATTGACAAGGTTCTGCTGGTGCATTATATGGGCAAGGAGGATTATGTAAAAGCCCTGCCCGTCGTGGAGAGGATAATACAAAAGAAGGGATTTGAGAAGGATATTCTCGAGACCTATTATGTCATTCTTGCCGAGAGCGGGAAAGCAGCCACGTTCGAGACGAAAATAAAGGAACTGCTGGATAAAGAGCCCGATAATGCCGACTATATCCAGTATTATTCCAACTGCCGGATCAGGCAGGGCGATCTGCCGGGCGCCAAAAAAATCCTGAAGGACGCCCATGAGCGGAACGTGGGCAATGCCCAGACCTACAATCTTCTGGCCTGGATGGGACTTTTTTATGACGACTCCCTTGACGAACTGCTCAATTACGCCATTATCAGCAACCGCCTGAGTAACTTCAGCATCCACGCCCATCTTCATACCATGGCCACGATCTATGCCGATATGGGTAAAATAACCGAATCAAAGCAGGTCATTTACAAGATGCTGGAAAACAGGGGAGACGACCGGGTCCTCGAAGAGGACCATTATGTCCTGGGGAGGAATGCCGAAACCCTGGGATTGCCCGATATCGCCCGTTATCATTATGGACAGATTAAAAAGTCACGTGATGAGATCGGTGAACTGGCAGTATATGAGCTGGCCGTCCGCCGGCTCAAGGTCCTTGATGATGGAAAAAAAGGACAATGATTATTTTGTGATTGATTAATTATTTTCATTTTGTATATGATACGGACCGGATGAGCATTAATCTTTCATATGCGGATACCGCGGAATCCAGAAATTATGACTCGAAAATTCTGATCGTCGAGGACGAGGTTATTATCGCCCTCTACATTCAGAATGTTCTGCATAAAAACGGGTATCCCGATACCAACCTTGTATCATCGGGACAGGCATGCCTGGATGAGCTGAAAAAACAGAGAGTAGACCTCATTCTCATGGATATAAGCCTGGACGGCGATATGGACGGCGTGGAAACCGCCGAGATTATCAATAAATCCTATGATATCCCCATCATTTTTCTCACGGCCTATTCGGACAACGACATACTTCAGAAAGCCAAGCTCATCAATCCCTACGGCTATATTATTAAACCCATCAATGCCAAGGAACTCTACGCTATGGTGGAGACATCCATGTACAAGCATAAGATGGATAACCGTCTCAAGGAGAGCGAGCAGAAGTTCAGAACCCTCTTTGAGCAGTCAAAGGACGCCATAATACTCTGCGACCGGAAGGGACTGATCCAGACCATCAATCCATCCATGATTCTCATGCTGGGATATTCCATCGAAGAAGCCGAGGGGATTCATATCGGGGAAATATTCGCCGACCGGGAAGATCTGGATGAAATCCTCTCGGCCCTGTTTGAAAAGGGCTTCATCAACGATTACGAGGGCCGCTTGAAAAGAAAGGACGGCAAGGCCGTTGATTGCTCCGTTACCGTGACAGCTCTCAGGGATGAAGAAAATGAAATCAAGGGTTACCAGGGCATCATTAGGGATATCGCCGAGCGCAAGGAAATGGAACTCAAAATCATGGACTCCGTGGACCGGGAACGGCAGCGCATCGGCCGGGACCTTCATGACGGCCTGGGCCAGATTCTCACCGGGACCGGTTTTCTCTGTGAACTGCTTATAAAGAAACTGGCAGGGCAGAATATCGGTGAAGAGGCCAATGCCAGGGAGATATACCGCCTTCTCAACGAGGCCAAGGAACAGACCCGCAATATTGCCCGGGGCCTGAGTCCCGTGAATCTGGGCGAGGGGGGATTCATCGTTTCGGTCCAGCAGCTCTGTCTGAATATCGAGCAGCTTTTCAATATACGCTGTTCGCTGGACTACGACGAGGATTTCACCATGAAGGATGAGAACAAGGGCGTCAATCTCTACTATATAATAATGGAGGCCCTGAACAACGCGGTCCGGCACGGCAATGCCCGGCATATATCCGTCGAGATCAGGATGGGTGACGACAGGACGATTCTCACCGTCGCCGATGACGGCAGCGGACTTACGGGGGTCAGGAAGAGCGGCGGTAACGGACTGGGATTTCACATAATGAAATACCGCGCCGGGCTTATTGGGGCAACACTTAACATTGAACGGGGAAACAGCCGGGGGACACTGGTTTCCTGTGTATTGAAAAATACGTGAACAATATAAAGGGGACAGTGATGAAAAAATGAGTGAAGAGAAGGAAATCAGGGTTTTTATCGTCGACGATCACTCCGTTGTCAGGCAGGGACTCAAACAGTTTATCAACACTGAGGCGGATATGTGCGTATGCGGCGAAGCCGAGGACTCAAGCGAGGCCGTCAGACTTCTGGAGCAAACAAATCCTGATATTGCCATTGTGGACATAAGCCTCAAGGGCGCCAACGGTATTGAACTCACCAAGGCGATAAAACACCGCTTCAATGTTCCTGTTCTCATTCTCTCCATGCTCGATGAGGGCATATACGCGGAGCGGGCCATAAAAGCCGGGGCTAAAGGTTACATAATGAAGAGTGAATCCATTGAACGGGTGATATTTGCCGTGAGGGAAATACTGGCAGGCAGGATTTACATGAGCCCCGTTCTTAAGGAGACCCTCCTGGTTAAACTCCTGGCCGATCCGTCGGACCGCGGCAACTCTCCCATCGATTCTCTCACCAACCGCGAACTGGAAGTATTCCGGCTCATCGGCGAGGGGCTCAGTACGCGCCATATCGCCGGTGACCTGCTTCTCAGCGTCAAGACCATCGAAACCTATCGTGAGCGCATCAAGAAGAAGCTGAACCTGGCGAGTTCCGATGAACTGGTCCAGTACGCCATACAGTGGCGTCTCGATGAGGGCAAGTAATACGCTTACGACTGATTCTGCAGCCGATCCAGGTCGCGCATTTTTCCAATGAGAATCATGATACTTTTTTCAGTTATCAGCTCATCGGCCGATGGAGCGATGATAATTCTTTCCCTCTCCGTTTTTGATCCCGGTTTCCCGTTTTTTTCAGGCAAATATTTTATCCCGATGACCTGGCAGTTATAGCGGGGCCTGATCTCCAGCTCTTTCAGGTTCTTGCCGAGAAAGCCCGGCGGGGGAGTAAGCTCGATGATGCCGTAATCCTCGCCGAGGGGAAGATAGTCCATGACATTTTTTGACGCCAGCCGGTTTCCCATCCTGACCCCCATGTCGTGTTCGGGAAAAACAACCTCGTTCACGCCGATCATGGTGAGGATCTTGCCGTGGTCCTCCGATACGGCCCGCACGATAATGCTCTTTACGCCGATTTCCTTCAGGTAGAGAGAGATGAGAATGCTCGAGGCCATGTCCTGACCGATACTGACGATAGCACCGTCGAAGTCCCTGAGGGAAAGCGACTCCAGCACCTCACGGTTGGAGGCGTCGCCGATGAGAACGTGGGTCAGGAATTCCTTGGCGTAGTTCACCGTGTTTTTTGAGGTATCTATGCCCAGGACCTCGCAGCCGTTATCCTCCAGCGTCTTCGCCACGCTTAAACCGAAATTACCCAGCCCGATTGCCACAAATTTTTTCATAGTTTATCCTATCATGATTTGTTCTACGGGATATTCAATGGAAACATCCCGGTGTTTTGATGTGAGGCCCAGAATGAGAGTAAGAGGCCCCAACCGTCCCACGAGCATGACAACGGATATGAGAAGCTTCCCGTATGCCGAAAGATGGTTTGTGACTCCCATGGAAAGACCCACAGTGCCGAAGGCAGAGGTTATCTCAAAGAAGGCCGAGAGAAAAGAGTTATTCAGGTCGAATTCATGAATGGTGAGCGTAAGGAATGTAGCGAAGAAGATAAAGGACATAGCCAGAATCATTAGGGTCATGCTTTTGTCGATAGTTTCCGGGTCCAGGGCCCGGTCCCCGAGGCGTATCTGTTTTTCACCTTTGAACTTTGCATAGATGAGCAGACATATGACGCCGGCCGTGGTGGTTTTGATGCCTCCGGCAATTGAACCGGGAGAGCCGCCGATGAACATGAGCATGATCATGATGAAAAGCGTGCTCTGGCGCAGGGACCCTATGTCGACGGTATTGAAGCCCGCCGTTCTGCAGGTCACGGACTGGAAAAAAGAGGTCAGAATTTTTTCATGGACCTGCTGTGTCGAAAGCATGTGTTTCCATTCCAGCAGGCCGAAGAACAGCATCCCTCCCGCAATGGCGATGATGGTAAGAATGAGAACGAACCGGGTATGCAGAGTAAGAGCATTTCGACGCATCCTCCGTTTTTTCCTGAAGGCAATGAACTGGGCTATCTCCTGGAGGACGAGAAATCCCAGGCCGCCCAGGATTATGGAACACGCCACGGTCATGATGACCACGGTGTTGTTGTAGTAACCCATGAGGTTGTCTGAAAAAGTGGAGAACCCGGCGTTGCAGAAGGCCGAGATGGAGTGGAAGACCGCGTGCTTCAGGGCTGTTCCCGGTTCAAATTTTTGTATAAACTGTGTGTATAGAAGGACCGCCCCCGTTGATTCGATTACCAGTGTATACAGAACGATACGCTTTAAAATACTTTTTACCGGCTTGCTGTGGATGTCGTTATAGATGTTTTCAAAGGCGTACCGCCATTTCAGGGAGAGGTTTCCCCCGGCCAGGGAAAAAAGGGAAAGAGAAAAAGTCATAATTCCCAGGCCGCCGAGCTGAATGAGGCCCAGGATTATCATCTGTCCTGTGAAGGTGAAGATTGTGGAGGTGTCAACGGTGATGAGTCCCGTGACGCAGACCGCCGAGGTGGACGTGAAGAGAGCGTCAATATAGGAAATGCCCTTCACGGTGGAAAAAGGGAGCATGAGGAGGCCCGATCCAAGGAGTATAAGGAATAAGAAGCTTATCAGTATTTTCTGTATGGGTGTTATCAGGACTTCTTTCAAGGGAGGTTTCCTTTTTATCCCCGATTGTCCGGGCAATTGAAATTAATAGTGACGAAAAATAATTTGTCTCAGCATAAACTCAATAGTCCCGGACAAAGCAAGCGTTTTTTTATGCAGAAAGATGTATAAATGTCTTGAATTTTTACACCGGTCTATAGTATGGCATCCTTAAATGAAGGAGATACTCTTTTATCTGACCTTTTTAAGGATCAAATAAAAACATCAAAATGGACACATACTCGGGATTGCAGAAACTAAGCGTACGAATCCGCGATATCTATTTCGATACCGACATCTCCCGCTATATATCCCACATTATCATTTCCATAATTCTGGGCCTTGCCGCCGGCGGCGGGGCTGTGCTCTTTCATGTTTCTCTCGGCGGCATGCGGGATTTTTTTGATCCGCAGAACGTCGGTGCCTTCTTTTCCTTGCAGGGCAATTATATTTTCATTATCCCCTCCATCGGTGCCATTATCATCGTCATCATGACCAGGGCATTCCCTGTCGTGGCGCGTGAGCGGGGCATTATCAGTGTTATCAGATCTATGATACTGAATAACGGCTTCATACCGCTCAAGGTGACACTCTTTCATTTTATAGCTCCCATAATCGCCATTGGTACGGGCGCTCCCCTGGGCCCCGAAGGGCCGGCGGCGAAAATGGGGAGCGGCATCGGTTCCTTTATGTCCCAGGTCTTCCGATTGAGTTCCCGGAACATGAAGATGTACACCGCTGCCGGTGCCGGCGCGGCCATATCGGCCGTGTTCCATGCCCCCATTACGGGTGTATTTTTCGGCATTGAGGTTATCCTTCTCAACGATATGAAGAGTCAGTCCATGAGCGGCCTTATCGTATCGTCCGTTGTTGCCGACATTCTTTCCCGTGCTGTCCTGGGCAATGACGCGGTTTTCAAGATACCGCCCTATTCCGTGGGCGCCCTGGGAGAATACCCCTTTTTCCTGCTGCTGGCGGTCCTCTGCGGAATTATATCCCTCATGTATTTTAAACTGAACGGTTTTACCAACTGGCTGCTCAATGAAAAATTAAGGATTAAGAACGAATATCTAAAGCTGCTCCCGGTTACTATCGTCTTCGGCATCGTTCTTTTGAAATACTACCAGCTCTACGGGCTTACCTATTCCGTCATGAACGACGTCCTGAACGCCCAGATTCCTTTTGAGACGATTATCATTCTGCTGGTTTTGAAGATCGTGTTTCTCTCCCTTTTCCTACATGCCGGCTCCTACGGCGGCACCTTTGCACCTTCCCTCATGATCGGCGTGCTCCTGGGATACGCCTTCGCCGTTTCATTCAACTATCTATTCGGCCTGGACCTCAATGCCGTGGCCTTCGCCCTGGTAGCCATGGGCGGCATACTCGCGGGAATAAACTCCATACCCCTGACTTCCATAATGCTGGTCTTTGAGACGACCAATGATTACCGGTTCATTCTTCCCCTCATGCTGGTATCGGTTTTATCCTACCTGGTAACCCTCTACGTCAACAAGGGAACGGTGTACGCCATAGGACTGCAGAAGAGCGGTATCGACATCAGCCCCATGGGGCAGGTCGATGTGCTGAGCCGCATAGAGGTCAGCGATCTCATGATACGGGACCTGGAAAAAGTGAATTACCGCATGCCCTTCCGCCGTCTCACCGATGTACTCATGCAGTCGCGTTTCGGCGATGTCATTGTCGTTGATGACGGCGACCGGCTCATGGGCATTGTATCCCTGCGCGATGTACGGCAGGCCCTGCTGTCCACGGAGCTCACGGACCTGCTCATCGCCGGCGACATCATCTCGCCCGTGCCCGTGGTGATGGAGCACGACAAGGTTTCCCGGGCCATGAAGACTATCGAGAAGTACGACCTAGAGAATGTCCCCGTGGTAAGCGGTGATGAGCAAAGGAAAATTGTCGGGCTTCTCACCCACAAGGACATTATCCAGGCCTACAACAGGCTTCTGGAAGAGTGGGAAACGGACCGTTTTATCCACGATCGCCGCAAAAAACAGTGAAATTTTAACCCGTGTAAGAGAATTCCTTACATAATTTTGAGGTTATTCCTCCACAGTACTATCAGCAAATGCCCGATTGACCTATCATTACCTGCCTGCTATACTCACGACATCAGATCGAATGCCATAATCTCAATCACGCTGACGGAGATATGACCTATTTTGTATCCCCAGCATAGATGGACAGAGCATTACTGGAACTAATTGCGGGAATACTATAATAAATAGGAAGGAGAAATATTATGAGCAGAATAAGAGACATGAAAATACAGAAACGGCTCTTTCTGTCATTCGGTCTGGTAATCGTACTCATTATTATAACAGGTTTTTTTAATTATTATGGCTCCATGAAAATAAAGAACGGTACACTGAATATGCTTGCCACAGATGCCCATCTGGCCGAGTATACGGCCCGTGCCAGGGCCAACATTCATGCTCTGCGGCGTTTTGAAAAAGACGTCTTCATAAACATCGATAACTCCGACAGCGTAAAGAAATACACGGGGGAATGGGAGGACGAATATAAGAGCGGTTTGGAAAAAATTGACTTGTCCCTGAAAATCGTTTCAGGAGAAAAGGTAAAGCCTTTTGAAAAATTACGGGAAGATTTGGTGAAATATGAAACTGGACTCAAAAATGTCCTAAATAAAATAGAAACCGGCGAAATCAAAACTACAGTTGCGGCAAATATGGCCATAGGGCAGTACAAAGATGAGATCCACGCCGCGGAAAAATTATCGAAAGACCTTGCCGCTGAATATACCGAGAAAATGCAAAATGTTTCCATCATAGTTGAAGATGCATCAATGACGATGATGATTGTTCAATTCGTTGTCATTGCCGCAGTGATAATC
The DNA here is from genome assembly GCA_002839375.1 of Spirochaetae bacterium HGW-Spirochaetae-1. NCBI lineage: Bacteria > Pseudomonadati > Spirochaetota > Spirochaetae bacterium HGW-Spirochaetae-1. The sequence goes on along the minus strand of PGXY01000003.1, from coordinate 704,042 downwards.
TGTTCTATCATTATATCCTTTCTCATCAGCAGAAGTATCATTGAGCCCATAAAGCTGGGCCTGGCATTTTCAGAGAGCCTGGCGAAGGGGGATCTCACCGGGAAAATTGATCTGGACCAGAACGATGAGATGGGCCAGCTTGCCAGGTCCCTCAATGAAGCGGCAGGCAATCTGGAGGGACTCATATCCAACATGATTGTATCAGCTCAAAACCTGTCTCAGGCCGTGCAGGAGATTACCAGCGGTAACGAGAATTTATCCCAGCGCACGGCTGAACAGGCATCGTCTCTTGAGGAGGTGGCATCCACCGTTGAGGAGTCCAATGCCACGACGAGGCAGAACGCCGAAAATTCCAAGAAGGCCGAGGACCTGGCCCGCAACAGCGCGGTCCTGGCCGACGAGGGCGGTCGGGTTTCCGAGCAGGCCGTGAAGGGCATCGGCGAGATAAACCAGGTGAGCAAGAAGATAGGTGAAATAACATCGGTTATAAATGAAATTTCCTTTCAGACGAACCTCCTGGCCCTGAACGCCGCGGTTGAGGCGGCCCGTGCCGGTGAGCACGGACGCGGATTTGCCGTTGTCGCCGGAGAGATCCGCAATCTGGCGCAGCGGTCGGGAAATGCCGCCAAGGAGATTGAGTCCCTCATTAGGGATACCGTTGAAAAGATCGAGACCGGCACAACCCTGGTGAATAGGAGCGGCGAATCCCTGCGCGAGATCATCAACGCCATTGACCAGGTTAGCAGGACTATTTCGGAGATCACGGCTGCAACAATAGAACAGCAGCAGGGCATCGAACAGATCAACATAGCCGTCACGGAGCTGGACAACATGACGCAGCAGAACGCGGCTCTTGTTGAAGAAACCGCCTCGGCCAGCGAGGAGATGAGCAACCAGGCCCAGGAACTGCTGAGCATGACAGAGCGTTTCAAGATCAGCAAAACGACCTTCTCGGACACCTATAGTACCAAACACAAGGAACTGCATGTTGCGGGGGCCGGTAAGGGAAAAGAGAAACCGGCTACCAAAAAGCTCAATAAACCCGGTGAAAAAAATGTCCTGGCCATGGCGGAGAAGAGGGCAATATCTGAGAAGAAAGAAGCCAGTCTGGATTCACTCATGACCGAAGAGGGTTTCGAAGAATTTTAATTATCCGTTAATGGTGAGAACCGGGAGGTGAAATAATGAAAGCAGATGAAGCGGGTAGAACCATGGCGGAAGCGGCGGTTCAAGGCAGGGGAGTTTTCAGGGATGCTGAAGAGAAGGAACAGTATGTAAGCTTTATCATAGAGAAAGAATTTTACGGTGTCGATATTCTCAAGGTTCAGGAAATTGTGGGGATGACTAAAATTACCAGTGTCCCCAGTATGGCCGCCTACATGAAAGGAGTCATAAACCTTCGCGGCAAGGTGGTGCCCGTTGTGGATATGCGGATGAAATTCCGCATGCCCGAGAGGGCCTATGACATGACTACGGTCATTCTCATTGTAAGTGTTAAGGGACGCGAAGTGGGCATGATAGTTGATTCGGTTTCCGATGTCATTGACATTCCCAGGGAAAAAATTCAGGATACGCAGCATTTCAAGGCGAGCATTGAGGCCGAGTTCATCATAGGGATCGGCAACGTCGACGACAATCTGATAATTCTTCTCGACGTTGACCGCATACTATCGGCCGACGAGCTTGAGCACATAGACAAAAACCAGTAGCCATGAAAAATGCTGGATACCTGATTTCACGCGGAGTGTCAATGGAATCAATTTCAGTACTTCTTGTTGAGGACGACGAAAGCACGGCAAGGGATATTGAATTCCAACTCCAGGCTATGGGGCATTCTATTGCCGGGCGCTGCTGTTCACTGGAACAGTGTCCGGCGGTCTCACGGGATATGAAGGCAGACCTGATTCTCCTGGACACAGATTGTCAGAGCGGAGAGATTATTTTTGAGACTGTACATTGGATGCGGAAAGAGCTGGATATCCCCTTTATTCTTATCGCCGGGGATAACCTATTACAAACCTTAAGCAGCACCACCGATGTGTTTCCCTATGGATACGTGTCGAAACCGGTTACGCCCGAAATGCTTGATCTGGTTATTAAACGGGCCATGGAGCGGTTTGGGCATGATATTAATCCGGCCGGGACTCATGATGAAAAAGCGCCGGTAAGAAATGTGCCGGGAAAACTCATTACCGGAATAACAGCCATTCTGGCCGGTCTTCCCCAGATGGTTCTCTTCATGGATGTCCATGGTAAAATCCTGGAATCAAACCATGATATTATGGGGCTTTCCCTGACAAAAGACACTCTCCTGGAAGGGCGCCTCTGCAGTGAAATTCTGAATCTCGAACCCGGTGAGTGCCCCTGCTTGAGGGCCGTTGAAACGGGTAAAATGACGGAAAGAGAGATTTGTTCCAGGGACGGTCAGTGGTACGCCATACGATCCATCCCCGTCCCCGGTGAAGAGGGAGGAGCCCCGGGAATCATTGGTATCATCGATAACATCACTGAAAGAAAGATGACTGACCGGGCGCTCAACGACAACCAGAGAAGATTGGAGGTAATCCTGAAGGGGGGAAGCCTGGGATTCTGGGACTGGGACCTGGATACGGGGTACGTGATATACAACCGGCGTTGGGCAGCCATACTGGGGTACTCCGCTGACGATATTGAACCGGAAATAGATACATGGCTGGGGAGAATCCATCCCGACGACAGGGAAAATGTCACGCTGGGCCTGCAGGAACATCTGGAGGGCAAAAAACATTATTTTGAATCGGAGCATCGTCTTCTTGCCGGAACGGGGCAATGGAAGTGGGTCCTGGTGAACGGCAATGTCATGGAAAGGGATGATTCGGGCATGGCGAAGCGGATCGCCGGGACCGTTCTGGATATCAGCAGGCGCAGAAGGGCCGAGGAGGAAGCGGCCCGTCTGAACAATGACCTGGAGCGGATAGTGGAGGAACGCACGGTTCGGCTTGAGATGGCAAACCGGGAGCTGAATGAATTCGCCCATGTGGTCTCCCATGACCTGAAGGCGCCTCTGCGGGGCATAAACCAGCTGTCTGAATGGCTTAAGGAGGATTACTGGCATCTCCTCGACGGAGAGGGACGGGAACACATTGACCTTATCCGCAGCAGGGTGAAGAGAATGGACTCCCTTATTGATGGCATCCTCCAGTACTCCCGTGTGGGAAGAAACATGGGTAAAGAGGAATGGATTGATCTCAATACCCTGCTCAGGGATATTATTGAAATCATCATGCCCCGCGAACATATATCGGTTGTTATTGGAAACCGTCTTCCTTCGGTGTACGCCGAGCGGATATGCATGGAACAGGTTTTCCAGAATCTTCTGGGAAATGCGGTCCGGTACATGGACAAGGAGGAGGGAGTTGTCACGGTTACGTCGTCGGATTGCGGTTTTTGCCATGAATTCTGTGTGAGCGACAATGGTCCCGGCATTGACCCGCGGTATCATGAAAAAATTTTCCAGATATTTCAGACTCTTACACCCAGGGACTCCATCGAAAGCACGGGCATCGGTCTTGCCCTGGTTAAAAAGATAATCGAGGTCATGGGCGGTGAAATCCGGGTTCAATCCGAGGTTGGTTACGGCAGCAGTTTTTATTTTACTCTTCCCATGAGAGAGGGATTGCATGAGGAACAGAAAACCCATACTGGTTATTGAAGACGACAGAATCGATGCCATGCATGTAAGGAGGGCCTTCGGCGAATGCAATATTGCCAACTCCATCATCGTCCTCGGCGATGGCGAAGAGGCGCTTTTGTATCTCCATGACGGGAAAAGGGAAAAACCGGGAATAATGATCGTGGACCTGAATATGCCCAGGATGAACGGTGTTGAATTCTTGATGGAAGTGAGGAAGGATAAGGGTCTGATGAAAATACCCGTAGTTATTCTCACCACATCAGGTGACATGAAGGACAGGAAGGCTTGCTTTAATCTTGGCGCTGCCGGTTACATGACAAAACCGGTGGCCAGGAAAGACATCTATGCGATGATACAAACCCTTGAAGAATACGGGGCTTCCGGTGATACCTGCGACGAGGAGTGAGTATGAGTGAATCGGCCATTAGAATTCTCTTTGTTGAGGATGATCAGGTGGACCGCCGTGCCTTTGAAAGATTTATGGGACATGCCGGCACGGGCTATACCTATGACCTGGCCGGTTCCATCGCTGAGGCCCTGCCTCTTCTGGAGAAAAACAAATATGACGTGGTGATACTCGATTATCTTCTCGGCGACGGAACCGCCTTTGATCTTTTCGGCAGCACACGGGGGGCCCCGGTCATCATTATAACGGGGACCGGCGACGAAGAAGTGGCGGTAAAGGCCATGAAGGCCGGGGCTTACGATTATGTGATCAAGGATTCCGAGGGCTACTATCTCAAGGCACTGCCCGCCACCCTGGAGAATGTCCTCAAGCGGCGAAATTCTGAAGTGGAACTGGCGCGGTATCGGGAAAACCTGGAAAACCTGGTGCGCATCAGGACCGAGGACTTGCAGAAGGAAATAGAGGAGCGGAAAAAAGCAGAAGAGCTGGTGCGGGCCTCCCTTAAGGAGAAGGAACTGCTGCTCCGGGAGATTCATCATCGCGTGAAAAACAACATGCAGATAGTTACCAGCCTGCTCAACCTTCAGGCACAGAAGGCCACGGACGCCCGGAGCATAGAGATGATCAAGGACAGCGAGAATCGCGTCAGATCCATGGCGCTCGTTCATGAAAATCTCGATGAGTCGAACGACTTTTCCCGGATCGACTTCAGGTTGTATATCAACAGTCTTCTGGAATACCTTTTCGGTTCCTATGGAGTGGGATCTGATACGATCACGACCAGGGTCGAGATCAACAATATTTTCCTTGAGTTGAATACGGCCATTCCCTGCGCACAGATTATAAATGAACTGGTGACCAACTCAATAAAATATGCCTTTCCCGGCGGCCGGAAGGGGAAAATCGGCATCGAATTATCAAAAAACGGGGCGGGATATGTCCTCACCATAAGCGATGACGGCGTTGGAATCCCCCCACAGTACGACATAGGCTCCGCCACATCACTGGGACTTCAGCTTACCGGGGCGCTGGCTTCACAGCTCAAAGGTACCATCGCTCTTGACAGGGATAGTGGCACCAGATTTACCCTGCGATTTTAAAAGAGCAGTGCGTTGATAAAAAAATAATTGCCTTCCCGGAAGTAGCCTGGTGAGGTCCTGTGCACTAACCAAGTCATCGCAGCGACTTGTTCAGTGGTGCAGGTTCTTTAATAATGAAATGAGCTTTTCAATATCAACGGGTTTTTCCAGGTAATCGAGCGGCCCGGTCTTCATGGCGTCACTCCTGGTCGCGTCATCGGTATTTCCCGTAATATAGATAAAGGGAATCCCTGTTCTCTTTCTGATTTCTCTCGCTACCTCTATCCCGTTCATTTTTCCGTCAAGCACGATATCAACGATGGCCAAATCCGGAAGTTCTTTTTCAGCGAGCGCGATGGCTTCTTCTCCATTCATGGCGATGAGGGCTTCATCCTCGACGATCAGTATCCGGTACCTTTCCCGTGCTGTTGAATGTAGTTTAAAGGCGAACGGCAGCGCAGTAAAATCATTTCCGGGATGATGGAATATTTTGATAAGTGTTGACGCATACCGGCGGTGTGGCGTATACTTGATATCAGGCTGGCCGTTAATCCCGCTGACTCATGGGATCACGGTGCTGAAAAAAGATTGCAGGATCGATAAGACATGAAAAAAGTTATGGCGGTATTTTTCACCTGCCTGATGACATCCCTTGTTTCCGGGGTCGAAATTAAAAGTGATGAAACGGTGGTCTTTTATCCTACCTATGCATTTCTTTCCGGGAGCGATGTCATGACCATCAATATTCACGGGAGTATCTATGAGCCGGAAGAAGACTCGTTAAAGAGATCGGTACTGCTCAGGATCATTGCCGGGACCGCCGATATCGAAGAGGGCGATCCGGGGTATCCACTTTTTGCAGAACGTACGAAACTTTTCCTTGTGGATAACAAAGGCGGAAAGGATATTCGCGTAAGGCTTGGAGGTGGAATTATTGACATGCCCGAATCGGACGGAAATGGGCACTTTGCGAAAAGTGTAGTCATGAAAAAGGGAGAGATTCTACCGCTTTTTAAAAGAAACCTGCTGCACATCGGCACCGTGACTGTGACCGATGACGGTAGGAAATTTACCGGTGAAATACGATATATTCCCACGCAGGGTATCTCGGTCATTTCCGATATCGACGACACCATTAAGATCAGCAATGTTCTGGATAAAAAGGAACTGGCAAAGAATACCTTCACCAGACCATTCAGGTCAGTCCCGGGCATGGCCGACCAATACCGGAGCTGGACCCGGAAGGGTGCTGTGTTCCACTATGTCTCGGGGAGCCCCTGGCAGCTCTATGAGCCGGTCCGGCGCTTCATGGACGACGAGAAGTTCCCCCGGGGGTCCATGCATCTCAAAAACTTCAGGCTCAAGGATTCCTCGGCACTGGATTTTCTCACGGCCGATCAGCGGGAGTACAAGATAGGTGTCATATCGTCCATTATTAATGATTTCCCGGAAAGGCGCTTCATTCTCGTAGGTGATTCGGGGGAAAATGACCCTGAGGTCTACGCCGAAATCGTTAAGAAATACGGCAGGCATGTGAAGGCCGTATGTATCCGTGATGTGAAAAATCCTGCTGATAAAAAGGATCGCTTCACCGGGCTCTTCGGCAATTACCGCGATACCCGGTTTATCCTGTTTCGTAATGGCCGCGAGCTGCAATATCTTTTACGATGATAAAAATAATCATGGTGCCGATACTGATCTGCCGTTAGAAGAAATCTCTTGTTGCTCGGATGGCGTATTATAATCCAGACTCCTTTCCTGATAGAAGTGTATAAAAAACACTTGACAAAATACTAAACATATGTATGGTGTAATTATCAACGGAGGTATGTTATGAACTGGAAACGACTGATTATCTCGACACTTGCTGTCTTTCTCGCCTTTCAGGCCATGGATTATTTTATCCATAATGTTATTCTCATGTCGGCCTATGAGGCCACGACAAAACTCTGGCGTCCCGAAATGATGGACCTCATGTGGATTATGATCCTCACGGGGATTTTCCTTTCATTCATGTTCGTGTTCATTTTCGTGAAGGGATACGAGGGCAGGGGACTTGCGGAAGGGCTGCGCTACGGGCTTGTTATAGGACTTTTCATGAATGTTCCTGCAGCGTTCAACCAATATGTTGTGTATCCGCTGCCTTTTTCGCTCTCCATGCAGTGGCTTGTTTATGGAATGGCTGAATTCATTGTCGCCGGTGTGATTGTTGCTGCTGTGTATCGTCCGGTTAATGCGTAATTCACGGCCTTTATTCTTCCTTATATTGATCCCGTATCTCGAAAACCGGCTAATCTAATCCCTCATTTTTATCGATACTGTAATGAGACAATCTCCGGCCTTCCCCTGGAGAGCCACGGGGACAAGGCCGGAGCGATTTCCACCATGGAGACGGGGCGATGAAACGAAAAGCGTTATTACTTCTTATTATCATGGGCCTCTACGGCACGGCCTTTTCGGACGGTATGCAGGATAAGAGATGTGCATGGTGGCAGAATCACCTGCGGCTTATCAGGCTGGAAAAAGAGAAAATTGAAAAGAAAAATGTTCTCGATGCTTCAGTGACAGCATATCTCGACCGTGAAATACAAAGAACGGAAAAAATGATCTCCGTGTTTCAGGGCTCCCATGAAGATGTTAAAAACAGCCAGAATACCCCGGTCAGTGTTACCCATGAATATATGGAAAAACGCGTTGATGTGACTGTGAAGCCCCTGGTATCCCTGCAGCTGTTAAAGGAAGCTGTCATGGAAATAGACCGCGGCAGTTTTACTCCGCAGGTGCGGACCATGGTGAAGGACCGCCTTACAGTCATGGCACGGACCTTTTTTGCCGAAGACACCGATGAACTTGTGCAGATTACCATGAACACACATATAGACAGGGAGGGCTGGAAGATCATGGCCGGGGAAGTGATGCTGGGCAGCATAGACTCGTCCCGTACCGCCATTATCAATGATGTAAAAGGAAAAATAATAGAAGAGCTGACGGAGGGCAGTGCAAACTGGAGCATGAAGTCCCTTGATGAAGCCATCCTTGCCGGCGCCATGAAACATATTGCGGCCTCAGAGGGTATCCGGCCCGATGAAAAGGCACTGGACAAGTCATGGTGCTGGCAGCAGGTCCATTGTCGTGTAGACAGGGAGTTCGGCCATTATAGTGAAATAAGAACGATACTGCCGCGCGGGAATGATATTCCCCTGGCGAAAATACAGTATTACTACCGGAATCCCCAGGCCATGGATACCTCAATTTTCACTCCGCCCTCAGTCATTTTACCGGAAGGGGAGTCCGAATCCCTTTTACCGGCGGGGAAAATACACGAAAATCCTGTAGTGCTAACCATTCCAGCCCTTCCCGATACAAGCCTGATCTGCCGGGAGATTGACAGCCTAAGGCTTAAGGCCCTGGCCCACATCCGTGACAAAAATGACGAGGCCTATGTTGGGGGCCTTAACGAGGAATTTGAAAAGATTATCATCACCCATACGGCACGCTGTAATAATATCCTTCTCCATGAGGATAAGAGAATTAAAGACAACGGCTACCATAATGAAGATATGGTAAATTTTAACGAATTTGAAAGGGCGAAAAGGGAATTCAGGTCTCAGATGCAGATCTGTTATGATCACAAGGCCAGGTCCATGGATTTTCTCACCCGCGTGTCACAGTGGCGCAGACTTCCGCGTCCCCGGATCATGGAACTACTCGATTATCAGATGAACCAGGGAGGCCGCTATATGGCCCTGGTGACTTCCCTGGTACGTGATTGCGGCACACTGTCGCGTCTTGAGGACCGGAAAGTTTACATCGATTATGTTGCTGCTATAAAGAGGATTGACGGCATTCCCCGGTTTGCCATGAAGGGCATTGTATTTGACAGGGACGTGCTCGCTTCCCTGCCGGCAAATGATATCCGTTCTCTGCGTTTAAAACAGACTGATTGTGCCGCCGGGATTAAAGGCAGCCGCTATGAGGCGGGCATCCTGTACCATGAATTTCTAAAGAACCGCGATGCCGCCATCAGGAATGAAAAGAACGTGGACAGCACCATGAAAAACCTGGCAGCACAGTTTGAGATTGATACCATCACGGGGAGTCTGAAGGACTGCCGTGAGAGTTTCGCACGGTATCGGTATGCAGAAACGGCTTTTGCCGGGTATCGCATTGCCTTCGACAGGCTGCAGAATGATGCTCTGACGGGCGGCGTTACCGCCGAGTTGGGACAGGTCTTGGACAGGGGAACGCTGATTCCCGGCCTAGAAGGTTTTGACCGTGATACCCTGGATAAAGAAATGCGGGCAAGAAATTATTTTTTCCGGAAAACAAGGATTGAACTCTCGCGCCTCGTATCGGTTCTGCAGTATTATCGGCATGCCGGTATAACTGTTGAAGGCTATCCTTCTGCTGATGAAATGGCGGAAATTGAATCTCTTCTGAAGAAAAGACCCTCTGTGAAAATAGCCTCATGGGACATGCATGAATCCAATTTCGATCTGGTCGACCGAAAGGCGGCGGCGCTGATTTCCCAGACCATGAAAAGAAGCTTGTGGAAACCGGTGAAGAAAGAGGACGATATTCCTGCTGAAAACTATTTGCCAACCGTTACGGTGACATTGCTTGAAAAGGGCATTACCCTTTCGATACCTGCGGGCTGGCGGGAATCACATAATAAGGCGCCTAATAATAAAACAGGTGTTATCCGACAATTTTCCAGTATCGACAGTGAAACGAGTATAAGCCTGGTGAGCCTGCCGCTGGATAAAAAAAACATAAAAGAAATATCAAACCGGTGGCTCAGCGGGCAGGGAAGCAAGCCCCTCAAGGAGCGATGGGGCAGGCAGGATGACGCTGATTACTATTGGGTTCTGGCCCGGGGCAGGGACAACAGGCTTTCCGAATGTTATGTAATCGGCAAAGACGGCTTCGCCTTCATCGTGGAAGGGAATTCGACAAAGAACAAGTATGTCCTGTTCAGCCAAAAGCTGGGCGATGTTTTCAGGTCCATCAGGTAGAGAGTGAACCGGCTGGTTCACTGAAGAGGCTCATTGTTCCCCAGTTGCCTTTCAGCGTATCATGTTCAAGCTGGGTGTGCAGTGAGGATATAAACTCGCTACGGGGGATCTCCCGGGCACCCAGGCTTTCCAGGTGCTGTGTATAAACCTGGCAGTCAATGATGGGGAAATTCAGCGACTGTAGTTTTGCCGTGAGCGTAATAAAGGCCGCCTTTGATGCGTTGGGAACCAATGCAAACATAGACTCGCCGAAGAAACACCTTCCAAGAGATACGCCGTAAAGACCACCGGCAAGCTTGCCGTCATGCCAGGCTTCGACTGAATGGGCGAGTCCCAAGCCGTGGAGTACGATATAGGCCTCCATCATCTGATCCGTGATCCAGGTCCCTTTCTGGCCCCTTCTTGTTCCGCGGCACTGACCGATCACCGATTCGAAGGCACGGTCGAAGGTTATATCAAAGTAACCGCGACGAAGCACCTGCCGCATGGTTCTGGAAATCTTTATTTCTTCGGGGTAGAGGACAAAGCGCGGGTCGGGCGACCACCATACAATGGGGTCATCGTCGGAAAACCAGGGAAATATCCCCATGCTGTAGGCCGTAATGAGTCGTTCCGGTGAAAGGTCCCCCCCCACGGCGAGGATACCGTTCTCCTCGGAAAGTTCTACGGGGGGAAATATGATTTCATTGGTCAGGGCGAATATCATTAGGCTCCCGGTATATCACCTGATAAATCGCATCGCCGCCAAAACATTTCAGTGCGATGCTATCCTGACTTTCACAGTATCGTTCTCGATGTCCGCCTCGGTTTTTCCGCCGTTTTGCAGGGCGCCGAAAAGCACCTCGTCGATGAAAAAAGATTTTATTTTATCCTGTATAAGCCGGGCGATTTCCCGGGCGCCGAATTGCGGTGAATATCCTTTTTCCGCAAGCCACTGGTAACAGGTATCGGTCACTTCCAGGATTATATTTTTACTTTCCAGCTGTGACTGGAATTCCCGGACATTTTTTTTGACGATTTCGAGAATGATTGTCATATCCAGGTTGTTAAAGTTGACCACGGCATCGAGCCTGTTCCGGAACTCCGGCGAGAAAAAACGTTCGATTGCTGTTGATATGGCCTCGTCCTTGACGGTTCTGTCTCCAAAACCCAACTGCTGTTTGCCGATTTCCCGGGCGCCGGCGTTGGAGGTCATAATAATGATGACGTTGCGGAAATCGGCTTTCTTCCCCGAGTTGTCCGTGAGCGTGGCGTAGTCCATGACCTGCAGGAGGGCGTTGAAAATATCCTGGTGCGCCTTCTCTATCTCGTCAAGGAGAAGCACGGAATAGGGGGTTTTCCTGATAGATTCCGTCAGGAGCCCTCCTTCCTCATATCCCACATACCCCGGAGGGGCGCCGACAAGTCGCGACACGGTGTGTTTCTCCTGATATTCACTCATATCGAAGCGGTGCAGGGCGATGCCGAGATAATTGGCCAGCTGTCGCGCCAGTTCGGTTTTACCCACACCCGTGGGACCCACGAAGAGAAAGGAGGCCACGGGACGGTCGGGGTTGCCGAAACCGGCGCGGCTTCTCTTTATGGCCTCGGCAACCATTTCGATGGCCTTGTCCTGCCCATATATCTGCGTTTTGATTTCCGATGTCATATCTTTGAGCCGTGTCATTTCCGAAGAGGAGACGCTCTTCTCGGGGATCTTCGCCATTTTGGCGATGATGCGTTCTACTTCCGGCACGTCAATGACGGTCCTTTCGTCGCCTTCTTTGCCGTACATTCGGGCATAAGCCCCGGCCTCGTCAATAACATCGATGGCTTTATCGGGAAGATGGCGGTCATTTATATATTTCGATGAGAGCTCGGCCACTGCCGCAAGCGCCTCATCGGTATAGGTGACATGATGGTAGTTTTCGTAGTGGTCCTTCAGGCCCCGGAGAATATCAACGGTTTCCCCGATGGTGGGCTCGGGTATGTCGATTTTCTGAAAACGGCGGGAAAGGGCCCGGTCCTTCTCGAAGTACTTTTTATATTCGTCATAGGTAGTGGAACCGATGCATTTGACATGGCCCGACGAGAGGACGGGCTTCAGCATGTTAGAGGCATCCATGGAACCGCCGGATACAGCCCCGGCACCCACGACAGTATGTATCTCGTCAATGAAAAGAATGACATTTTCCATTTTCTGGAGCTCGGCCAGGACCTTTTTCATGCGCTCCTCGAAGTCGCCCCGGAACCTGGTCCCCGCGATGAGGGCCCCCATATCGAGCTGGTAGATTTTACAGTTTTTAAGGGGTTCCGGCACGTTCCCGTCGGCTATCCGCTGGGCCAGGCCCTCGGTTATGGCGGTCTTGCCGACGCCGGCCTCACCGACATGAATGGGATTGTTTTTTATACGGCGGCACAATACCTGGGCCGTACGCTCAAGAATATCCTCCCTGCCGATGAGGGGGTCGATTTGGCCTCCCCTGGCCTTTTCCGTCAGCTCCGTAGTGAAGGACTCGATGATTTTATTTTCAGTGCCGGGTTTCTCCTCGGTTTTTTCAGTCGCGATCTTTTCACCGTCAATCTCTGGGTCAGAGCCGTAGTAATCGTGTTCGGGATAAATGGACACGCCGTGGGAGATGACATTGAGAAGATCGTAACGCGTGATTCCCTCATCCTTCATGAAATATGCGGCGAAGGAATCCTCCTCATCGAAGATAGCGACCAGGACATCGCCCAGATCCAGTTCTTCTTTCTGGGCCGAGGTGGTATGCCATATAGCCCTCTCCATGACGTTCTTGAAACCCGAGGACTGCACCGGTTCGGTGTCCTTTACCCGGGGCATGTGTTTTTCGAAATATTCTTCGAGTTTTGTTACCAGGTGGTTAACCGTTCCTCCCGTGCTTTCGATGATTTTCTTGCCTATGTTGTTGAAAAGGGAGGAGTAGAGTATATGCTCGGGCGTGAGGTATTCATGATTGTTGCGCTGGGCTTCGTTGAAGGCAGCCATGAGTACATTATTCAGTTGCTCGTTTATTTCCATTATTATGCTTCCTCATAAGAACATTTAAGGGGAAACTGCCGGTTTTGGGCCATTTCGTGAACCTGTGATACCTTTGTAGCGGCTATATCAAGGGAATATACGCCGCAGATTCCCATGCCCTTTTTGTGAACATCCAGCATAACCTGCGTTGCCTGGGCCGCGGGCATGTGAAATATCTTCATTAAAACCTCCACAACAAAATCCATCGTTGTGTAGTGATCATTGTGAAGGAGAACGCGGTACATCCGCGGTGTTTCTACCTTCTGTTCGTAATCGGTCTTCAGACCGCTGTCTGTTCCGCTGTTGGTTCCATGGCTGTCAGGCATTACTGTTTCTCCGGAATAATGAAAAGTGCTTTTATCTTATGTCTGATCCAGCCATACTCATCCATAAAGATATTAAATCCACAACTTTTTTCAATAGTTTTTCATTCAGTAGAGCCATTAATTCAGGGCCCCCATATTAATTATATATATCAATGGAAAAGGTTACAATTAAAAAAGTTTCATTACTGCCTCGGCCATGAGGCGGTATCCTTCCACCGTGGGATGGACCTGATCGCTCTGCACCAGAGATGCATGGCTGACTCCCGAGGCAACGCATTCCTTCCAGTACTGGTGCACCCTGGCCAGGGGGATGTTTTTCGCTGACCCGATTTCTTCTATCATGCCGTAAAAAAGTTCCGCCATGTGGTTTTCTTCTTCATTGTGGATAAAAACTGATGTGACGAGGATAATCTCGGCATCCGTATCGAGGGAAATCTGGTCCACTATAGCCTCCAGATTGTTTTTAAACCGTTGGGCTCTGACCCCCATATAGGCATCATTGAGGGCGAACTGCACAAGAACGAGATGGGGATTTTCGCCAAGGACATCGTGCCGAAGCCTGTACAAGCCGTCTTCCGTTGTATTGCCCGGTATGCCTCGGTTAACCAGAGTAAAGCGTGCCGCAGGATAGCGCCGGGCCAGCATCTCTTGCAGAAAATCCACATATCCCTTTCGGACCATCCAGCCCTGTGTCAAGGAGTCGCCAAAGGCCACAATGGTAAGTTTTTCACCCGTTTCCAGTTTCTTTTTCGCTTTTTCCAGATGCATGATTTATTTTCCTGTTAATCGTTTATATAGGCCGCTTTATATATTTAAAAAAAAATGTATAAATATACATTTTTTCAGTGATGGGCTATTATTTTATTGATTTTAGATATGCTATATTGTATAATCATTATGAGAGCATACAATGTTGTATTAATATAGTCCCATTTTTTTAATTTTTCATGGAAAAAAATGCATGTTCTCATTGTACAATACAAGCTTTTTTTAGGGTTGTGCAGGTCTGATACATGAACGGACCGGTCACGGGTTACCAGCTATTATTACAGATAGAAGGATTGAGAGGCGTTTATGAAAATCGAAATAACCATTCTGGGTCTACTTATGGAAGGCAATCTATATGGTTATGAGATAAAAAAGAAGATTGTTGAGAGGCTGGAAGATTATGTCGACATTAAATTCGGCTCCATTTATTACGCCATAAAAAAGGCCGTGGATAACGAATGGGTAAAGAGAGTCGGCACTGAAAAGGAAAGCGGCAATCCCGAGCGATACGTCTATGAAATATTACCAGCCGGAAGAAAGCATTACAAGAAGCTTCTGAAGCAGTATTTTGACCAGAACCTTATTCACTTCGATATCGATATCATACTCATGTTTTTTAATTTTCTCACCGAAGAGCAGAGGGAGCAGTTCATCGAGGAAAGGCTTATCATAGTCAATGAAAAGATTGAATCCATAAAAAAGAAGATAGAGCTCGATAAGGAGCTGCCCGTTGATCAATCACACAGACATATCCTGACCTACCTGGAACAGCATCTGAACGCTGAAATGAACTGGCTTAAATCCATCACTGTTGAGCCGCAGTAACCGGGGGTTTGTCCCCGGACCGGTTTCTGTGAAAATCCCGGAAGACCGGGCCTACAGCAATTCCGAAACATCCTTCAGAAAATCGGCCTTTTTTTCGTAGATGGCGTCCTGCACCCTGCTTTTTAGCGTTGCCAGATCCTTCATGGCCTGCTGCGACAGCGAGGCCTTTTTGTGTGTCGCCGCCTCGCCATCGAGCTGATTGTTTACCGTCTTTTCCGTGATATCGGCGATTTTTATGACATTGTAATAATGGCGCTTCGCCAGGGACAGAGCAATGGCCTGGAGAATGGAGCTTTCCTTCTGGGCCACCTCCTTCAGGTCCTTCTTCGTGATACGGGTCAGGACTACACTGTTCTTCGCTTTCAGAGTTGCCGTGCGTTTCTGGCCCAGGAGCAGGGCCATCTCGCCCGAAACGGTGCCTGGCTCCTCGATAGTTGCCACACAGTTGCCGCCTATAAATACGTCGATGGCGCCGCTCTGGAGGATGTACATCTCGTCTCCCTGTGAATTTTCCTCGCAGATCACGGAGCCGCGGCTGTATTCAACCATTTTATCCGAGAGGCTTTGTATTTCCGTGATTTTCACCGGTTCGGCCGACCGGTAATAGGCCTCGCCGCGCTTGCAGGTCAGGTTCAGCTCGAATTCCTTTAAGATAACGGCGATCCAGGGCAGGCGGCGCTTGTCATACTCCTTGCGCAGGCGCTCAATAATGGTGAAATATTCCATAGAAAGCTCCCTGGTCTTCTTCTCATCGCCGGCCAGTTCGTTCAGGTTCTTGTTTATGATCTGGTTGGTGAGAAGGACCTGCTGGGCCAGCACCATGGATACATTGAGGAGAAACGAATAGGTCTCCATACCGGCCCGGAATTTATCCAGGGACATGCGTTTGATGCGGCTTTCTTCGCCTGTAACGGCCGTTTCAATGCGCAACATCGGCATGTGGGCCATGTTTCCCATGATGATTTCCGTGGCGCCGAAGATGAGGCCATGGCCGTTAATAGCGTATTTATCGGCCGTATTGGGATAAAAAAAGACCCTCCCTTCCTCAAGGAAAAAGGCGCAGTCCGGTTCCGTGTTTTGGTTGTACAATCGGATGTACTTGCTGGTCATAGGTCTGGTTTTATTTAGCCTTCAGGGCATTATTGACCGCATCGAGAAGGCTGTCCTTGTCAAAGGGTTTGGTTATAAAAGCCGAGGCCTTTATATGGGGTTCGTTCTGTCTGATGGTATTCTCGTTCAGGGCCGATACGACCACAATTTTCGCCGTCGGGTCCAGGGATGTAATCTCCATCACGGCCCGTATGCCGTCCTTTCCTCCCATGGTGATATCCATGGTGACAAAATCCGGTTTCAGCCTTTTATAACATTTGATCCCGTCGGCGCCGTTATCGGCCTCCTCAATGATCTGGTGGCCCCCTTCCTCCAGGGTGGAGCGGATGATACGCCTCATGAATTTAGAGTCGTCAACAATCAATGCTTTTGCCATGATTATTTCCTTTATTTTTCTGGTTGTTTACAAGGTACATTATGCCCGGCATGGGCAGTTTTATCAATAACTTTATTGGAGCGGGGGGATATTTCAGCGCAGAATTTTATTGTTCCGCCGGGGCTCTGACCCCGGCGGAACAGAATCAGTTCATTTACCAGACAAAACCGGCCGAGATACCAACATTGAAGCCGCCGGGAAAGTAGAAGGTGACGGGTATATCTATCATGACCGGCCCGGCACAGAAACCCAGGCCCACCATAGCCTTGGGTGCGAAGACCTTGGGATTGGCCCCTTTTACTCCAGCATTAGTGTAGATATAACCGGGGGTTGTGGGTTCTATAAGGTTGTCCGTATTGTCATATACTTTTATATCACCTTTTAGTTTGGCGACCAGATCGGATTTACCGAAGTTGATGTCGGCGCCAACACCTATCGAAAGATTTAGAAACCAGGCAATACGGATGGCGGTATTTATCTCCAGGGGTATGGTGACGATATTGGAATCCAGGGCAAAAGTGAGACTAGGATCAACACTCATGCTATATGTTCCGTCAGTTTGTGGAGTCGGCTCGGCAACATCAAGAATAACACCGGTGGCATTTTTCTGGTACAAGAGACCCGATTCCACGGTGATGCCACGCCATACAAAGGCGCCGGTGATGGACCGTGCCTTGAGGATCTGGTAGTCGGCAATGGCGCCTATGGAGATATAGTCCACCTTGAGCTTATTGTCACCAATGGGCATGTTGAATTTTACCACGCCCAGCTTTAGTCCCAGGTAGAGGCCGTCGAGGAGCCACGGCGAGGTGTTGAGACCCACCTGCATTGCCCAGGCCTGCCATCCGGCACCCACTTCTACGTCGCCCTTGTTTTTGAGATCGTCCTTCAGGTCTTTTAACTGGCTTACGTCGTAGCTTGACATATGACCGGCGAACATGGTGCCCAGGGTCACGGCAAAGAGGTCATAGCCCTGGTAGCCGCGCTGCGTGGCGGCGAAGTTGGAATAGGTGCCCGCGTTGGCGAAGCTTTCGGCAAGCTTTTTAGGGGTCGAATCAATAGTGCCAACATCTGAATCTATATCATTCAATATATTAGTCAAGTAAGCTGAAACAAATGTATCTATTGGGCCTCCACTATCATAATTAGGTGTTACATGCTGTACTGTCAGAGCAAACACACTGTTCACTCCCAGAAAACACATGGCCATGAATATCATTATGCCATACTTAATCCTCTTCATCGAATGTATCCTCCATAACAAATTGTTTTTCATTGGGGCTCTGACCCTTTGGGGGAGCCTTTTACTTCATACCCTACTATATATAAAATGACGCAAGAAGACAACCAAAAAATTTAGGAAATGATAAAATATCTATTATAATGTTTATATTTAATTGAATATATAAAATATATATTCAATTAAAGTTATGCAGGGATTGTTTTATTTGAGGGGTCAGAGCCCCTTGCTTTTTTCCTATTTAAAGATTATTTCCTTCCCATTAAAGTCAACCTTGACCTTCTGCTCTTCGGTAATATCGCCGCCCAGGAGCCGCATCGACAATGGATTGAGCAGGTGTCGCTGGATGGCCCGCTTCAGGGGTCTGGCCCCGAACTGCGGATCGAATCCCTCCTGGATGAGAAAATCCATGGCCTTGCGGCTCAGCTCCAGGAGAATGCCGCGCTCTTTCAGTCTTTTTGCCACCTCGTTGAGCTGAAGCTTGATGATCTCGCCGATATGCTCCTTGCCCAGGGGATTGAAGATGATGGTCTCATCGACGCGATTGATGAATTCAGGCTTGAAATATGTCTTCAGTTCCTGTTCAACGCCGCGGCGCCGTTCCTCCATGGGAATTGTGGTGTCGCTGATATAGGCTGTTCCGATATTTGACGTCATGATAATGAGCGTATTTCTGAAATCCACAACACGGCCTTTTGAATCGGTAAGCCTTCCTTCGTCGAGGATCTGCAGAAAGATATTGAACACATCGTTATGCGCCTTTTCTATCTCATCGAAAAGAATGACCGCATAGGGACGGCGGCGTACCGCTTCTGTAAGCTGACCGCCCTCCTCGTATCCCACGTATCCCGGAGGTGCACCGATGAGGCGCGATACGGCGTGCTTTTCCATGTATTCCGACATATCAATGCGCACCACGGCCTTTTCATCGTTGAAGAGAAATTCAGCCACGGCCTTGGCCGTTTCAGTTTTTCCGACGCCCGTGGGACCCAGGAAGATAAAGGAGCCCATGGGCCGGTGCGGGTCCTGTATCCCCGAGCGCGAGCGGCGTACGGCGTCAGATATGGCCGTCAGGGCCTGGTGTTGACCAATGACTCGCATTTCCAGAAGACTTTCCATTTTCAGGAGCTTTTCCTTTTCGCCCTCCAGCATCCTTGATACGGGTATGCCGGTCCAGCGTGATACAACGGCGGCGATCTCCTGTTCCGTCACCTCCTCTTTCAGGAGCGTGTTTTCTCCAAGGGCTTTTATCTTCTCGTTGATTTCCCCGAGCTTCTTTTCAAGCTCCACGATTTTTCCATAGCGAATCTCGGCCACGCGGTTCAGGTTTCCTTCGCGTTCGGCGCGCTGCTCCTCCTGTTTCAAGTGGTCTATCTCTTCTTTAACGGCGCTGATATTTTTAATCAGTTCCTTTTCGCGGTTCCACTGCGTCACCAGGACGGCCTTCTTCTCGTTCAGGTTGGCCAGTTCCTCCTCGAGTTTGTCCAGGCGTTCCCGCGAGGCCTTGTCCTTTTCTTTTTTCAGTGCCTGTTTCTCAATGGTGAGCTGCCGGATGCGGCGCTCGATCTCGTCGATCTCGATGGGCATGGAATCGATTTCCATTTTGATAAGCGACGCCGATTCATCGATGAGGTCCACGGCTTTATCGGGCAGAAAGCGCTCGGTGATATAGCGGTCCGACAGCATGGCCGCGGCAACAACGGCCGAGTCAGATATTCGCACGCCGTGATGCACTTCATACCGTTCCTTCAGTCCCCGCAGGATGGCGATGGTATCTTCCACCGAAGGTTCCTTGGTAAAAACGGGCTGGAAACGGCGCTCCAGGGCCTTGTCTTTTTCGATATATTTCTGATATTCGTTCAGCGTCGTGGCGCCGATGGTGCGCATGGCGCCGCGGGCAAGAGCGGGTTTTAGCATGTTCGATGCATCGTTGCCTCCCTCGGCTGCCCCGGCACCCACCAGGGTGTGCACCTCATCGATAAAGAGTATGATATCGCCGTCGGACTCTTCGATCTCCTGGATCACGGACTTGAGGCGTTCCTCGAATTCTCCGCGATACTTGGCGCCGGCAATGAGGGCTCCCATATCGAGACCTACGAGCCGCTTGTTTTTCAGGTTTTCCGGTACATCGCCTTCCACCATACGCTGGGCCAGGCCTTCGACAATGGCGGTTTTTCCCACGCCAGGCTCGCCGATGAGGATGGGATTGTTCTTGGTCCTGCGTGAGAGGACCTGCATGACGCGGCGTATCTCCTCGTCACGGCCGATAACGGGATCGATCTTGTTCATGCGAGCCAGACGCGTCAGGTCCCTGCTGTAGCGGTCCAGGGCATTATACTGCTCCTCGGCAGTTTCCGTTGAAGCGCGCTTTGAGCCGCGGATATCCATAAGAACCTTCAGGATATTTTCCTTTATGAATCCGTGGGCGTTCAATATTTGTTTCGAGCGGTCGTTTTCAGTGGCAGCCAGGGACAGGATGAGATGCTCGGTGCTGAGATAATGATCTCCCAGACCCACGGCCTGGTTCCATGCCTCGTTCAGCGTGTTTCGCAGTGACTGGGACATGACACCGCCGCCGGGACCGGCACCGGTCTGACGAGGGAGTTCGTTCATGGTTTTATTGACTTCGTCCTTTATTTCATTTACCGGAGCGCCTATCTTCAGGGCAATAGATGTAAACATGCCGCCCTCCTGTTCTGTCAGTGCCTTCAGGAGGTGGAGGGGCTGTATCTCGTAATGATTTTTTTGCGTGGCAATATCCTGCGCCGTATTAAAGGCGTCTTGTGCCTTCAGAGTGAGTTTATCCATTCTCATAATGTTCTCTCCTTTGTGTGATGTCCATCTCGGTTTTTTTCAGGGATATTTTTGAGTCTTTGACACAGGCCCTTCATTAATTGAAAAATCATCCCTGTCTATCCAGGATCATCCTCACCAATAATTTCTGGTCCGGGGAAAGTTTGTGCAGGATATTAATAAACGATTAGTAATGCAAGTATAATGCATTCAGTATGCTCTGAATGCTTTTTTTATCTTTATATTTATATCGTAATTAATATACAATGAAATGCAGAGATCGTCAAGAAAAATGTCAGCCATCAGGTGCGATGAGTGACAGTTTGTGATCTTGTATCTATCCTTTAACAACAGGCTCTGACCCCATGGTATATTTCTTTAAAAATACAGGGCCAGCCTTTTACGGTATGCCTCTTCAAACCAGAGAAATTTCTCCACACACTGCT
>PGXY01000003.1:0-33552 GCA_002839375.1 Spirochaetae bacterium HGW-Spirochaetae-1 | reverse complement strand
AGACCTTTGAGCAGTGTGTGGAGAAATTTCTCTGGTTTGAAGAGGCATATCGTAAAAGGCTGGCGTTGTATTTTTAAAACACTATGCGGGGTCAGAGCTTAGATATTCTGTCTATCTGATTAAACTAATAATTGACAGCATGCCAGACATGTAGATAGGCTGTATCTGTACATACATAAAAGGGCGAGAGGCTGAGAATGTATATTGTAGCTATTACAGGTGCCAGTGGTCCGGTTCTGGGGATACGTTTGATTGAACTTATACTGAAATCTGGTAAAGAAGTACTTGCCATTGTTTCCGATTCGGCATGGGAAACTATATCCTACGAAATGTTTAAAAGCAGGAAGCGGTTTCGATCCGTAAAAGATGTTTTGTCAGAGAAAGGGTCAGAGCCTGATTTTGCGCTTCTTAAAGAATGCAGTCCGGGGGATTATTTTTCCCCTGCCGCCAGTGGAACATCAAAAAATGAGGGAGTGATAGTTGTTCCCTGCTCCATGAAGACCCTGGGAGCGATTGCATCTGGATATGCTGATTCTCTTATTACCAGGGCTGTTGACGTGGCTCTGAAGGAAGAACGTCGTGTTATAATTGTACCCAGGGAAACACCACTGAATCTTATACACCTGGAGAATTTGGTCAAGGTGAGACGGGCCGGAGTATCTGTAGTGATACCTGCTCCCGGTTTCTACACCTTCCCGGCTACTATTGAAGATGTGGTGGATTTCATTGTTGGCAAAATATTAAATCTCCTGGAGATTGAGCATAATCTTTTTCCTGAATGGGGTCAGAGCCTGGAAAATTAGATGATGCTAATGTGGGTTAATTGTTATGGATATATCGTTAATCAAAGAAAAAAAATTATATTCAATAGCCGAAAAGGTTCAAGCGGGTGTACCGGTTAGCACTGATGACGCACTTGTTATGCTCAACACCGATGACATCCTTGGACTCGGTACGATATCCAATTATTTACGTGAACAGTATCATGGGGTCAGAGCCTATTACGGTGTGAATATGAATCTTAATTATACAAACATCTGCGAATTGCGCTGTCCACTTTGCGCTTTCTCCTGCGATGAAGGGGATGCAAATGCCTATCTCTATTCACTGGATGAGATCGAGGAACGTGTAAGGAAAGCCGTTGAGTTCGGTATAGATGAGGTGCATATCGTCGGTGGTCTGAATCCGAAGCTTGATATAGGTTATTTTACGGAAATGCTGCGTCGGATTAAGAGTGTCAGGAATGATCTTTTTATAGTTGCTTTCACTGCCGCTGAATACGATTATTTTGCGAAGAGAAATGCCATGACTGTGCGAGAGGTAATGGAAACCCTCATTGATGCAGGACTGGGAGCCATTCCCGGCGGTGGGGCTGAAATTTTTGCCGAAGAAAAGAGAAATATCATCGCTCCCCGAAAGATATCCGGGGCCCAGTGGCTCGAAGTAATGAAAATTGCTCATTCCCTGGGGCTTAAAACCAATGCCACGCTTCTTTATAATCACATCGAGGACACGAAAGATATCGTTGAACACATGGAGATGCTGCGTAGTGTCCAGAATGAGACCGGGGGATTTAAGACCTTTGTTCCTCTGCAGTTTCATGAAGAGAATACGAAAATAAAATCAAAGAGAAAAAGCAGTACAGGATTCGATGATATCCGGCTGTATGCAACGGCAAGGATTTTTCTGCATAATATCCCGCATATAAAAGGGTTATGGATGTACCTGGGAGAAAAGATGGCCCAGGTGCTTCTTGATTTTGGAGTCGATGATATTGGAGCAACATATCATTACGAAAAGGTGGTACATTCGGCCGGTGCCGAAACGCCGGATTATGGTACGGAAGAACATCTCTGCCGCCTTATCCGGGCTTCAGGGAAAATACCGGTGCGGGCCACAGCGGACTATAGGGAAAAATAAGCAAGAAGGATATCCACATGAAAATCGGCTATATCGATTATCTCAACTGTTACCCTTTTTACTATCATATGTTTGAAAAAGAATCGATACCCGGTGTTGAGGTAGTGCCGCATCATCCCAGCGAGCTCAACAGGCTCATGAGGGACAGAGCCCTGGATATGAGTCCCATATCGGCGGCGGCGTATGCTGATATGCAGGGCTCCGCATTAGTACTCCCTTATTTCTGCCTCAGTTCCATTGGCTATGTGCGTTCCGTCGTTCTTAATAGTAAGGTTCCGATTGAGACCCTGAGCGGGAAAATTGTTGGATTAACCTCGGCTTCTCAGACGTCCCTTATTCTTCTGCGTATTCTGCTTGAGAAATATTATGCTCTGACCCCGCGGTATGTCACGGTGGAACCGAAACCATCCTATGAAAATATTGATGCCGCCCTGGTTATCGGCAATGAAGCCATGCTGGACAGCAGTGAGCCCATCCAGTATAGTTATGATCTGGGCGATCTATGGCTTCGCAAAACTGGTTTTCCCGTTGTTTTTGCCGTGTTTGTTGTGGATAGGGATTGTCTCAGTGAACAACGGGATCTGGTTAAAAAGGTCATTTCTTCATATACTTTATCACTGCAGGAACTCAGGACAAATGACGATGAAGTGGTTCGGAAGGCAGCGGAGAGATATCCTGAAATTCGCTACGATATACGTCATTATTATGAATTGTTGAAATTCGACTTTAGCATCAATCTGAAAAAAGCGTTGCGGTTTTATTTTGACGAGGCCATGGAACTGGGACTGCTGGCCCATGTACCTGAAATTCATTTCGCTGAACTATGATATCCTGTTCGTTCTTCTCCATATTCCTAGCTTTTCAGCCTCTTTGACAAGGTCGTCCCTGAAATCGGGATGGGCGATGCTGATGAGTTTTTCCGCCCTCATCCATGTGGAACAGGCTGCAAGCCTGACAGCCCCGTATTCCGTAACGATGAAATCAACAGCCTGGCGCGGCACGGTTACGATAGTGCCCGGCTCGAGCGTGGGGACAATACGGGACTGTACGCGGCTGTCTTTGTCCGTGTAGGTCGATGAAAAACAGATAAAACTTCTGCCCCGGTGCGACTTGTGCGACCCCATGACGAAATCCAGCATGCCGCCGTTGCCCGATATCTGTTGCGGCCGGCCCTCTATCACCATGCTTTCGGCGTTGACCTGTGTGAAGAGGTCTATCTGCAGGGCGTTGTTTATGCTGACAAAATTGTCTATCTGCCCGATTATCTCGTCGCTGTTTGTATAATCAACTGGATAGGCTATGAGGCCCTGGTTGTCGTTCATGAAATCATACATATGCTCTGACCCCAGTGCGAAGGTGTAGGCGCAGAGGTTATGATCTATATTTTTTTTCCTTCCGTTCATCTTGCCCGATTCTATCATTTTGACAAAGGCATCAACGAACATCTCCGTGTGGCCTCCCAGGTCTCTGAGATCGGATTCGGCGATCATTTCGCCAACCAGATTAGGAAGGCTGCCGATGCCGAGCTGCAGGCAGCATCCGTTGTGAATGTACTGCATGATATGTCCGGCTATCTGGCGGTCTATGTCGGTGTGGGCTGCCGGGGGAGGGCTGAAAAGCCTTTGCGACTCCGGTGCTTCAACGATATGATCGATTTCGGATATATGCACGGCATTTTCCACGCCCAGGCATCGGGGCTGGTTCCGGTTTACTTCCACGATAACGATATCTGCGGTGCCCACACAGGCGCAGGTATGGGAACACTGGGGTCCGAAATTAAAAAATCCGTATTCATCCATGGGCCCGGTCTGGAGAATGGCCACGACCTTTACTCCCGGCCCCTTCTCAGGGTTATCATAATACGTGGAACGATAGGATTTCGGCCTGCTGTGGCGGTGATAGTACGGGGCGCGCTGGTAAAGGACAGGTGAATAAAAGGGTTTTCCCTGGAACTGAAGGAGGCGGGTCAGCTTTGTCCAGTGCCAATCGGAATAGGTAAAGATATCTGGGCGTCGGGCAACCTCAGGTACAGGGGGCACGGTAACCGTAGCATAGACGGATACATCGTGCAATTCATCGGCTCTTAGGGACAGAGCCCGGTCACATTCCACGGGTTTTCCATTAAAGGAGCCGTAATCGACAACATCGCCGGAATCAATGACTTTAACCGCATCATAAGCGTTTGTCAGTTTTTGCGAATATTCACCGGAGTAATTCATAATAATACCTTTACATTGGGTTTAATGTGTATGCAGTAAAATAAAGATGTCAGGAAAAATATCTTGGAAATAATGTCAATGAAAATTACAGGCTCTGACCCCTTCGAGTTCCTGAATTCAAGTTTCAAATACGGGAAGGAGATGGATTTATGCTCTGACCCCTCATATGCTCTGACCCCTCAATAGAAAAGATATTGGAAAGCCTTTTTTACTTGTCATAGCAGTATTTTTACAATCAATGGTGTTATATTTTAAATATAAGGTTTACAGGGTATTTTATAATACCGATTCTGGAAAAGGCAGAGTATCATTTTTCAGAAAACTTGCAGGGAATGGTTTCGTGGACAAGAATACTATAAAGCTGAAAATCTATACCGGAGAGCGTATTAGCCGAGAAGAGGCGGTCACGCTATTCCAGTGGGATATACGGGAGCTGGGCCATGCTGCTGATGCACGCCTTGCCCTTATCCATCCTGAAAACACCGTGGGCTTCATTCTGGACCGGATAGTAAATTTTACCAATGTATGCGAGGCGGGCTGTCGTTTCTGCGCCTATCATGCCAGGGCGGGCAAGGTGGAGGCATATGAGCTCTCTATGGAAGAGATGCTGGGAAAGATCGATGATCTGGTCCGGGCCGGCGGAACCCAGGTGATGCTCCAGGGAGGGCTTCATCCCGATTATACCATTGAAACCTATCTGACCATGGTAAAAGAAGTAAAGGCGGCTTTTCCTCAAATTTATCTGCACTCCTTCTCGCCGGCAGAAATATATCATATATCGCAGAAATCGGATCTGACCCTCGACGAAGTACTTCAGCGGCTGAAAAGCGCGGGACTCGATTCGGTGCCGGGGGCATCGGACCTTCTGGTGGACAGGATACGTACCTATGTGAGCCCCGGCAAGATATCACGGGAAAACTGGTGCGAGGTCATGTATGCCCTGGAACGCGCTGGGATGACCTCCACGGCCACCATGACCTATGGTATGGGGGAGACCCTTGATGAGAAGATAGAACATCTTGATACGGTACGGACTGTTCAGGATAAAACCGGAATACTCAGGGCATTCATTCCCTGGTCTTTTTCGCCACGATATACGCGGATGGATGAGATCATGCCTGCCACAGGTGTGGATTACCTGAAGGTGGTTGCCATAGCTCGTATCTATCTGGACAATATCCGTTATATACAGGCGGGATGGCTTACTGAGGGGCTGAAACTGGCCCAGGTGGCTCTGGCCATGGGCGCCAATGATATGGGAGGCATTCTCACCGAGGAGGTCGTGGTAAAAGCCACGGGCATCCGCACCAACACCGGTATGGATGAACTCGTTGAAATAATTCGGAACGCGGGACGGATACCGGTTTTGCGTGATTCCCGATACGAAATTATCAGGAGAATGGCGTGAGAGAGGATTTCACTTACCGAGTCGATGATAGGGAACCGGGCCTGAGAAAGGAAAAAATCAAGGGCATGTTCGATGATATTGTGTCCACATATGATCTGCTCAACCGGATTCTGTCCCTGGGGATTGACCGGGGCTGGAGGAAGAGGGTGGTACGAAACGCCGGCTCTGTAACCGGAAGGCCCGTGCTTGATGTGTGCTGCGGCACCGGCGATCTCTCTAACCGTCTTACAAATGCCGGCGCTATGGTCTTTTCCCTGGATTTTTCTCATGCCATGCTTAAGACGGGCAAGGCCCGGGGATGGCTCGGCAGCGGTGCTGTTGCAGCCGATGCGGCGCGCCTTCCCTTCAGGTCAGAGTCCTTTGCCCTGCTCACCATTGCTTTCGGCATCAGAAATATCCCCGATATTAATGTATTCATGGCCGAGGCCCGCAGGGTGCTTGTCCCGGGCGGAATGCTGCAGATACTGGAGCTTACCAGGCCTTCGGGCATGCTGATGAAAATGGCGTACAGGCTCTATATTGGCTTTATCCTTCCCCTTGTTGGCGGGCTTGTCTCGGGGAAACGCGATGCCTACCGCTATCTGGCCGGGACCATCGCCACATTCCTTGATCCCGATGAGTTGGCCATGATTTTGAAGGATGCCGGTTTTTCCGCCGTAAGGATCGAGAGACAGACAGGCGGGATCGCCACCATCTTCGTCGCTGAAAGAGAATAGGCAGCGGACATATACATACCGGCGGGTTAAAATCATGACACAGCTCAATAAATTGACCATAGACAGCCCTGTTGTGCTCGCCCCCATTGCGGGCTACACAGATTCACCGTTCCGCCGTATTGCACGCCGGTCCGGTGCCGGCCTTGTCATCACGGAGCTTATCAGCGCCGAGGGTATTGTGCGGGATAACCGCAAAACCATAGATCTTCTGCGTTTTTTCCCTGATGAACGGCCCCTGGGCATACAGATTTTTGGACGTGACCCGGTGATAATGGGGGAGGCGGCTGCAAAGGTGCAGTCCCTGGGACCGGATTTTATTGATCTCAATATGGGCTGTCCTTCCTCCAATGTGTGCAAGGGCGGAATCGGGTCAGGCGCAGCCCTACTCCGGGAGCCGGACCTTGTTGAAAAGATCGCCGCTGCTGTTGTGGCCAGTGTGACGCTGCCCGTTTCTGCCAAGATACGCACGGGATGGGACCATCAGAGCCGGAATTATCGCGACGTGGTGACGGCCCTGGAATCGGCCGGTGTTGATTTTATCACCGTGCATGGGCGTACCAGAGCCCAGGGATACAGCGGTGAGGCCGACTGGGATATCATTGGCGAAATAAATGCCATGACCAGGATGCCCGTTATTGGCAACGGTGATATCAGGACTCACTCTGAAGCGCTGGAAAGGCTTGCCTCGTCAGAATGCGCTGCTGTTATGGTAGGCAGGGGCGCCTGTGGCAACCCCTGGATTTTTTCCGATACGGTGCCCGGTATTGAGGATATCAAGGCGCAGATACTGGAGCACCTGGATCTGAATATATCCTTCTATGGAGACCGGGGAATTATTCTCATGAGGAAGCATCTTACCCGCTATATTCATGGTTTCCGCAATGCCTCACAGGTGAGACAGGGGCTTGTCACTACCATGTGCAGGGAAGAAATATCCCGTATCCTGGATACGGTTCATGAATAGGGGTCAGAGCATTTAAATATGTCTTAAAAATTATCAGGGGTCAGAGCCCCGATATGGGTTTGCAACGGAATCTTGAGTATGACTGTCATGATTACAATGAACATTGCTGGAGGTTTATGGGCATGATCACCGGAATAGGGACTGATATGGTTCTCATCAGCCGTATTGAAAAACTTCATAAGAAGTATGGTAAACGTTTCTTAGATCGAGTCCTCTCCCGTGAAGAGATCGAGCATCTTCCGGCTCAAAATCCCGGCAATTATATTGCCGGGCGCTTTGCCGTGAAGGAATGCCTGGTGAAGGCCCTGGGGGACAGAGCCTTCTCTTTCAACGAGGTGTCGGTACTCAACGATGAGAAGGGGCGTCCCTATATTGCGAATCCCCGTGTTTTATTCGGGACTGATCAGGAAAACAGTATTATTCTCAGGATCCATGTCAGTATCAGCCACGAAAAGGATCATGCCCTTGCCTTTGTTGTTATTGAGGGGTGTGAGTAGCTGCTCATTGTTGCATGATAATGAAAACAGTAAAAAATCTTGACGGCGCTGCCGGGTAAAAATCTAATGTACAGATCTGAAATATAAAGGAGCCTCCCATGAAATCCAGTTCAATCCAGGAAATAATCGAAGATGTTCGCAACGGCAAAATGATCATCATAGTCGACAACGAGGACCGGGAAAATGAGGGTGATCTGATTGTAGCCGCCGAATTCTGCACACCTGAGATTATTAACTTCATGGCCAAACACGGGAGGGGGCTTATCTGTGTTCCCATGACTTCCGACATGATAGACCGCCTGGGTCTGAAGCTCATGGTCGAAGATAATAAGGATAAATTTGGCACGGCCTTCACCGTATCCGTTGATGCCGTTGAGGAAACTACAACGGGCATATCGGCCCAGGACCGCGCGAAGACCGTGCAGGTCATGATAGATGAAAAATCCGGACCCAACGATTTGCGAAGGCCCGGGCATATGTTCCCCCTGGCTGCTAAGCCCGGTGGTGTTCTGGTTCGGGCGGGACATACTGAGGCGGCCGTTGATCTGGCGAAACTTGCAGGCCTTAAAAACGCCGGGGTCATCTGCGAAATAATGAACGAGGACGGCACAATGGCGCGACGTCCTGATCTGGACAAGTTCGCCCGGGCACACGGCCTAAAGATAGCCACCATCTCCGATCTCATCAAATATCGTCAGCACATTGAAAGGCTCGTACACAGTGTTTCCGAGGCCAATCTTCCCACGGATTACGGTGATTTCAAGATCATAGCCTATGAATCACAGTTTGAAAACGTAACACATGTCGCCATGGTGAAGGGCAATGTTTCCGGGGCCGAAAATGTCATGGTTCGGGTTCACTCTGAATGCCTTACAGGCGATGTTCTGGCATCAAGGCGCTGCGACTGCGGTTCTCAGCTCCACCGGGCTATGCAGATCATCGAAAAAGAGGGAAAGGGAGTTCTTCTCTATATGCGCCAGGAGGGAAGGGGAATCGGCCTGGGTAATAAAATAAAGGCCTACCATCTGCAGGAGAGCGGCATGGATACCGTGGAAGCCAATATCGAATTGGGCTTCGCCGAAGATCTCCGGGATTACGGCATCGGCGCCCAGATCCTCGTTGATCTGGGTCTGCATAAAATCCGCCTGTTAACGAATAATCCCAAGAAGGTCATCGGTCTCGAGGGGTACGGCCTGGAGATTGTGGAGCGCGTTCCCATAGAGATAGAACCGGGTTCGGAGAATCTGAATTACCTGAGAACGAAAAGGGACAAGATGGGGCACCTCATTTTGGGCGGAGACAACAATACCGGAGACGAGTCATAATGCAGGAAAGCCAGCCCAGGATACTTGTGGTCGACGATGAAGAGGTCATACGGTTTACTCTTCAGAAAAAACTGGCCCGACTGGGGTATAATGTCATATCGCTTGAGAAGGCCGAGGATGTCCTCTATCTCCTCAAAACCGGCGAGGAGAAGATCGATCTTATCATCAGCGATATAAAATTGCGAAAAATGGACGGCATTGAGCTCCTTCGGCGCGTAAAAGCCCAGGATGAGCCGGTACCGGTGCTGCTCATAACGGGCCACGGGAACGTTGAAGACGCCATCACAGCCCTGCGTTTCGGCGCCGATGATTTCATCAGGAAGCCCTTTGATATCAACGATGTTGCCTCGTCGGTGCGTTCTATCCTGAAGCGCAAGCATGAAAAAAAACTTGCCGATAGTTTTGGCCGATATATTGAATTTGAAAAGATGGTGTACAGAATACCTGTTGATTCCGCCATCATCAACACCATATCCTATGAACTCACCAAGAACCTGGTTCCCTCGGGCCTGTGCAATCAGACGACAGCGGAAAATATTTCCCTGGCACTGAAAGAGGGAGTCGCTAACGCAATGTTTCACGGCAATCTTGAAGTTTCGTCGTCCATGCGGGAAAAGGGAGGGATCAAGGTTTTCAACGAGGAAATAGAGCGCCGTCGTGAAGATCCCCGGTACAAGGACCGGATGGTGGTGATTACCTGCGAACAGACAAAAAACATGGTGGAATATACTATTGAGGATCAGGGCAGGGGTTTTGACTTTAGAACTCTGCCGGACCCGCGGGACCCGGAAAACTTTTTCAAGAACAGCGGGCGCGGACTTCTTATCATTCGAATACACATGGATGAAGTATCCTGGAATGAAAAGGGTAATAAAATCACCATGAGAAAAAACAGAGTAGAGCGAGGCGAGGAATAATATATGCATACGGTAAAATGGATGGGGGAATCCGTTTCAATTCTGGATCAGAGGAAGCTGCCCCTGCAGGAAATATACAATGATTATGGTAACTATATCGGCGTGGCCGAGGCCATCAGGTCCATGGAAGTTCGGGGGGCTCCGGCTATTGGGATCACGGCTGCCATGGGTATCGCCCTGGCGGCGAAAAATTTTAAAGGCAGGGACCTGAAGGATTTCCGTGAGACCATGGATGGTGTTTTATTGCTCTTTGCGGAAACGAGGCCTACTGCTGTGAACCTGTTCTGGGCCATTGAAAGAATGAGATCCCTTGTATCCAGCGGAAGCGATATCGACTCGATCATCGATGCCCTGGTGATGGAAGCGGTCAACATTCTCGAGGAGGATATCGCCATAAACAGGACCATGGGTAAAAACGGAAGCAGGTTTCTCAGTGACGGTGATGTGGTGATGACGCACTGTAATGCCGGGTCTTTGGCCACTGGCGGATATGGTACGGCCCTGGGAGTGATCAGGGCTGCCGTGGAAGAGGGCAAAAAGATAGAAGTGATCGCCTGTGAAACGAGGCCGTACCTGCAGGGTGCCAGGCTCACGGCCTGGGAATTGCAGAAGGATAATATTCCCGTAACGGTTATCACCGACAATATGGCGGGATTTTTTATGAAAAAGGGTCTTGTTAAAAAAATTATCGTGGGTGCCGACCGCGTGGCCGCTAACGGCGACACGGCGAACAAGATCGGCACCTACTCCCATGCGGTGTTGGCCAGGCATCATGGCATTCCCTTTTACGTGGCGGCCCCGGTTTCCACCCTGGATATAAATACACATACCGGCGGTGATATTGTCATCGAGGAGCGTTCCGTCGACGAGGTGGCCTATGTGGGTTCTGTGCAGATCGTTCCCGAAGGCGTGCGCATATACAATCCGGCCTTTGATGTGACACCGGCGGAGCTGATAAGCGCTATAATAACCGAGAAAGGTGTGATAGAAGAACCGGCCGGAAAGGGTATCTCGTCGCTGGTCAGCGCATGAACCGGTAGTAGATCAGGATGATATCCCGGCCGTAAAGAATTGATACGACGAGGCCCAGGGCAAGAAAGGGGCCAAAAGGGATTTTACTGCGGAATCCCTTTTTTGTTATCACCGCATAGAAGACGCCCGCCAGGGCGCCGGTAATCAGTGCCGTTTCCAGTACTACCAGGGAAAGTTCAAGTCCCGAATAGAGACCGATCATCGCGGAGAATTTTACATCGCCGCCCCCGAAGGAACCGGGGAAAATCAGCAATATTACTATGAAAAAGAGGGACATAAGGATAAGTCCATAAAGGGAATCCCTGAAGGTGTTGTGGAGTACCATGGGGTACAGGGAAAGCATGAGGAAGAGCGCAATGAGAGAATCGGGGATCGTGAGAGTTTTTACATCAACTATTGAAATGGCCATTGCTGTCTGAATGAGCATGAAAGTGAGCATGGTACCGGGATAGAAACCCATGGTTTGCGTCATGAAGAGAAGCAGCAGACCGCTGGCTATTTCAGCGGCGGGATATATCCACGAAATGGAGGCGCCGCAGCTTTTACATTTTCCCCGCAGTGCCAGAAATCCCAGGAGCGGCACCAGGTACAGGGGGGATATTTTTTCCGCACAGCAGGGACACCGCGATGATGAAAACAGAGCCTGGAAGGGATGGGCAGCCATGCTGCCGTTTGCATAACGCAATGACAGTGTATAAAAAAAACTGCCCCAGAGGGCGCCGAAAAAAAAGATGAATACCGATAATGATATTTCCATGGCAAATCATCGGCCCGGGGATTTGGGGCGTCAAGCAGAATATTGCACTTGACAGTTTGTTTTCGATCTGTACATTTAAAAGCAATTCTTCAGCCCGATTACCCGGTGAATGGGATGCCACGGCTGTAAATTAGCGGGAGAGATGCCTATGAAACGATTTTTTCTTCTCCTTACTGTTTTTGCAATAATACCCTCCTGTGCCGGAACATCAGTTGTGGATACGCCGACAATTTATAAAAATTATGACTCTGTCATCGCCTCGCTGAAAAAAGACCGACGCAATTATTATGAACTCAGGACAAAACGTGTGGGAGTGTCGGGATATTATTACATCATCGATAGAGAAGGGCTTGTAGTTTTTCATCCACGGGCGGTGCTCATCGGTGCTGATTTAAAGGGATACTGGTTTATCAGCCAGGTGCTGGAGAGCGGTTCGGGATGCTTTCACTATAAGATGGGGACTATCAGCCACCTTGTTTTTTTCAGGCCCATTAATGACAATGAGACTCTCTGTCTCGCCATCCCGTCAGCTGAAGTAATCGATTTTACCGGCAACTGCAGGTTTATAGAGAAAAGCGATGCGATTCCTCCGGAACAATAACAGGAGGTGATGTCCAGATTGAAGAAGATATCACCATTTGGAGCCGTTGTCTTTGCCGGCGGCGGTGTGCGCTGCCTGTGGCAGGCCGGTTTCTGGGAGACGGCCGTGCCGGAATTGAAACTGAAGCCGGAACTGGTGACCGGTGTGAGCGCCGGGGCCACAATGGCATGCATGTGTCTTTCGGGAAAGATACGGGAGGGACTGGAATATTTTAAAAAAATTTCAGGTGAAAATAAAAAAAATTTTTACCTCACGGGCCCCCTGAGGGGAGTGAAGGCCTTCCCCCACTTTGATATGTACAGGAGCACCATACTGGAGACTATCGACGCCGGGGCGTTACGGAAAATCATTGAGGGGCCCGAGCTCAGCATAGTTCTGTCGCGGCCGCCGCGATGGCTCGGCCCCCGGTCGGCCACGGTAGTGGGCCTTGTTACCTATTCCCTCGAGAAAAAAATAATGTATCCGGTTCATCCGCGGTGGACTGCAGGCCTGGGATTCGTGCCCGAAATCGTTTCGGTCAGGGAATGCAGGACGCCCAATGATCTTGCCGATCTTCTGTTGCAGTCATCGTGCACACCACCCGTGGTCCCCATTATGAAAAGGGCGGGAGGGACGGTCCTGGACGGCGGTCTCATCGACAATGTACCGGTCATGACGTTGAAAGATTTTCAGGGTATGGCCCTGATTATGCTGACGCGGCGGTATCCCGTTGAGCGGATTCCTTTTATGCCGGGGAGGCTGTATGTGCAGCCATCGGGGACGCCGCCCGTGGAGAAATGGGACTATACCAACCCGGCGGGTCTTCAGAGTGCTTTTGACATGGGACGAAGGGACGGGGAGTTTTTTGCGGCGGCCGTGAAAAAAGGCATGTTCAGGAATCAGATATCCTGCTCATGATCGAAGAAGAGCAGGAGACCCGTGATCACCAGGGCATGATCGATCTCTCCGTTATGCATCATTGACCTGATCTCATCCCTGCTGTAGGTCAGGACTTCGATGTCTTCCTCTTTATCGAGATCCTGGTCTGAAACACGGACGCATCCGTCGGCGAGATAGTAATAAATGTAGTTGTCCATTATAGCGGGATTCACGGCCAGTTTCTTCAGTAGTGTCATGCGGGCCGGACTGTAGCCCGTTTCCTCGCGCAGTTCACGACGTGCAGCCTCCAGGGGGTCCTCGCCGTGATCAATGAGTCCGCCCGTTGTTTCGATGGTTATTTCGTCATTGCCCAGGCGGTGCTGTTTCACCATGATGAACCTGTTATCGCCGGTGACGGCGATAACATTGATCCAGTCCAGTGTCTCGAGCCTGAAAAAGGTGTGGTGTATGTCCTTTTCGGGGTGATGGCAGTCGATGTCCCGCAGGGTGAAAACCCTGCGGGCGATGAGCTCGCTGCTTTGTTTCTGTATCCATTTTTTCATTATTGTATTTGCAATGCATCGATATACACAACCGGGACGGTGATGTAAAGACGCCCCGGTTGTCAGTATTCAATTTTTATTTCGAATCTATCCACTTCATCATTTTACGGAGCTGGGCGCCGACCTTTTCGATGGGATGATTCTTCTGTTCTTCCTTCACCTTGTTGTAGAAGGGACGGCCGTCCTGGTTTTCCTTGATCCATCTTTTCGCGAAAGTACCATCCTGGATCTCGGTAAGAATTTTTTTCATTTCCGCGCGGGTGGCGTCGGTTATTATACGCGGTCCGCTCACGTAGTCGCCGAATTCTGCCGTATCGGAAACGGAATAACGCATATAGTTGATGCCGCCCTGGTAAAAAAGGTCGACGATGAGTTTCAGTTCATGGAGGCACTCGAAATAGGCGATCTCGGGCTGATATCCCGCCTGGACGAGAGTCTCAAAACCGGCCTTGACGAGCTCAGAGGCGCCGCCGCAGAGAACGGTCTGTTCGCCGAAAAGGTCCGTCTCGGTCTCTTCCTTGAAAGTGGTTTCAAGAACACCGGCTCTAGTGGCCCCGATTCCTTTCGCGTAGGCAAGGGCGATTTCCTTTGCCTTGCCCGAGGCGTTGTTATGAACGGCTATTAGCGCCGGAACGCCGCCTCCCTTCTCGTACTCACTGCGCACCAGGTGTCCCGGTCCCTTCGGGGCGATCATGATGACATCGACATTTTTGGGTGCCTCAATCTGGCTGAAGTGGATATTGAAGCCGTGGGAAAAAACGAGCACCTTCCCTTCTTTAAGGCAGGGCTCCACTTCTTTTTTATACAGGGTGGCCTGGATGTGGTCCTGGGCCAGGATCTGAATCAGGTCGGCCTTCTCCGCCGCCTCCCGTGCCGTAACCGGTTTAAAATTATGGGATTCGGCCAGTTTAAAATTATCGGTTCCCGGCAGTTCCGCCACAATGACATTGAGTCCGCTGTCGCGGAGGTTCTGGGCCTGGGCGTGTCCCTGACTCCCGTAACCGATTACTGCGATTACCTTATCCTTTAATACACCAAAATCCGCATCGGCATCATAATACATTCTTGCCATGATCTTACTCCTTTTTTTGTAATTATTTCATGTATTTCATCAGGTCATCGCCGCGGACACCGGCAGTGCTGTAAGGCTGTCATTTCTGCGGCGATTGTCCCTGTATCATGTCATGGTTCTTTAAATAATTTCTTTCAGCATGGAAATTCTTCCGGTTCTCATCAGTTCCTTTATGCCGTAAGGGCGCAGGAGCTCAATGAATTCATCGAGACGCTCGGGCTCGCCCTTGACTCCCAGGGTGATGCTCCGCGGGGATATCTCGGCAATATTGGCGTTATAGACCTCTCCGAGCTTGATGATTTCGGCCCGCTTGTCAGGAGCGGCATTCACCCTCATGAGGACAAATTCCCTCTCTATTACTGGACTGTTAGTATGGTCTGAAACTTTAATTACGTCAATAAGTTTATTGAGCTGTTTTTTTACCTGCTCGATAACCCTGTCATCGCCGCGCACTACTATGGTCATGATGGATACATCCTCCATGCAGGTGTTGCTCACGGCCAGGGAGTCTATGTTGTAGCCCCGGGCGGAAAAAAGTCCCGATACCCGGGCGAGAACGCCGAATTTATTTTCTACCGTTACCGAAATTATATGCTGTTTCATGCAAGCTCCCTCATGATCGTATCTTTTACGGATTTACCGGCGGGGACCATGGGATACACATTCTCCTCCTTGGCTACGTGGAAGTCAAGAATTATGGGTGTGTCCTTAATGCTCAGTGCCTTTTTTATAGCCGGCTCCACATCGGTCTTTTTGTCGATGCGGATGCCCACGGCCCCGTAGGCCTCGGCGAGCCGGGCGAAATCAGGGGCGGATTTGATGCAGGTGTGTGAATAGCGTTTATCGTAGAAGAGCTGCTGCCATTGACGGACCATGCCAAGGAATCCATTGTTCAGGATTGCGATGATGACCGGGAGACGGTGCTGCACGGCAACGATGAGTTCCTGGATGTTCATCTGAATGGAGCCGTCGCCGGCGATATCTATGACCCGCTTGTCGGGCCTTGCCAGCTGGGCGCCAATGGCCGCGGGAAAGCCGTATCCCATGGTTCCCAGCCCTCCCGAGGAGATAAAGGTCCTGGGCTCCGAGTATTTATAGAACTGGGCTGCCCACATCTGGTTCTGGCCTACTTCCGTGGTTATTATGGCCTCGCCTTTGGTGAGGCGGTACAGTTCCTCCACGACAAACTGGGGTTTTATGACGCTCTCGCTGTCCTCATAGGTGAGGGGATTGTCAGTTTTAAGTTTCATTATCTCATCAACCCATTCGTCGATCTTCGGCGGTTCTACGATCTTGTTCAGTTCCTGAAGAACCCTTTTGCAGTCGCCCACGATGGGTACGTCAACCATGACATTTTTGCTCACCGAGGCCGGGTCTATGTCGATATGGATAACCTTGGCCTCGCGGATGAAGGTGGCTATCTTGCCTGTTACACGGTCGTCGAAACGGGCGCCGACGGCTATGAGCAGGTCGGAGTTATGGACGGCGTGGTTCGCGTAATAGGTGCCGTGCATGCCCAGCATTTCCAGGGAGAGCGGGTCAGTTTCGGGATATATTCCCAGGCCCAGGAGGGTTGTGGTGATTGGTATCCCCGTTTTTTTTACGAAGTCACGGAGCTCCTTTGATGCATCGGATATAATAACACCGCCGCCGGCGTATATAACGGGGCGCTTAGACGTTTCGATAAGCT
This sequence comes from Spirochaetae bacterium HGW-Spirochaetae-1, assembly GCA_002839375.1. Lineage (NCBI taxonomy): Bacteria > Pseudomonadati > Spirochaetota > Spirochaetae bacterium HGW-Spirochaetae-1. The sequence continues at coordinate 17,013 of PGXY01000003.1, read as the reverse complement.
TCGCCGCCTTTTTGATCTGACCGGGATGTCCCTCGTAATTGGGCTTGTATCCCCGGATGCTGACGGTGTCGGGGTATTCGAATTTATACGTTGAGTTTGAAATATCTACGGGCACGTCAATAACGACGGGGCCCGGTCGTCCTGTTGAAGCAATGTGAAAGGCCTCTTTGATTATGCGGGACAGGTCCTTTATATCCTGAACAAGGTAGTTGTGCTTGGTGATGGGCCTGGTGATGCCGGTAACGTCCACTTCCTGGAAAGCATCGTTGCCGATCATGTCACGCGATACCTGGCCGGTAAATACGACCAGGGGAACGGAATCCATATAGGCCGTGGCGATTCCCGTCACCAGGTTGGTGGCGCCCGGTCCTGAAGTGGCCAGGACTACGCCGGTTTTTCCCGAGGCCCGGGCGTACCCGTCGGCGGCATGCACCGCTCCCTGCTCATGCCTGCTCAATATGAATTTGAAAGGCGCATTGAAAAGAGAATGAAAAATGGGGATTACCACACCCCCGGGGTAGCCGAACATGACCTCGACATTTTCCTTTTTCAGGGATTCGATAATGATGTCAGATCCTTTTACTTTCAATGTAATGCTCCTTTATGCAGACTTAAAATATATATTAATGCAGCGAGCCTGTATTGAGAGTTAACTGTACCGAACTGGTTATAAGCGTCAGCGAGAATTGGATTACATCAGTACATAGTGGAACACAGGGAAAATGTTACAGAAAATATTGTTACTTATTTAAATGAATGGGAATTTGTCAATTTTTTTTCTTAAGTGGTTTTAAAAGCTTGAATTTGAATATTTAATATACTAACCTGTCGAAGTTTTTTATGAGCAGGGAGGCCATGCCCGGTTTTTCTTTTTAATCGGGCACCGTATCGAGACATGCAATGGGAAGGTTATGCTGAAAAAGACAATACATGAAGTGTTCAAATCAATTCTAGCGCAGAACGCCCTGGACAACCGTGATGCTATTCCCCATTCCAATGATTTCCAGAAAAAAATGGAGTCAACCTACGGTATCAGCGAGCAGGCGCTTAAAGAGATCCTCTATATTCTCAAGGAGGCCCATAAAATTTTTATTATAGGCATTGTCAAGGAGGACAGTGACAGGAGTGTAGAGCGCATAGACGGATATATAGATGCCGATCTTTCCACGGTGCGCAGGCTGAAAAACGCATTTCAGAAACTGCTCTCCGATTTATATGAAGAGGAATACAACAAGCGGGTTTTACCTCACCAGATTATACGGGAAATATTTCCTGAAATATACCGCTATAACAATACACCTCTCGGCCATATAGCCAATAAGGCGATCATGCTTGAGGAGTATGAACTGCTTCTGGAAAAGGAATTCAGCCACTACACCGAGGACTGGAAGGATCGGGCGATCGATGAACTTATTGCGGAGCACAGCGCAACCCTGCAGGAGAAACTCAGTCAAAAAGAACCGGCGCCGGTTGAAGCAGATCCTGTTTCTGCCGTGACCGCACAACAGAAGGGAATGCGGGCCGTAGACACTGTTCAGGCCGATGAATTTGCTCCCGGGGTATCCCTGAAGAATGTTGAAAAGATCCTTCAGATATACGGCATTGATTTTTTTTACCGGGTAAACCTGCGGAAATATAATTTTGACCTTATTAAAGGCGTTATTGAAAGAAGGATCATCAGGAGGAAAGAGGATTTGTCTCGCCTGCGGTCCATGATCCAGAAAGTCAAGGGCAATGCCGACAGGGACCCCTCTCTGAACGATCACATGGAGGAACTTTTCCAGCTTGAACGAACCGTGTCCCGGTTTATGCTCATGAGAAACGACTGATCCCTCTATTTTACTTCCTGGAGAAAATTCTGCTTGCCAATGAGCCGTGAGATGGTTATTCTTGAATTCGTTTCTTTGCTCTGATGAGCGGTCATTTGATTTTTACTGCATGTAATCGTGGAAACATACTATGAATCATATAAAAAAAGCCCTTATAACTATGTTGTTGCTTATTACGCCTCTCATGCTTCAAGCCAAGGAGTTTCTTAACACCTTCATGCATATCAATCTGGGTGTTATGTATAATCTTGCGTTTATGGGTGATCTCAGGGATGAGGAGGATAAGTATTCCATTGTTGATAATGGGAAGACCTTCAAGCCTACCTATTTTGATTCGGCTTTCGGGATAACCGTCGATCTGGTTCCGTTCAAACCCATCATTCTCGGCTATGAGGCGCATGCCATCAAGATTGGAGTCCGGGGAGGTTTCCGGATGCATTATCTTCAGCAAACGATAACCGTCGTCAACGGCAATGATGAAACGGAATACGGTGGCGACCTGATGACCTATAAGACCTGGTGTGTCGGACCGGTGATCTATTATGCGCCGTCCATAAGTCCCATGGGCATTGGCGGCAATTATTCGGCCAAGGGAGGTTTTACCTTTTTTATGCTCTATGGGCGGCTCCTGGACGGAAAACTTACGGCATTTCCGGCCCAGAGAAGCAATGATGTAGTAGTGGGAGACTATGAGACAAAGATAACCGGTTCAAAGTTTGATATAGGTTTCGGGGCTGAAATCAGTGTATGCAGTATTAATCTGGGATTAAATCTTTTTTACTCACTCATCAATCTTACTATGGATAAGGTCATATATCCAGCCCTGGGGCGAAATACAAATCTTCATGGAATCAATATTGAAGTCTATATGGGAATTCCGCTGGAGAATAAACTGTACTGATAGTATATATTATCTGGTGCAGGGATTCTTTCCCTGAATATATGACTCATCGAAAGGAACCTGTTTCAGGTAGCACTCGCTTTTAATGTATCCTAAAAGGGGAAGAAAGACCCCTTTTTCTATGTAGCCCGGTATCTTCGTGATGAGATTTCCCTGTCTGTCCATGAAAACCACCGTGGGGAGCCCGGTGCCTCCAACCATTCTGAAAAAATTCGCATTTGAAAAGGACTGTCCCTGGTACAGTACGGTTTTGCTTCTGTCTTCCGTGTTTATCCGTATCAGGATATAATGGGCACCCAGATATTCAGCCACTTTTTTGTCATTGAAGGTGTCCCGGTCCATGACCTTGCACCAGTGGCACCAGTCGGCATAAAAATCCAGTACCACAGGTTTTTTCTGAATGCGGGCCTGAGCTAATCCCTCGTTAAAGGAATACCATCGAAGCTGTTCTGCCTGCGTCGGACCTGGAAATGCATATATTGCGACTGCGGCTATGATTGCAGTAAAAAGAAATATTTTTTTCATAGTTTTATTAATCCTTAAAAATCAAGGCGTTCCTGATGATTTAATCTTCTGGCAGGCCTTATCATCTTTCATATATGATTCAAAGGGAACATTCCTGTTGTAGCACTCCTCGGTGATATAGTTGAGCAAAGGGAGAAATACGTCCTTTTTTAAGAATCCCGGTATCTGGGTAATGGGTTTTCCCGTGCGGTCCATAAAAACCACAGTGGGAAGTCCCTGGACGCCCATCATTGAACTGAACTCCTGCACGGAAAATTCGTGATTGTTGAATTTAAGCCGCTCGTGGGCCTGCGTGTCCGTATGAATGCGGATTGCCACATAATCGTTTTTCAGTTTTTTCGCCACCTCGCCGTCGCTGAAGGTCTCAGTGTCCATGACTTTGCACCATTTGCACCAGTCGGCGTAGAAATCAATGACCATGGGTTTTTTTTCTGCCAGGGCCTTTTTGTAACCCTCATTGAAATTCATCCAGGCCACGGATTCACCCCGGTCGCCGGATAAAGCGGTGTCGTCAGTTTTTGAGCATGAACCGATGAAAAGGAGTGCTGAGACAAGCACGAGAATATACATAAGATTTTTCTTTTTCATAAATATGTTCACCCTGAATAGAAATGTTGATTGTAAAGTTTACACTAAAATACTTAAACGTTCTAAATACGTCAAGGATTTTTACAATTTTTTATAGTTGACTGTCGTCGGAAGAGGAGGCAGATTTTAAATGATTGATCTGTTTTTTCAGGAAAGACATGCTTTAAATACAGGCGGTATCATGAATATTGATCTGGGTTTTTCACCATGCCCCAACGACACCTTTATTTTTCATGCCCTGTTGCATGGGCTTGTTGATACGGCGGGGATCACTTTCAGGCCTCATATCTATGACGTGGAAGAATTGAATCGACGGGCCTTCAGCGGGGCCTATGATGTGACCAAATTGTCATTTCATGCCTGGCTGCTGCTCCGGGATCGGTATGCTCTGCTTAATTCCGGCGCAGCCCTGGGGCATGGCTGCGGTCCTCTAGTGGTGGCCCGCGATGTAAAAACGGATCTGGCCGGGGCGCGTATTGCCATTCCCGGTGAATATACCACGGCCTGCCTGCTGCTCAGGCTCTGGATGCCCGAAGCGACCCGCGTGGAAGCCGTGCGTTTCGACCGCATCATGCCCGGTGTGCGTGACGGGCTCTATGACGCGGGACTCATTATCCATGAGGGGCGTTTTGTCTATCCGCAATATGATCTGGTGAGCCTCGTGGACCTGGGGGAATGGTGGGAGAAAAAAACTTCCATGCCCATACCGCTGGGATGTATCGCCGTGAAAAAGGAATGCCCCGTTGCAGTGCGTGAAAAAATAAACGACGTACTCCGTTCCTCCGTGGAGTTTGCCATGGGCAACAGGGACGCCTCAAGGGATTATATCCGTCTCCATGCGCAGGAACTTGATGACCAGGTTGTTAATGAACATATACAACTCTACGTGAATGCTTTCACCCTGGACCTGGGAGACGGGGGGCGTGAAGCGATCCGGGTCCTGGAGGAGATGGCCAGGGCCGCCGGGATAATCGGCCGGGGTGTTGCATGATGAGGGGGATAGTCATGGCCACATGGATGGAGGCGGAGCCCTTTGCGAGAGGTCTGTCCCTCAATCAGGTTGAAGAAAAGCCGTTTCGCGTATACTGCGGGGATGATGTCGTACTCATTATATCCGGTATCGGCAAGGCCTGTGCTGCCATGGCCGCAGTCCACCTCATGGACCGGTATGGGGCCGACATAATCCTGAACATGGGAGCGGCCGGGGCTCTGCGCGACGGGTTCACCGTGGGACAGGTTCTTCACATACAGAGCATTGTGGAATATGACCGGCCCGTGCTCATAAGCGGGAAACCCAGGATATTCCTGCCGAAGGTGCTGGAAGGTCATGCCATGGCCGTTCTTGCCACACAGGATATTCCCGTGCTGGAACCGGAAAGGAGAGCTGTCCTGGCCGCGCAGGCCGATCTCATCGACATGGAGGGAGCGGCCGTGGCCCAGGCCTGCGGACTCTACAATAAGGATGTATACCTCTTTAAAATTGTGACCGATACGCCTGAACATCGGAAGGATGCGGATATTATACGGAATGTCAAGGCCACGCGGGAAGATCTTTATGCGTATTACCGGGAAAATATACTTTTTTAATATCATATACCATCTTTATCCCCGATTTTTAAACCTTTAGGTTTATTGACAGATTCATGGATGGGATATATGTTTATTCCAGGGCAGCCCTATCCCTCCGGGGCTATACCGTGTTTCCGGCAAAATAGAAATAACTGAAAACCGATGGAAAAAAAGGAAAAGGACAACCGGGCCAGAAGAATCAGGAATATTACCAATAATCTTGACGCAGAAGAACTGATCCCCGGCCATAAAGACAATATTGAAGAACAACTGAGTATTGTTTTTGATGCTCTGGAATCGACCATAAACGGGGTCGTTATAGCAGGCATGGAAGGGCTCATAGTCTATGTCAATCCCGCCTTCGTCAGGATGTTTGAATACGGTTATCGTCAGGAACTGCTGAATAAAAGTGCTTCTGACCTCTTCGCCGACGGGAAGGTGAAAAGTCTTCGGGATGTAGAAAAGATAATTGATACTGCCGAAGGCGAGAGCGAGGAATTTCTTGTGCATCGCAAGGACGGCTCCACCTTTCACGTGGAAGTATCCACTTCGGCCGTGAGGAACACCGACGGTAAAACGGTGGGCATGATGGCTTCCTTTGTGGATATATCCGTGCGAAAAAGCGCCGAGATGGAAAATAAGCGGCTTTCGTCGCAGATATTCAAGTCCCAGGAGATAGAACGGGAGCGTGTAGCCAGGGACCTCCATGACAGTATCGCCCAGACCATATATGCGGCGAAGATCAACTTTATCGCCTTCCAGAAAGACCCCGTGAAGTATCGGGACCGCTTTGAGGTGGGCATTGATTTCCTTGACAAGGTCAGCCACGAGTTACGCGAGGTCTGTGATGACCTGTATCCCTCGCTCCTGAAGGATCATGGCCTGGAATCCACCATCCGCTGGTACGTTAAGAATTATCTCCAGGTGAGCGCAACGGATGTATCGCTTTCAATTGATTTTAAGTCCAGGCTTTCCCGCGATCTGGAAGTCAACCTGTACCGGATTATCAGGGAGATATTCTCCAATATTATAAAACATGCCGGGGCCCGGAAAGTGGAACTGTCCCTGATCGAGGCAGACTCGGTTGTACGCCTCAGGATCAGCGATGACGGCGCCGGCTTCTCAATCCAGGATGTGGGCAGGAGAGGAGGATTCGGTCTCTCCAATATCCGCCAGCGCGTCAGGGACTTTGACGGCAGACTTGAAATAGAATCATCACCCGGGAAGGGGACGACAATATCAATAGAGATCGGTGTGCAGTAATGAAAAAGAAAAAAATATTTCTGGCCGATGACCATTCCATACTCAGAGACGGGCTGAAGCTCATTCTCAACGCAGAAGAGGACTTCGAGATTGTCGGCGAGTCCGGTGATGGCCGGGAGGCTCTGGAAATGATTGAGAAGAAAAAGCCCGATATTGTCGTGCTCGATATTTCCATGCCCGCCATGAGCGGTATAGAAATCGCGCGCCACCTGCGCAGGTTCGTACCGGGAACAAAAATCCTTATTCTCTCCCGCCATGACAAGGAAGAATATGTCAAACAGCTTCTCCAGTACGGTGTGCACGGTTATATCCTGAAAGATGATGCATCCGATGAGCTCATCAAGGCCATCCGGGAGATATTTAAAGGCAACATATATCTCAGTCCCCGGATTGCCTCAAACCTTATCACGGAATTTATCATGACGGGTGTACCGCCCCGAAGTGAAAAAACAGGCGACACGTCCTCTTTTGATATATTGTCGCCCCGGGAACGCGAGATACTGAAGCTCATCGCCGAGGGAGGAAACAGCAGGGAAATCGGCACGGTGCTGCGCATATCTCCGCAAACGGTGAAGACCCACAGGGTAAATATCATGAAAAAGCTCAATATTCACAAGGTTAATGACCTTGTGGCCTATGCAATTAAAAACGGTTTTGTGGAAGTGTAACCCGGCTATTTTACTCTCTTTGGTATACCTTTTTACACCTTTGGGTCTATTGACGGGTAACCCTCCCTTTCTTATCCTTTAACGTAAGGGAGTTTTTACAGAGAATTCCCCTTTCGGAATGTACCGGAAATCCAGGCAGTGAAGGGAGGAGTGTATCAAAGATACGAATATTTATGTAATTGAAAATGACGAGCTATTTTTCCGACCCCCTGAAATCAAAGACGCTGCGGCGGTTTACAACCTGGTTGATCTGTGCAAACCGCTGGATATCAATTCCCGATACAATTATATGCTTCTCTGCGATCATTTCAGGGATACCTGCATATTCGCCGGGAGCAATTCAGGTCCTGCGGGGTTTATCTCGGGATACCTCCATCCTTCCCGGCGTGATACGTTTTTCGTGTGGCAGGTGGCCGTTCATCCTCGTTTTAGGAGAAAAGGGCTTGGTATAGGAATGCTGAAGCATCTCATTCGCAGGCCGGCGTTTCATTCGGTTTCATATATCGAAACAACTGTTACGCCGTCCAACGACGCCTCGAGAAATATGTTTTATTCCCTTGCCGGCGAACTAAAGACTCATTGTATCGAGGAGATATGTTATCCCGCTGAACTGTTTGGAAAAGACGCCCACGAGGATGAAGTGCTTCTCAGGATAGGGCCGTTCCGTCTATCTGAAAATTAAAGCAAAAAAGGAGAAGTATTATGAGGATATTTGAGCAGCTTGAATCGCAGGTGCGGAGCTATGTCCGTACCTTTCCCACGGTGTTCCATAGCGCACTGGGTTCGGTGATGTGTGATGAACAGGGAAAGGAGTACATTGATTTTTTTGCCGGCGCCGGCACGCTGAATTACGGCCATAACAATCCGCGTGTAAATGAAAAATTGATAGAACACCTCCAGAATAACGGCATAGTACACGGCCTGGATAAGGCGACAACGGCAAAGAAAAATTTTCTGCAGAAGTTCTATTCGGTCATTCTTGAGCCCCGGCACATGGATTACAAAATACAGTTCCCCGGTCCCACGGGCACCAATGCCGTTGAAACGTCGCTTAAGCTGGCACGCATGGTAAAGGGACGGTCCAATATCATCGCCTTTACGAATGCCTTTCACGGGCTGACCATGGGCTCTATGGCCGTAACGGGGAACTCCTTTTACCGGGATGAGGCTTTTATTAATCGGTCTAACGTCACCTTCATGCCCTTTGACGGCTATTTCGGCGACAGCGTGGACACGTCGGAATACCTGCGTAAATTTCTTAATGACAACAGCAGCGGTGTGGACTGTCCCGCGGCCATTATTCTGGAAACGGTCCAGGCCGAGGGCGGGGTCAATGTCGCCTCGCCGGAATGGCTGAGGAACATAGAGGCTATCTGCCGTGATTTTGACATACTCCTCATTATCGATGATATACAGGTGGGTAACGGCAGGACCGGCAGGTTTTTCAGTTTCGAGGATTCGGGCATCAATCCCGATATCGTGACGCTGTCGAAGTCCATTGGCGGCGGCCTGCCCCTTGCGATGGTTCTGCTCAAACCGGAACTTGACCAGTGGAAGCCCGGTGAGCATACCGGAACGTTCAGGGGGAACAACCTGGCTTTCGTGGCGTCCACGGAACTGCTTGATTACTGGGAGAACGATAACCTTACCGAAGCCGTCTATTACAAGGAAAAGATACTTCGTGAATCCCTCGAAAAAATGGCCGTCGCTTTTCCGGAAATGGGAGCGACAGTGCGCGGCAGGGGCATGGTCTATGGTCTGCATATACCGGAGAAGGGCTTCGCGCAGGAGATATCAGCCTGCGCTTTTGAACGAGGGCTGATCATAGAGCTGGCCGGTGCCCGTGATGACGTGGTGAAATTTTTACCGCCTCTGGTGATAGAGGAGGAACTGCTGATAAAGGGATTGGATATTATCGAACAGTCAATAGCCGACGTTCTGGAAAAGAAAAAGAATATGCTGAGGGGGGAGACTTCGTGATTGTAAAAATGATAGATGAAATAATCGGGTCAGAACATGATATAATGGCCGGGAACGGCAATTGGCTGAGCAGACGTATTCTTCTTAAAAATGACGGCATGGGGTTCTCTTTTCATGAAACAATAATATTTCCCGACACCGAGACCCATATCTGGTATAAGAACCATTTAGAGGCCGTTTACTGCATTGAAGGTGAAGGCGAGATTGAAACGGTCGGTGACGGGAAAAAGTATGGAATAATGCCGGGGATGCTCTATGCGCTTGACAAAAATGATGAGCACTGGCTGCGGTGTTCGAAGAAAATGAAGCTCATCTGTGTTTTTGTTCCTCCTTTGACGGGTGCGGAAGTGCACGACGGCGACGGTTCCTATTCTATACTCGAAGGGTAAAAGTTTTTATTGTGGATAATCTCAGGTATCATCTTATGAATATAGCCGCTGTTACACTTTTTTCTTATACGTCGGCACAGACTATTAATCAGGGTGTAAGGTTTTATTATCGCGAAAATCTGAGGGAATCAAAGGTGTTCTCAGCGTCCCGGGTGAAAAAAAATATCCGGCGGACAGAGCGTGGCGGCTTATCAATCGAGGAATACCGAAAGGCAATAATCGGCTCGGGTTTTTTTAAAATCGGTTCCGAATCGAGCGGTAGTGGTGAGTCCGGTGTAATGAAATCAGCACCGGGTGTTCCTATCGATGATCTTTTTCTCGTGGGGACCATAACCGGGCACAGCAGTATCGCCCGTGCCATGATCCGGAGCAGGCGCGAAAAAGATCCCGGGGTTTACCGGCTGTGGCAGGAAGTATATGGATATCGGCTGGTCAAGATAGCCAGGGAACGCGTTTATCTGAAAGCGGGGGACAGGATTGAAAAAATCGGTATATACGACAAGCGCGAGAAGGCGTCATTAGTCGCAAACAAGGGAGCCGTGTTACGCAATAACGGCGGCGTTATCCGAAAGAACATCAGCCGTGCCGAGATAAAACAGCGCGTTATGAATAATCTGGATAACGCTATGCGGGGCCTGGTGGCCGGACCGTACCGCAGGGGCGGGGCTATTGCCGGCTTTCGCCTGCAGAAGGTGAGGCCCTATAATATTTTATATAAACTGGGTGTCAGGAGCGGCGACATCGTTAAAAGGATCAATGGGAAAACAGTGGATAGTGTGAACAAGCTTTATTCCATGTGGCAGTCCCTGAAGGATGAGTCGAAAATTGTTGTCGATCTGGATCGGAGAGGGAAACTGCTTCAGTTTGAATACAATATTCAAGAATAAGTGTGTTGTTAGAGTCTGATGCAGAGGGTTTCTTGTATGAAAAAGAAAGGCAATTTCGAGAATAACTTTGATGACTATGTTTACGATGATGATTTTTACCGGGAGTTTGAGTCTGACCTTGAAATTCAGGAAGAAAAAGAGGGGCAGGGGGATGTTTCAGTCCCTGTCCGTGAAATAATTGCCGTGTGCGAGGATTGCACAAATCAATGGGAAGATATGGTGGATGTCGAGGAAGAAAAACATTTGTTTTGCCCTTTATGCGGTTCCAGCCGAGTTGTGATCATCTGAAATTGTTATCATGCATAATTTAATGTATCAAATATCATTTGTGAGTTGATATAATCTGAAAATAATGTTTTACTGTAAGAAGGGGGTGATTTTCTGACTAGACCACTGGAAGTTGAAGTACTTGATAATATCGAGCAGGCTCTGAAACAGCTGAAAAAAAGAATGGCCTTTGAAGGTGTTTTCAGAGAGCTGAAGAAGAGACGGCATTACGATAAGCCTTCCATACAAAAAAGGAAAAAGAGACAGGAAGCCGAGAGAAGGCGAAGAAAGAGGGAGCGCAGGGCAAAGGCCATGGCCAGGAGAAAGTCTCGCTGATCAGGCGTTTCCCCAATTCAGAGATCATGTGGAGGTTAAGTATCCTATGAGCAGAGGACTGTATATACAGCTTTTCAGCATACATGGTCTGGTACGCAGTGAAAATATGGAGATGGGGCGCGACGCCGATACGGGCGGGCAGATTAAATACGTGGTGGAGCTCGGGAAATCCCTGGGTCGTCATCCCGCCGTGAGACAGGTGGACCTTTTTACACGGCTTATTGCCGATAAGGGCATTTCCGTGGACTATTCGAACCCTATTGAACAGGTCGATGAAAAATTTAGAATAGTCCGGATTCAGTGTGGGGGAAGGAAGTATATGCGCAAGGAGCTCCTCTGGCCCCACCTCGACGAATTTGTGGACAAGACGCTTATATTTATCAAACGTGAGGGTTCCATCCCCGATGTTTTTCATGGGCACTATGCCGATGCCGGATATGTGGCCATGCAACTTTCTGAATTTTTCGGAACACCATTTGTTTTTACCGGACACAGCCTCGGGAGGTCAAAACGGCAAAAACTTATCAATGAAGGAATGTCTGAAGATGACGTTGTAAAAAAATACCGTATCGACCGGCGCATTGATACGGAGGAAAAAATAATGGAAATGGCCGACCTGGTGATCACCAGCACGAGTCAGGAAGTAGAGAAACAGTATGGTATGTATCACAACCGGACTATTCCGGATTATTCCATCATTCCCCCGGGTCTGGATCTGGAAAAGTTTTCCCCCTTTTATCATGGCATGCTTCCGGAAAACCGGAAAGATGAGATGGAAAAACATGCCTATGTATCCGTACTCAACGAGTTGAACAGGTTTTTTATTTTTCCCGAAAAACCCCTGATTCTGGCCCTGTGTCGGCCCGATAAGAGAAAAAATATTGCCGGTCTTATACGGGCCTATGGTGAGAGCCTGGAACTTCAGGCTATGGCAAACCTTGCAATTTTTGCCGGGATCAGGAAATGGATTTCTGATATGGAGGAAAATGAGAAGGATGTTCTTACGGAAATGCTCCTGCTCATGGATGCCTATGATCTGTATGGTAAAATGGCCATTCCCAAGAAGCACGATTTTGAGTATGAAGTTCCCGAATTATATCACATAACGGGTGAACGGAGAGGTGTTTTTGTAAATGTGGCTCTGACTGAACCATTTGGGCTGACGCTCCTGGAGGCTTCAGCGTGCGGGATTCCCATGGTGGCCACCAACGACGGGGGGCCCAGGGATATCGTGGAAAACTGTAAAAACGGCGTATTGGTGGATCCCTCCGATACGGCTGCGATAGCCGTGGAAATAAAAAAAATAATCACCGAACCGGAACGCTGGGATAAATATTCGCGTAACGGTGCTGTCAATGTCAGGAAGCATTATACCTGGGAGGCCCATGTTGAGAAATATACATCGGCGTTGAAAAAGCTGCTCAAGGGAACGACTCGGGAGGAATTCAGTCCTCTGTCGGCAAACCCTGTGGGGAAACGTATCACGGGCCTGAATTATTTTCTGGTAACCGATATCGACAACACACTTATCGGTGATGATAACAGCGGCCTTCCCGGTCTTATTGAAATACTGAAGGAACACCGGGACAGCATGGGTTTTGCCCTGGCAACGGGAAGGACCGTGGATTCGGCTCTGAAATATATAAAGAAGTACGATATTCCGGCTCCGGATATTGTCATCTCTTCGGTTGGTTCTGAAATATATTACGGTGACGCTAAATTTTATGACAAAGGCTGGGACACCCATATCTCCCACCGGTGGGAACGTGACAGGATACGGGAAATATTGGACAGGGCCGACTTTCTTGAGATACAGGAAGAGGAGACACAGAGGAAATACAAAATCAGCTATTTCATGGAGCCGGGGAGGGACAGGCAGACAAGAGCACACGAACTGCTCCTTGCGGCGAAATTGAAATATAATCTTATCTATTCGCATAATCAGTTTCTGGATATTCTGCCCTATCGCGCTTCCAAGGGAAAGGCCATACGGTATATAAGCTACAAATGGGATATCCCCATGGATAATATTCTTGTCTGCGGTGATTCAGGCAACGATGAAGAGATGCTGCGCGGAGACATGCCTGCCGTCGTTGTGGGGAATTACAGTGAAGAGCTGGAAAAGCTCCGCGGTCTGAGGAAAATATATTTTGCTGAAAGAGCCGGCGCTGGCGGCATAACAGAGGGTATCAATTACTATGATTTTTTAAACCGCAAAAATTGATCTGTTAAGGAGGATAACGCATGGATGGTGCTGATTTAATAGGCCGGATTATCACCGAGGAAGACATTGCCCTGTTTCGGGAGTTTGTCAGCGTGCTTGTTCCCCTGGCCCAGAAAGGGGGCTTTATGCTCCGGAATGACATTATGCTCACTTATGCCGGTTTCATGGACCTGCATGAAGACAGCGGTGCGGGGAGGGGGCGTAATGAGACATCGGTGTACAATTTTATCTGCAGAATACAGGAGTTATTTTACCAGGACCATTACCTTGTGATACTGCACAGGAGCCAGATCGCGCGCTACCGGTTCTTTATGCTCCGCGTGGACGGTTCCTACATGGAGGAGATAGATATATCCCGTTTTCTTGACCTGAAGGAGTATCACATCCTGAACCGTATGCCCGGTGACAAGCACCTGCGTATTGATTACCTTCCTTTCTATGACTATTCACCGGTAATGAAGGACGCGAAGAATCTCGGTAACGGTATCCGTTATCTCAACCGCTATCTTTCCAGTAATATATTCAATCGCCCCGAAGAGTGGAACAGGAAGCTTTTTGAATTCATGAAGCTTCATACGTATAACAATCAGCAACTGCTCGTGAACGGAGGGATGTCCCTGGATTTTGACCGTTTTGTCAATGAGCTGGAAAATATAATGGGCTTTCTCGGAGAGCAGGAACCGGATACGCCTGTGGCCCGGCTGCAGGATAAGCTGAAAAAGGCGGGATTCGAACCGGGGTGGGGCGATACCGCCGGAAGGATTCTGGAGACCATGCAGGTGCTCGCAGACCTTATAAATGAACCAACGGACATACTGCTGGAGAAATTTCTCTCTCGAACCACCATGCCGCTCATATCGAAGATTGCAGTTATCTCTCCCCATGGATGGTTCGGTCAGGAAAATGTTCTGGGAAAGCCCGACACGGGCGGCCAGGTGATTTACATTCTGGACCAGGTGCGGGCGCTGGAAAAGCGGCTGAAGAGCGATATCGCCCTGGCGGGAATCGAAGTGGTTCCGGCTATCGTGGTTCTGACACGGTATATCCCCGAAGCGCTGGGCACCACCTGCAACATAAGAAAGGAAAAGATACACGGAACGGACAATTGCTGGATACTGAGGGTCCCCTTTAAAGATAAAAACGACCATATAATGGAGAGCTGGATATCTCGCTTCCATATCTGGCCATATCTGGAAAAATTTGCCGAGGATGCCGCCAATGCGCTTCTGGCCGAGTTCCGGGGACGTCCCGACCTTATCATCGGGAATTACTCCGACGGCAACCTTGTGGCGTCCCTTCTTTCCGATAAGCTGGATGTCATTCAGTGTACCATAGCGCATGCTCTGGAAAAAACAAAGTACCTCTTTTCCGACGCGTACTGGCAGGGATACGAAAAGGAATATAACTTTTCCCTGCAGTTTGTCGCAGACCTCCTTTCCATGAACAAGGCTGATTTTATCATCACCAGCACCTATCAGGAAATCGCCGGTACGGAGGAGACCATGGGTCAGTACGAATCGTATCAGTTCTTCACCATGCCGGGATTATTTCAGGTGAGAAACGGCATCAATCTCTATGTGCCGCGATTCAATGTTATCCCGCCGGGTGTGGATCAGGAATTTTATTTTCCTCATTATGAAAGAGAGAAGAGGATATCTCACCGCACGGAATACTGGGAAAAGAGAATTTTCACCGACACCGTAGCCGATATCATGGGGGAGCTGGCCGACACTGAAAGGATGCCCCTGTTTACCATGGCCCGCCTTGACAAAATCAAGAATATCACCGGCCTGATGGAGGCTTTCGGCATGAGTGAATTTCTGAAAGAACACTGTAACCTCATAGTCGCAGCGGGAACGATCAGGCTTGAGGAATCGTCCGATGCCGAGGAAAGAAAGGAGATAGAGAAGATGCATGGACTTATTGCGCACTATGGTCTGAAGGACCGGGTGCGGTGGCTTCCCAGTATCGACAAAATGGAAACGGGCGAAGTGTACCGGGTAATTGCCGATCACCGGGGCGCCTTTGTGCAGCCGGCTCTTTTTGAGGCCTTTGGGCTTACCATTCTCGAAGCTATGGTGACGGGGCTTCCCACTTTCGGGCCCCGTTTCGGCGGTCCCGTGGATGGAAGAGCAGATAGCACGGTTTATCAATGATCCCGGCAGTTGGGACAGTGTATCACGGGGAGGGATTGAACGGGTCCAGTCGGCCTTCACCTGGGAGCTTTACAGTGAGCGCCTTATAAATCTTGCCAAACTGTACGGCTTCTGGCGCTATTCCGTGTCCGGCAAAGGGCGGGTAAAAATGGACCGCTACAGCGATATGATCTACCATTTTCTTTTCAGGAAACGGGCTGAAGAACTGAATTAATTGAGTCTTTTCCCGCAAATATAAATTAAAAATATCTCAAATCTTACTTGAATTGATTTCTATCCCGTGATACGATTATGGTAAATCTTGTTTTGCCAGGGGAATAATCATGGGAATTAAATTTAACAGCGTAAAAGTGCTTATATCATTTTTTGTTACCATTATAGTGACGGTGCTTACGGTAATACTGGTATCGGTATCATATAATGCCGCATACAAGGCCGTAGAAAAGGCCTATGTCAACCAGCTTTCCAATTTCAATGAGGACCTCATGATGCAGCTCGAGCGTTTTTACGAGGATCAGCTAACTAGCGCGGCATTTTTGGCTTCGCAGTTGCCGGTAAGAGATGCTATGGTGACCGGAAGGTATGGTCTGGCTGTTCCTTTGCTGAAGGGCTTTTATGCCAGCAAGGGTATTTATGAGGATGTGATTCTCTCTACTCCGGAGAAAAATCCGATGGTAATGGCATGCGGCTCCATGAAGGCCAATGGCATACGTTGGGGAGGCATCGGCTATGAAGAAAATATAGAAAAAGCGCTGAAAGGTGAGATCCATGTGAGCCAGCCTAATACATCGCCCGCAACGGGGCGTCCTGTTGTTCTGGTTACTGTGCCTGTCATGAATGGCGGCCGGGTCGCTGGCATCATTGGACTGAGTTGTGATATTAGTTCACTCGCCCAGAACATGGTCAAGAGTATAATAATCGGTAAAACAGGTTATCCAGCTTTTGTGACTGGGAAGGGTTTGACTTTTGCACACCCGAAAGAAGAGCTGATTATGAAAATGAACCTGAAAGATTATGATTTCGGACAAACAATGTTTTCCTCTCCCAGCGGCACTCTCGTCAGGTATAATTTTAAGGGCGATAACAAGCTGCTTACCTTTAAAAAATCAGAAAAATACAATGTTTATTCAGTTATAACCCTGAGCAATGCAGATATAAAAGAAGATGCGCGGGATATGGCCGTCGTCATGTTTCTTTTTGGATTAGTCGGTATTGGTCTTGCCGCCTTTATCATTTATATCGTGGTAAACCGCAAGCTGAAACCTCTTGCGCAGGCCCGGGACATACTGGAGCAGCTTTCAGTCGGTAACCTGTCGGTCCGCTATACCGGCCAGGTGCCCGATGATGAGATCGGCGAAATGCTGACGGCAATGAACGGCATGACACTGCGGCTTTCCGATATTGTGACTCAGATTGTCATGAGCACCGAGG
>PGXY01000002.1:488391-575017 GCA_002839375.1 Spirochaetae bacterium HGW-Spirochaetae-1 | reverse complement strand
AAAACGTTATCGTCTGCAACAGAGACACGAAGCCGGGATATTCCGGCGTGGAAAACTCCCTGTATTCACAAACCAATGTCACCATGCTTCTGGGTGATGCAAAAGATACGCTCGATACAATTATCAACGCTATTTAAAATTATCGATTACCAATCATCTCTTACGTGACAGGCCGTTTTTTTTACAAAGAACGGCCTTTTTTTATCTTGACGTCTGCATTTAAAAAGCCTGAAATATATTAAGGATAGAATGCAGATTATCACTATCACTTTGTTTCTTTCATCGATTATAATACCATGTTTATACAAAACCTCATAGACCACCTGAAAGCAAAAGACCATATATACATTCAGACACACAATTTCCCTGATCATGATGCCGTGGCATCAGCATATGGACTTCAGAAACTCCTTTCGGAGTTCGCCATAAGGACATCGATAATTTTTGAGGGAGAATTGCAGCGTGACTCCCTTAAAAAAATGATAAACGATTTCGGCATTGATATCCGCAATGCATCGGAATACGAACTCAGAGAGGATGACTGGATAGTAATCGTCGACGGGTGCAAGGGAAACAAAAACGTTACGGACCTCATAGGCGATGAAATTGCCGTTATTGACCACCACAACGTTATTTCGCCGGAAGACGTGCCGCTTATCGACATCAGGCCGGGATACGGTGCATGTTCAACAATTATTTATTCATATTTTCGTGATTGTAATGTTGTGATAAATCGCGACACGGCAACGGTGCTGCTTATAGGTATCAACATGGACACTGCGCTTCTCACCCGCGGTGTGAGTGAGGATGATATCGACGCTTACGCCAACCTCTACAGCGCAGCTAACGTGTCGCAGGTGAACTCCCTTCTGCGCAACTACATACAGACAAAGGATCTGAACTTTTACCGATACGCAATAGACAATCTTAAAATTGAACAAAGTGTTGCCTTTTGTTATTTTCCCCAGGGGTGCAATCAGAACCTGCTGGGAATATTGGGGGATTTCATCCTGGCTCTCGAAGAGGTTGATTTCGTTATTCTTTGTGCAGACAATGAAGACAAGATCAACATCTCTGTACGGAGCGAGCGACAGGATTGGAATGCGTCTAAAATTATCCAGGACGTACTCAGGGGGATCGGTTTTGGCGGAGGTCATGCCGACATGGCCGGGGGCATTATCAAAGAAAAATCGGATTTCAACAGTGAAGGTTTTTTAAAATCATTCATGACTCATATGCCTGGTCTGGAATAATTTTTTTCTTGACTTTATCTTACTGTCTTACTATAAGATATTATATATTTGCATTTCACTTTTAAAATGCGCCGATCTTTCATTCAGAAAACTTCTTTATCGAGAAATTCTGGATTACCAACCACACTTCAGCCCGTTATACACAAATATCAACAGCGGCTTTTCCCCTTAAAGAAGTTACAAAATCATATTTTTATGAGGTACTTGTATGTCAGTAAATCTCTATGCGGGAAACCTGTCCTATGACATGAAAGAGGATTCGCTGAAAAATCTCTTCGAATCACATGGAGAGGTAAAATCTGCCAAGATCATCATAGACAAGTATACCGGCAGATCCAAGGGGTTCGGCTTTATTGAGATGGCCAGTGAAAATGATGCAAACACAGCCATTGCACAGCTTGACGGCAATGAAATCATGGGAAGGAATATCCGTGTAAATTTTGCGAAACCCCGTTTTCCCAAAAAAGATCAGCAGCCATCGGCACAAGCATGATGTAATTTTAATGCCATCAGCAGATCAAAATGCATAGGATGGCATTATTTGTTCTTTTTTTTATGTCCGGGCATACTACTCAGATGTCAGATATCCGAATAGCGCTCTCTCTCCCCCGCAATTTTCATCGCAGATTCTTCTGCCCCTCAAATAATTCAGGTATGACATGACCGTCAACGATGTGGTCTTTATCATCGTCTGACAAAATAATTGATCATTACAGTCTATAAATATCTTGATGTGGAACCCATAATACGCAAGCATGACTTGTCATGAACCAGATAATACTTTTCGAAAATGATTTTATCTCCGAAACCAGGGTGCGGCTCAAAGACCGGCGGTTTCGTCATCTCGTTGATATTCATGGCGCCGGGCTTTATGATACATTGAAAGTGGGAAAACTAAACGGCCTCCGTGGAACAGGGCACATCATTGAACTGCAAGACAAGTACGCGCTCATGGAAGTAACGCTTGATACTCCGCCTCCCGAAGCCCTTCCCGTTACGTTGGTTCTGGCCCTTCCCAGGCCCAAGACGCTGAAGAAAGTACTTCACTGCGCCTCCACCATGGGCATAAAAAATATATACCTAATCAGGTCATGGCGCGTTGAAAAAAGCTATTGGCAGAGCCCCCTTCTCTCTCCCGATACCATCGCAGAAGAGCTTATACTGGGACTGGAGCAGGCCAGGGACACCATTCTTCCAATGGTCAATCTTCGACCTCTCTTCAAGCCCTTCGTGGAAGATGAACTTCCCTCAATAGCAGCAGGAACTCTTGCGCTGGTTGCCCATCCCTATGAGAGCCATTCCTGTCCCCGTAATGTCACAACGCCTGTTACGCTGGCTATCGGACCCGAAGGCGGATTCATCCCCTATGAGATAGACCTCCTGAAGCAGACAGGATTTGTGCCCGTTGAACTGGGAGAGAGAATAATGCGTGTTGAATATGCCCTGCCCGTGATTCTTGGACGTCTCTTTTAGCCCCGGCCTAAAATACATTGACAAAACCGGCCCCGGGGATTATCAATAACTGCATTGCCAGGATGTTATTACCCGGAGGCATATATGAGCGTGGAAACAAGATTAATTTATCATTCCCGTTATGCGACCCATTATTCAACGGCGTCCTGTGAAAAACCCGACAGGGTAACCTCGATATTCCAGACTCTCATGGATCATTTTCCCGTTATCGAACCAGGTCCCTGCAGTGAAGACGATATCCTGCTCTGCCATTCCCGCGGCCTTTTGGAATCGGAAAAACAGGATTCCGGCAGATATGAAGTGGCCTGTCTTTCTGCCGGGGGTGCCATACTCTGCAGCGAACTTGCCATGGAAGGTATCAACGCCTTCGGCATCATTCGTCCGCCGGGCCATCATGCCAGTCCTGATCAGAACTGGGGATTCTGCTTTTTTAACAATATGGCAATCGCCATATCCAGGCTTATCAATACGGGAAAAATCGGCAAAGCGGTAATACTCGATATAGACCTGCATTTCGGCGACGGCACGGATAATATTTTTAAATACGACAACAATGTATCGGTCATCAATATTCAGTCATCCACTCCCCGGGAATTCATTGATGAGACCAGAAATGAACTGAAAAAAATAGCCGAAGCTGACATCATCGGCATCAGCGCAGGTTTCGACCAGTACGAAAAGGACTGGGGCAGCAATCTTTCTACGGAAGATTACAGGACGATCGGTATTATCGCGGGAGAATTCGCCGGAAGGATCTGCCGGGGACGGGTTTTCAGCATTCTCGAGGGAGGATATTTTGTGCCGGACCTGGGACTAAATGCACTGGCCCTCATTGAAGGCATAAACGGCGGTCTTGCGATGTAATTATGGGAATCAACTTAATTTTTAGAAGTCCCCTCAGATTTTTCGCCCCACTCCGATATACAATTTCACATCATAGGCATAATCGGGAATGACGCGGACAGCTGCCCCATCGCTCTCGCGTTTTCCCGTGGACCACTGACTGAAGGTGATGACCGTATCATAATTGAATTCTGCGTTTACCACAATCCCCTTTATGAGCTCATATGAATATCCCAGGATAAACCTGCCCCATAGATCGGTGTGCCGGTCATAATTTATGGGCCCCAGTTGCACCTTGTTTACCGGAACCCTGGCTGCCAGTCCTGCGCCGAAATAGAAGTCAATGTTCTTGATCAGGAACAGTTTCACGGAAACATCGGGAATGAAATAGTGTATCCGGATGCCGCTGTTTTCATTAAGCCCCAGAAGAACATCCCACTCGAGACCGGTGCTGAGACAGAATCTTCCGTACCTCCGGTTGTATTCCACCTTGAAACCGAAACCATTGAAATCGAAGGATTTTTCCGGGAGAGTATCGGTACTGCCGGCAACCCGGTACTCACGGTTGAGTTCCAGGTGGCTGAGGGGGATATATGCGGTCCTGCCCATGATAATCTGCTCCATGGCCATACCGCTCCGCTGCAGAGGCACCAGAATAAATAATACTGCAATGCTGCAGTGGAGTAAATATGCTGACGGTTTTTTCATTGTCATTCCGGCATTCATAAGGTATAATGATATATTAAACAGTCCTCAGCGGCTTTTATGTCAAGTATATTCAGGAACGACTTTTCTTCAGTAAAGAAATATATGCATGTATTCGATGATAAATACATACATGAGCGGGAGAAATAAATACATGAAACTAAAACAGGTCCTTTCCATAATTCTTTTACTGGCCATGCCTCTTATGCTTCATTCCGAAACAATTTTTGAAGCTCAGCGGAAAAAACAAAAAGATATGGTGAATAAACAATATACACAGGATATGAAAAGAAAACAGGATCTGTTGAAAAAAATGAAAGCATTCATGAATGATATTAACGGACGTCTGGGCGAGGACAGTCATACCCAGATTGATAATCCCGTGGATCTCGACAAGATTACCGATATCACGGATACGGATCATATCCACTCGAAAAAAAAGGTCCCTGAGCCGGTCTATGCCTATGTGAATACCGATTCCGTACGCCTGCGATCATGGCAGACCACGTCCAGTGAAGTTGTGGGTAATCTGACATTCAGAGAAAAAGTTCAACTATTGGCTCAATCCGAAGAGAATGAAACGATAAACGGTGTGGCAGCACGATGGTTCCTGGTAAAAAGAGAGAACAATGACGAGGGTTGGGCATTCGGCGCCTTTATCCAGAAGGATATACCAGCTGATAAAAAAGACCTCGCAAAGCCCGACGATTCGGAAAAAAAAGAATCAACAGGAAAACAAAGTACCCTCCTGTTGCCCATTGAAGGAAAAAGAAGCAGCAATTTCGGATATCGAGTTCATCCCGTCACAAAGAAACGGCAATCCTTTCACAAGGGTATTGATATTGCCGCCCCTATCGGCACACCGGTAAAGGCCGCGGCCGACGGCATCATCCGTAAGGCTGAGTTCAACCGCAATGGCTACGGCAATCTTATCGTAGTAGAGCACGAAAAAGACCTTACCACGTATTATGGCCATCTCTCGGAAATTCTCATAAAACCCGGCATCAGGGTGAGAAAAGGGGATCTCATCGGTAAGGTGGGAACAACGGGACTCTCGTCGGGGGCCCATCTTCATTTCGAGGTACGCCGCAGCAACAAGGCCCTTAACCCCGATGAATTTATTGTCATGATGGAATTACAGTCCCCGCATGGATTCATCTCTCAGTATGGCCCGATCACCCTCTCTGAGCACCTTGTCGACAGTCTCAATCATTTTTTTCTTATCCCGCTGAAGAGTGCCGTTTACGGGAAGGTAGTTCGACGCATGGACTCCAACGAATTTAAGATTATCGATGGTTATATTTTCAAACATCATTTTCATTTCCTTCAATGTTTCCAGAGGTTCCAGAACATGGAAAGTGCCGTTTCTGACCCGGTTGTATAGAATTGTTCCGGGAACGGGAGTCACGGTGAGAGCCGCAAGATAGTTTGGCCTCATGGCATTGCAGATTTCCGCCGTATCAATTGCATGATCCACGCTTGCTTTGTCCTCACCTGAAATCCCCAGCAGCACCATGGCCGAAAGATTGATTCCCGCCTCCACAAGGTTCTGACCCGCTTTTAACATATCGGCACGATTTACACCCTTATGAATCTCTTCCAGAAGTTTATCATTACCCGTTTCAACGCCCAGGTACGCCTTGGTAAGTCCCTGCTCTCTCAGGGCTTTTAATTCGGGTAGTGACTTTTTAAGCGTGCTCAGGGGACCTACATAAGTCCCCACGTGCCGGAGCAGCGGAAATACAGCCTTTAATTCATGGAGAATGGCCATCAAGGCATCAGTTTCCATTTCAATGGCATCCCCGTCTATGAGGAAGACCTTCTCGGTATCGGGATAATGTCTGCCTGCAGCATGAATATCATCAATTATTTCATCCAGGGCTCTGACCCTGTATTTTTTATCTTTATACATGCCGCAAAATGTACATTTATTATGCGAACATCCTATCGTGCACTGTAAAAGGTAGCTGCTTGCTTCGCTAAACGGCCGAAAAATAGCTCCTTCATATCTCATAAAAAAACCTCATCTTGTCTGATCCTGCAAATATACATTAGTCCCATGGTCAGGTAATTGATACACTATTTTTTTAAGACATAAAAACGCAACCTTTTTTAAACATACGGGAACCTTCATAAATCATTATTTGGCAGGGCCCTTATGGCTTATCCTGAACGATTTCGACAGAGGTGCCCATAGAAGAATGATCGAAAAAAAATGACTCCATATTATTCCCCCTCCCTCTTGACAAATCATCAAAATTGACGCATACTTACATAAATAGAGAAAAGCCTATTTTACATCTTTAATAATCATTATAGCAAAGTTAAAAATTTTGTACATGGAAACCACAGAGACCAAGCAACGAAAGCTGCAAATCCTTCTTGTTGAAGATGAAGAGGATCACGCCATTCTGGTGAAGAGAGCCTTCAGAGCCAAGTCTCGGGATATTGAGGTTTTGATTGCAGGAACCCTGGCCAAGGCCAGAGAAATAATTGCCGATGTAAAGCCCGATCTGGTCATTTCAGATTATTTGCTGCCCGACGGAATAGCCATGGACATCCTTCCCATGGATACCGAGGATATTTCTTTTCCCTTCATAGTTATTACTAGCCACGGAGATGAGCATATCGCCGTGGAAGCCATGAAGGCAGGAGCACTGGATTATGTGGTAAAATCTGAAAACTCCATGCTCGATATGCCCCATATCGCCGAACGGGCCCTCCGCGAATGGAATCATATAACAGAACGCAAATCTGCTGAGAAAAAAAGCAGTGAGAGCCTGATAAAGCTTCATAAGACCATGGATGGGATAATAAATGCCATGATGCTCACCATCGAGGCACGTGACCCTTATACAGCCGGGCATCAGAAAAAGGTTGCCATTATCGCCGAAGCCATCGCTGTTGAGATGGGACTCACGCAGGATCATCTCGATGCGATACGAATGGCCGGCCTCATCCATGACCTTGGGAAAATATATGTACCCTCGGAAATACTCAGCAAACCAGGCCGCATCAGCGAGGCCGAATTTGACATTATAAAAACCCATCCTACCGTTGGATATGATATACTGAAGACCATTGAATTCCCCTGGCCCATAGCCGATATTGTTTTACAGCATCATGAGAGAATAAACGGATCAGGCTATCCCGGCGGAATTACCGGTGACCGGATTCTCATAGAAGCTAAGATAATCAGCGTTGCCGATGTAGTGGAAGCCATGGCCACACATCGGCCTTACCGGGCAGCCCTGGGCATCGATATCGCCCTCGAAGAGATAAAACGCAATCGTAATAAACTGTATGACCCCGATGTAGCCGATGCCTGCATCAAACTCTTTGAAGAGCGCAATTTTACCTTCGAATTATAGAAAATACCTCCCAACTCCAGGCTGTATAATTCACTTTTTAATTGACAACAGGGAAAAATTATCTACATTCCTCTTTATACCGCCATGGAAAAGAATGCAGCATTTCACTGTTTTCAGGAAAATGCTGTGATAAAAGGACCCTTTAATTTATAAACATGAATAAACCCGGTTTCATTTCAAACAAACGAGCAATCCTTCTATCTGCTTCTGCCGTATTAATATTCTCCATGGCTGCCTCCTTTCTCGCTTATTACAGTGGGATTACGGCAACAGTTCGGGGACTTCATGAGTATGGCACGATCATATACGGGATTGAGCGCCTTTTCATAGAAAAGTATCCCATCTATTCCGATCATGTGACACCGGGAATGGAAATGGAGCTTCGCAAACATCTTCTCCCTGATCACCTTTGTGCAGTCAGGTCCGGGGATATTCAGCCTCTCTCTCAGGATAGTGATATCAACGAATTTGTAAAAAAAGGCCTTCTTGTCCCCCTTGATCCCGGTGTTGATGATTTTTATTTTTTTTATAATGTTCCGCAAAAATATCGTTATGCAACGGACGCCACCAAAAAAGGCCTGGAAACGGTGATGAACCGGTTCCAGGAGAAGCTCAGATTAAGGGCACCTGTTCCGCCGGTCAAAATAGCCGTATCCTCGGTTTTACGCCCGGGAGCCTATCAGAAAAACCTGAAAGGGAGTAATAAAAACGCCTCCGATGAATCAACACATTCATACGGCAGGAGCTTCGATGTTTTCTATGACGATTTTTATGTCATACTGCCTGTTTATGACAAAATACCCTGGCTCGCAGAACCCTTATTCGAACAGTTCCGGAAAAAATGCGGATTTATGCTGGGGGATTCATTGAGACGACAATTTCGCGCAGTATTGTCAGATACACTTATTGAGCTCCAGAATGAAGGGATTATCTATGCTATATTTGAAAAACGACAAAGCTGTTACCATATAACAATATTATAAAGCTGCCCTTGAAGGATGATGACAAGTCTTTTAAAACATACCAGAGGTCTATTATGAGCCAGACGCTTCGTCCCGACACCTATGCCCGGAATACTCTTGAACGCTATACTGGTTCAGGCATAAATGAATTCTGTTCCTCCATCCTCCTGGTAAACTTCCCCCGATACGTGGAGGATTTTGCCGCCATGACAGGAGCAGTACTGCATAAAGGATACTGGTCCGTTGCCCATGACAAAAAGTCCGATATTTCAATCATCAATTACGGGGTGGGATCACCCTCGGCGGGAATTATTGCCCACTGCCTTGCCTACCTTGATCAACTTCAGTGCGCAATAATGCTGGGCATGTGCGGCGGTATCGATGACGAACTGGAAATAGGAGAACTTCTTATCCCCACGGCCAGCGTCAGGGATGAAGGTACGAGTAAACACTATCTCCATCCTAATGTACCGGCTCAACCCACTTTCTGGATTAATCGTATTTGCGAAGAAACCATTAAAAAAGAATTGAATATAAACCCCAAGTCGGGAATTATGATGACAACCGATTACCGCATGTGGGAATTTGACCAAGAATTCATTGACTATATCATGCAGCATAGGATACTTGCCATTGATATGGAGATCGCCACGCTTTTCTCGGTCGCCTATGCCATGAACATTCCTATTGGAGCAATCATGCTCATTTCTGATATGCCACTTCAAAAAGGCGGTATCAAAAGCAAGGAAAGCGCGGAAAAGGTCTTTCAAAAGTATGCAGAACAGCATCTCCATATCGGATTAAAGGTTCTTGAAGAAATTAAGAAAAATTCCTTTAGCAAGAGCAAATTCGAATGGTAACGAGTTTTACAGATGCTGTAAAATTATGGGGGCTTTATGAGAATTATTTCCATTTCCAATAACAAGGGCGGAGTGGGCAAAACCACGAGCACTGTAAACATTGCCGCTGCCTTAAGCCTGTTACAAAAAAAAGTTATGATTATCGATATCGATCATCAGGCGCAGGCCACGTATCACCTGGGCATCAATCCCAAGGACCTTGAGCGAAGTATTTTTGAGGTTCTCAAAGGTGAACTTTCCTATACCGATATCCTGGTGAATCGCGACGGCATTGACGTTCTCCCGGCAAAGCATGACCTTAAGGATTTGGATTTTCTTCCTTTCCCCGCTAAGGAATTTCTTCTCAAAGAAGCCCTGGACGGGATCAAAGGTTATGATTTCATTCTCATAGACTGCCCCCCTTCTCTGGGCATTCTGACACTCAATGCTCTCTGTTTCTCAACGGAAATCTTTATTCCACTCCAGCTCCAGTTTCTCCCCTTTCACGGAATGTACAATCTTTTCGAGGGAGTCCAGATGGTAAAAAAAAGATTGAATAAGGACCTGGAGATAACGGGAATTATCGGCACCATGTACAATGCCAGCAAGGCTATCAACAGGGAGGTCCTTGAGGAGACGGAATTGCGTCTTCCCGGAAAGCTCTTTAAAACGATAATACGGGAAAATGTTTCTCTCCAGGAGGCTCCAAGCTGGGGCAAGACCATCTTTGAATATAAGCCTGACAGTAAAGGAGCAAAGGATTACATGGATCTTACAAAGGAAATTATTAAGCAGTTTGAGCCCTGATAGTCAAGGTTTCACCCTTCCATGGAACAGTTCTACCCCGGGAAAATAATGAAATTCTGTCCGCGTTGCGGATCGGACCGATTTACCCTCGAAGAGGATATGTCCTTCCTCTGCGGACAATGTGCGCTGCATTATTATATCAACGCCAGTGCGGCAGTCACTGCCATTATCGAAAATGAGAAAGATGAAATTCTTTTCACACGTCGTTCCCAAGAGCCGGCCAGGGGCATGCTTGATCTCCCCGGCGGATTTGTCGATGTTCTGGAAAGCGCGGAAGATGCGCTGAAACGGGAGATCAATGAGGAGCTTAATCTTGAAATCTCGGAATTAAGGTATATTAAATCCTTTCCCAACCGGTATCTTTTCAACGACCTTGTCTATTTTACTCTTGACCTGGTATACCGCTGTTCCATAAAAGACATGTCTGGGATCAGGGCTGCCGATGATGTCTCGGGTTTTTCTTTTATCCATCCCGGCTATATTAATATTGATGAAATTGGACTGGAATCCGTTAAGAATATTATCAATTATTTCAATGAACTGAAAAACGCGAATACATAACATGAAAGAAAGATTAAGAATACTCATAGCCGCCGATTCCATGGCCATGCCCAGATCGGTGACTTCGTACGAAGAAACATGGATACACATGCTGAAGACAAAGTTTCCCCTGTATGATATTATTGACAAATCGGAACGCGGCTTCAGCACGGAAAGACTGGTTACTGCCGGCGGCGGCGGCGTGGACCTTCTGGAAATGTACACACCGGACATAGTCATCCTGCAGGCCGGTATGATTGATGCCGCACCGCGGCTTTTCCGGAGGCAGGGTTTTGAATACTGGTTTCTCCAGAATGTCATTCCCCTGCGCTTTAAAAAGACTTATATTGATTATATTAAAAGACACAGGGGCCGCAGACCTGAAACGACCTATATCAGTCCTGAAAAATTCAGATCGAATATTATAAATTATTTTGACAGGGCCGTTAAAATAGATTGTCGTATAATTGCGATTCTTCTGGCCAAGCCCAATAGAAATCTCCTGGCCAAAAGTCCCTATGCGTATATCAACATAGAAAAATATAACGCCATTTACAGGGAAGTGGCTTCCTCGTATTCCAATGTTATGCTTATTCAGCCCTTCGATGATGATTATGACTATGACCGCATAGTGGTAGACGAGTATCATCATAATGGAGAAGGAGCGGAAATCATTTGCGCGAAACTCTCCAATGCCATCAAGCAGCTGACTAACCGGAATCCCCGCCTTCGCAGCAGCAAAGCCAGGGGGAAGACCTCTATTCCTTCTGTACTAAAGTAGCTGCTGCGATAATAAGTGCTCCACCCATAACCATTTCCATGGTCAGCTTCTCATTAAAAAAGATAATTCCCAGTGTAATGGCGCTGACCACTTCTATATAATTGAGAAAAGATACGGTGGAAGCCTTCAGGTCCTGCAACGATGAAAAAAATAGTCCAAAACCGGCAAGCCCGATAAGCATGCCGTATGCGGTAACAGCCAGGGCCTGATTTACCTGCATCTGGTAATCGACCAGGAAAAGGAATGGGAAATAAATGAAGGTACCAAGGAGATTCTGGAAGAAAACCGTTTCCCAGCTTGTAAATCTCACTGATTCCTTCTTGAAAAGAACCACTGTTATGGAATAAATCATGGCGGAAAATGTAATCGCCGCAAGTCCCAGGTATTCATCGCTTCTCATGCCGGCGCCATTCCCACTGTATATCAGAACAACCCCTGAAAAAGCCGTTACTATCAGAACCAGTTTTCTTGCATTGATTTTTTCTTTTAAAATAATCATCCCGAAAAGCATGGCAAAAATGGGCCAGGTATATAAAAGTATAACGGCCTTACCAATAGTGGTATACGTGTATCCCATAAAATAGAAATATAGGCGTAATGCGTTTAGCATTGAGGCCACAAGCATGACGGAACTTCCCCTCCAGGGGATGCGGTGCCGTGTTATGACAAAATACAGGTACAATAAAACAGCCGGGATGGCCATCCTGAAAAAAGTGATGACACCTACGGGAAGAGTAAGATATTTCACAAAGGAGCCCGATGACCCGAAGATAACAGCGGCTGCTATTATTTTAAAATAAGGAGATATCTTCATACATGATTGAAAAAGAATTGATTATATTCCCGCAACAATTTAATGGTATTGTGTACAAAAAATTCGATCAATAATACCTGTTTGTCTGTCTAAATGAATAAAGAAAAGAAAAAATCCGGAACCGATGATGAGGACTATGCCCTGATAAGGAAATTCGTTCAGGAGGGTGATATGTCAGCCTTTGATTCCCTGGTTCTAAAGTATCAGGATAATGTATTCAATCTTTGTTTCCGCATGATGGGTGATTATGATGACGCCAGGGATTGCGCCCAGGACACTTTCTATAAAGCATACAGAAGCCTCAAAGGCTTCAGGTTCCAGTCCGGATTCATGACGTGGATTTACCGAATAGCTGTCAATACATGCAAGAACAATCTTTCTCTGTCGCACCGTCGCATGATCAATAAATCCCTGGATGTTGAAGGGATGGTGACAGAAATTAAGTCCTCCGGAGACGCGAGAAGGAATTCGACTCGTCCCGACAAACTGTATGAGAGGAAGGAAATGGAAACCCTTATCCAGAAAGCCGTCAGCAGTCTCCCCGATGAGCTCAGGTCCCTGGTAATTCTGAAGGATATGGATGACAGGACATATGAGGATATTGCCGAAATACTTGATATGAAATCAGGCACGGTCAAATCGAGGCTCGCCAGGGCCCGCCAGATTCTCAGGGAACAATTACGAGGTATTATTGGCAATGAACTGTAATGATATAAAAAATCTTCTGCCGGAATATATCGCCGATGAAATTAACGGTGAGGTTAAACAATCGATTGACCGGCACCTAAAATCATGTGCCTCATGCAGAAAAGAACATGAATCATTGCGTACCTATTTTTCCCTCACATCATCCCTGGAAAAGAAAAAAGCGCCTGCAAATTTCCTGACGGAACTCCATACCGTCATCAAAAAAAAGGAAAAAAAATCATTAAAACATCTGGCAGCCCTGCTGTTTCTTCCCATTAAAATAAAACTTCCCCTGGAAGCTGCAGGCGTTCTGGCCGTCTCTCTTATAATCGTGTTTTTTTTCAAACCCTTTCATTTCATTCAGAAAGAGACCTTCCTTGTGTCGGAAAATGAAAAGAGTCTCGCGGAAGAATCCATTATCACGGAAACATTAAATTCCGGGAAAATAAATGATGCCGTACCTGCCGCAGAAGGGAAGGACAGGAAGGTCTCTGCAAAAAGGCAGGTACGTTCCCTTCGGTTCAAGGAGCCGCCCTCACCTCCCATCATCTATGAACTTGCCATGGAGATTCATGCTGAAAGATCTGCATTTACAACTGAACGGGAAAGCAGTGAAAACCTGAGCGGAGCAACTATAAACCGCATGGAAAAGAAGAAAGAGAGCTATGATGTACAGGCTCCTTCAAAATCCCTGAAATCAGAACCTGCTGATGAGATTGCCGGCAAGGACTCTGATGATGCACCAGACAAGCCTTATTCCGGAAATATTTCCTCGGTAAGAAACCTTATATCGATTCTTGATGGAACCATTGCTGAAGAGCGCGATGAAACAGGCAGGAAAGGAATGTATTATATTATTTTCAGCCTGCCTTCAAAAAATTACCTGAACATGGTTTCCCAGCTGAAAACACTAGGACTGATCATTGACAGCAAACAGGTGGTACCCCCCAAAGAGGAAACAATAAAAGTCAGGCTCATTATCGATATAAAAAAATAAGCAGGCTTAACATCGCCCAATGAGGCTTCTTCGCCTATTTTCTGCTTTCCAGGTACTCGATGATTGCACGGATTCCCAGGATATATGAATTATATCCGAAACCGCTGATCTGCCCTACACATACCGGTGCGATAAAAGAATGTTTCCTGAATTCCTCGCGGGCATGAATATTTGAGAGGTGTATTTCAACTGCCGGAATATTGACTGCTGCTATGGCGTCCCTTATAGCCACTGACGTGTGCGTATAGGCGGCAGGATTGATAACCATGCCATGGGCATGGCGATTGCTCTGAATGAAAGAGACAATATCGCCCTCGCTATTGGACTGGAAAAAAATTACCTTGATGTTATTCTCCCTTGCATAGCTTTCAACCATGCTACTGATTTCATCGAGCGCGAGTGTTCCATATATGTCTTTTTCTCTCGTGCCGAGCATATTCAGATTCGGGCCATTGATCACTATAAGTGTATAGGGTTCTTTCATTTTTCCATCCTGCCATTGATCAATTTATAACATCTTTTAAAAGTGCCTTATCAAAACCAAGATATTCATAAATATTCATGGCCTGTATATTATATGTTTTCTTTCGCGGGCTCTTTAATATTTCAAGGAGAATGTCTCTGGTCCTCTCCTGCTGGCCGTCCTCATTGTAAAGGAGAGAAAGTTTCAGCCTGGCCCTGTAGCCGAATTCACTATCTTTATTTACATCGATTATCTTTTCAAAATACTTGAGAGCCTGCGATTTGTTTTTATAAATATAAAGGCTTATTTCTCCCAGAATAAAAAGTGTTTCATCCATGTAGTCATTTTCATTGAGGCTGATTTTGTAAAGATAATAATAGGCATTCTTGTAAGACTTGATATCATAGTATATTTTCCCGTACATATAATTCAGGTAAACTTCATTCCCGGGGAATTTTGACAGATAGCCGGCAAAGCGCTGGAATTGTGCAACATTTTTAATCATGTAAAAATATTTAAGATTAGCCCTTATAATGGATTCACCATAGGGGCTTCCCAGCAACCGTTGTATCTCTTTATTCGTAATGTTAACGGCATTGCTCCACTCTTCCATGCTGAAATAGCAAAGAATAAGAAGCGCGTTCTTCCTGTTCCTCAATTCATTGTTTTTTATTTCCTGCAGCGTACTGATCACTTCCGCATACTTGTTTCTTGAAAGATAAATCTCGGCATAACCGATTTTGGCAAAATCAACATATTTGGTATCGGGGTATTCCCGAATAATCAGGGAATACCGGCTCATTGCCTCTTCTATATCTCCATTCTTTGCGTAGTAGTCTCCAATATCGTAGTTAGCTTCAGCGGTATATTCCTTCTCATTACTGAAAAGCTCCATGGCCTTCAGGGCTGTCTGAATATCCCCGGAATGAACCGCGCTTTTAAAGAAAATATATTTGATATCAACGGGCAGCACTTCCAGGTTCTCCGTAATAAGCTGGTTATATACTTTTTCATATTCACCGAGTTTATAATTGCTACGACTCAGCAAGAGCGGGATTTCCTTCCATTGCTGCTCGTCCATGGGAGGGATATCACCCTTTTTAATGATCGTTATTACTTCGTTATATTTTTCCATATTATACAAAGAGAGAAGTAGATTATAATATGAAAGTCCTCTTTCCTGAGCCAGATTGCCTTCCAGATATTTTTGGTAAAATTCAGCGCTCTTTTTAAAATTTTTACCGGCAAAATATTCATTCGCCATGATGAAATATATGCGCAGGGTCGATGCGGATTCAGGAAATCGGGAGATGAGGATATTTATATATGCTGCATTATTTTTCCCATTTTCCCGTAGCGCCATTATGAAGGCTAAAAGAATATCGGCGACCTCATTTTTATCTGAATAAATACGTAAAAGATTTTTCAAAATAGCATCTCCACGCTTGAGATCCTTGAGTTCAATATGGCACCTGACCAGATAGACCATGGCATCATAGCGGTTCTCTATATCGCCGATCTTCAGATAGCTGTTAAAAAAAGAGACGGCCTTCTGAAAATCATTTTTCCTGAAATTAACAATACCAAGATAATAATTCGATTCATTCAGATATTTAGAGAAGGGATTTTCTCTTTTCAATTCTTGCAGGAGTTCCATGGCGCGATTTATTTCATTTTTTTCGAGATATATCCTCGCACGGAGAAAATTTACCTGGTCCATCTCCGAATCATAAGGATATTTTTTCGCATAACTGTTAAGAGTTTTTTCCGCCTCATCGAACCTGTTGGCTGAGACATATGCTTTCCCCAATAAAATCATCGATTCCCTGTCGTCATCACCGGTACTGGAAGCAATGGAATCCTCCAGGTAGGGTATGGCCCTGGCAGGGTCTTTCTTCAAGTAATAACGGCTAAGAAATCTGGCCGCCTCCTTTTTCAATTCAGGTTTTCCCATGGCCTGGCGTACTTCCTCCAGCAGAGGAAGGCCTTTTTCCTCCTCGTTTTGTTCGACCTGTATTTTGCCCAGCTCAAACAGGGCATTCAGATACCATTCAGAATCCTTTCCAATCAGGGAAAACATTTCCAGCAAAGATTTTGCCGAATTAACATCTCCCTTTTTTAAAAGCGATAAGGCTTGAAAGTATTGAACCTCGCTATAGGGGGTTATTTTCAAAAGGTCTCTGGGGACGCCGCTGAAAAGTAAAATTGCACGGTTGTGATTTTCATTCTGCTGGTAAATTCTTCCCGATATTATTCTTGCACGGGCAATAATTTTGGGATCTGCCTTGGATGTGAGCAGGGGACTCAGACGTTGTAGGGATTCTTCCGGCTTGTTGTTTTTAAACAGGGCTTCTCCTATATTGTAGACCCTCAGGGCATTCATATTTTTATCGTCACAGGCCTGAATGGATTTTTCCCATTCAAGGATCGCTTCGTCATATCTGTTTTGCGAGTAATATATTGAACCGATGCGATCATGCGCAAAGGCAACCAGGCCACCTTCTTTAGTTTTGTCAATATAACGCTTATATTCCTCGATAGCCTTGTTATATTCTTTTTGAGAATAATAGATTTCGCCTATCCAGTAACGAGCCTCATTGCATAATGCCGTTGTACGGCATTTATTCAGGTAGCTGTTAAATTCATACAGTGCTGATTTATAATTTTTCTGATAATATATGGACCTTGCAAGGAAAAACCATGCCTGTTCCTTCAATTCTTCGTCATCGGAGTCCATAATTCTTTTAAATATCAATTCAGCCGAGGCGTAATTCCCAGAGTGGAATGCTTCAACACCCTGCTTGAACTGAGATTCGGTGTTCAGGGCACTATGGAGGATGGTCATGGAAAAAAAGGTCATCATCAACAGAATGGCCAGGATGCTCTTCTTCATATTAAATTGTCTGTCTCCTGCACGAATTCCTGCAATATAAGGGAACCTCTAAAAATTGAGTTTTGGATGTTCCCTTGTTGGCACAAACATGGGAAAAATCAGGTTCTTTCAATTTATTAATAATGAAAAACCTGGTTTTTTTAGGTGCCCATAAGTCAAAACCCTAAAAAACGTCTTTTTTTAGAGTCCTTAAATATCTTCTTATTCTTTCAAGGCCATAATGCGAAGAAAACAGTCTCACTCTTTCCCGGTCTCCAGGATAAATTTTTGTCTCAGTCTGCAGGTCTCCGCAAAAGTAAAAGCCGAAACAAACTGTCCCAACGGGTTTTTCCTCAGTCCCTCCATCGGGGCCTGCTATTCCTGAAACCGATACACCGATATCGGCATTCAGGTGTTCAGTGATCATCCTGACCATGCTTCCGGCAACGGGCTGACTTACCGCTCCGAAATCCTGAAGCAGTTTATCCGGGACATGAAGTATCCTGGATTTTATATCATTGTTGTAAGCCACGACAGATCCCTTGAAAACGCGTGAAGATCCGGGAATATCGGTAATGCGTGCAGCAATCATTCCTCCGGTGCAGGATTCCGCCGTGGCCAGAGTCAGATTATATCTTTGCAGCAAATAAACGATCTCTTCTTCAGGTTTTGTGAACCCCTCAAGGAGCAAATTCTCTTTAAAAATATCACCAAACTCCCCGTATATCGTGTTATCACCAGCCGCTCCATCGATTTTTTCGACAAGGGTAATCGAGACAAGACCCGATCGTGCGGTCATGCCCCACTGAAAGGAGCCATTAATTGATTTAATTATTTTAATTTTATCATTGATCTCACTCTCTTTCAATCCGGCAATAGTCATGGAAATAAATTTTTTTTCTTTCATCCCGTATCGCTTATACAGGTAAGGCACTACTCCCTGGACGAACATCCCTTCAATTTCCCGCGGCACTCCAGGCAGAGCGATAATGCTTTTATCTCCAACCTCCAGGATAAAGCCGGGTGCCAGTCCGAAATCATTTTTTATTACGATGGAATTCCCGGGTATCGAGACCATTTTTATATCGGCTTCATCAACAGTCCTGCCCATATTCCCGAACACATCCCGCATTTTATTCAACGCACTTTCATCGATTACAATATTAAAATTATATAATTCATGCAGGGCTTCAATCGTTAGATCATCCTCGGTTGGTCCCAGCCCTCCCGAAATAATGACAACCTTGGAATTTTCAAGGCAGGATGCAATGGCGTCGGCCAGATCTACACTGCTATCTGCCACGGTCAGATGCCGACTTATGATAAAATCCGTGGGGAAAAGGGCCCGGCTTATATAGGCACTGTTGGTATCAACGACTGCTCCATACAGCAGCTCGTTCCCGGTTGATATAATCGAGACGGTCTTCATAACGCTTACATCTGTTCCGGCGCCGAAACTCCCAGAAGATTCAGCCCGTTTCTCAGGACGGTTCTCACGGCATCGGCAAGAGTCAGATAGGTATTAGTCATCTCTGCCTCTTCGGAAAGTACGCGATGCTCGGTGTAAAACCGGTGAAAGGCCTGGGCAAGCCGGAGAAGATATGTGGGTATCTTGTGGGGCTCAATGGTTTCTGCCGCGTCAATAACCTCTTCAGGATACTTCATCATGTGTTTCATCAGCGCTGACGATTCGTCATTATTAAGTAATTCCTTGTTTATAATACCGGGTTTGTAGGATATGCCCCTCTTCTCCGCTTCGCGGAAAATGGAACAGATCCTGGCATGGGCATACTGCAGATAAAAAACCGGGTTCTCAGAACTCTGCTTTTTGGCCAGCACCAGATCAAAATCAAGATGACTGTCCATGGAACGCATGAGGAAAAAGTAACGGGCCACATCCACGCCAATCTCATCTACCAGTTCTCTCATGGTGGAAAATCTTCCCAGTCTCTTGGACATCTTGACGGCCTCGCCTTCCATGACAAGGTTCACCTGCTGTGAAATGAGAATTTTAAATCTGTCCTGTGGGAATCCCAATGCCTGCATGGCTCCAGCAAGACGGGCAATGTAGCCGTGATGATCGGGACCCCAGATATCGATGATACGGTCATAATTACGGTTTATTTTATTCCTGTGATATGCTATGTCAGCCAGAAGATACGTTGGCCGGCCGTCATCCCGTATCACGACCCTGTCCTTGTCGTCATTATAATCGGTGGATCGGAAAAATTTCTTGTTCTCCCTCTCATAAATGACATCATTCTTCTCGAGATCATTGAATGTCGCCTCAACTGCGCCTTCCTCATGGAGGGTTCGCTCATGAAACCAGCGGCTGAAATTTACATTAAAATCCTGTAGATCTTTTTTCTGTCCTCCTACATTATACTCCACGGCCTTTTCAGAACAGAAGGTTATCAGGTCCTCTTCTCCGGAAATGGCTTCAAACTCAGTTGAGAAGGAATCTATAATATGACGGGCTATATCTTTAATATATTCTCCGTGATATCCGTCTTCCGGAAAGGAAAAGTCTCTGCCGAGGTGCTCTCTCACTCTAGCCAGAACTGACTGGCCCAGCAGATTGACCTGGTTGCCGAAATCATTCACGTAAAATTCCCTTTCCACCACATCGCCGCAGGCCTCAAAAAGATTACCTATAGTATCCCCCAATGCCGCGGCCCGGGCGGAGACAACATTCATGGGTCCCGTGGGATTTGCTGAAACAAATTCAATATTTATTCTCTGGGGATTTTCTTTTTTCCTTTTTCCATAGTTTTTATCTTCATTAAGTATCTCCTGCAGGTTGCTGCAAAGATAATCATGGGAGATAAAAATATTTATGAATCCAGGTTTAACGACATCAACACGATCTATGATACCGGTATTATTTTCCAGATATGGTTTTAGTGCATTACCCGTGTCCATGGGGGAACGGCGCAAGACCCGCGCCGATTCCATGGCAAAAGGCGTGGCATAGTCACCGAATTTTGTATCTTTGGGATATTCAATTTTGATTGCCGGATACCCCGTATCGGTGAATACACCCTCTTTAATTGCCTGTCCGAGAGCTTCTTCAAGAATTGCATATATTTTTTCTTTAACAGTCAAAATGTTCGCTCCTTTTTATAGTAAATAATGGGTAAGCCGGTCTTAATTCTTTAAATGAACAAATTAACAATATCTGTTACGGATTTTTTTTTTGTCAACTATATAAAAGGCTTAAAAAATAGGGTACCTCTGATTACGGAATTACTCCAACATGGTTCCCGATAATTTAAATGAATAATTCCACGGCTCGCAATTAATAGCTTGAAAATTATTTTAATCCTGAATAGTATATGCCCATACTTATGAGTTCATCGAGAGGTATTTATGGAATTTTTAAAATTTGACCGCAACAGAACCATCAGTTTCATCATAACCTTTGTAATATTCCTTATTATCATGGCACTTTATACGCAGACAACTTTGTTTGATATAGTTGAAAGGGGGGCCATCGACTTTCGCTTCTTTCTGCGTGATCCATCGGAAAAATCCGTTAAACTCGATGACGGCGTCCGCATGGGCAGAATAAATCCCCGCGCCCGAAAGGATATCATCATTCTCGGTATTGATGAAGCCACTATCAGGGATTTCTCGGACCGCCAGGTGCAGTGGCCCTTCCCCTGGGATATACATGCCCTTTTTACAGATTTCATATCAACCGGCAATCCATTGTCAATTTTCTTTGATATAACATTTCTTGACCATAAAGAGGGCGAGAAGGAACTTGCCAAGGCAATAAAAAAGGCCGGCAATGTTTTCCTTGACTATCCTTTTGAAACGGAAGAAATCGATGTACAATATAATGATCAGAAAGAACGCATAAATATCCTCAACCGTATGAGATTCCCCGTTGATCCGGCTGATGCGTCTCCTCAACTCGTTGAAGAAATGGTTCCGCCCACACCCGATCTTCTCAAGGCCTCACGCGGCGTCGGTTTTGCCAATGTTTTCCCCGATCCAATCGACCAAATAAACAGGCAGATGCCCCTGGTGATAAAATTCAACGGCTGGTATTATCCCAATGTTGATCTTATCCTGGCCATGGATTACTATGGCATTGGAAAGGATGATGTTGAGATCAAGATGGGTCAGTATTTAAAGCTGAAAAATATCCCCTTGAACAAAATGGCGAAACCCAACAAAAACGGGGAAATAATCATACCTGTCGATGAACTGGGATTTATGGATATAAACTTCATCGGGGGTTCCGGCAGTTTTCAGCACTATCCCTATTTTCTCTTTGCCCGGGAAGGCACTATGGAAGGAAATACTTCCCTTACGGATAAAATTGTTCTTATTGCCGCCTATGCATCAACAGGCATAGCGACGGATCAGCATAAATCACCGTATGGAACGACTTTCGGAATAGAGCACCATGCCAATGCCCTCAATACGATATTGAATCAGGACTTTCTTTATAAAATGTCGCCCATGCAGAACCTGATAATAATGCTGGTAATTGCCATACTCCTGGGTTTTTTCCTTCCCCGGTTATCAATTATCATGTCTACAATCTTTGTATTTTTTATATCAATTATTTACCTTGTAGCTTCGTATGTTATTTTTGATTCATCAAGTATTATCAATGCCATGCTGACCCCCATAATACAGACCGGTCTCAGTTTTACGTTGATAATTACTTACCGGGTTCTCACTGAGCAACAGGAAAAGAAATATATACGACAGACATTTTCAAAATTCGTATCAAAATCAGTCGTTGATGAATTGCTGAAAAGTCCAGACAAGCTGAAGCTGGGCGGTGAAAAGAAAATTCTTACGGTATTGTTCTCCGATATCCGCGGGTTCACCTCCATTTCCGAAAAGCTGACACCGGAAAAGCTGGTTGAACATCTTAATCATTATCTCCAGGCCATGACCGATATGGTATTCAAATATGACGGCACACTGGATAAATATGTCGGTGATGAAATTATGGCCTTCTGGGGAGCTCCTATTGAGATGGAAAATCATGCACTCATGGCATGTAAATGCGCCCTCGAGCAGATGGAAGTCCTTCACAAAATGAACGAAAACTGGAGGAATGAAGGCAAACCCGAGCTTAACATAGGTATCGGTATCAACACGGGTGATATGGTTGTGGGCAACATGGGGTCTTCGTCACGAATGGATTACACCCTCATGGGTGATAATGTTAACCTCGGGGCACGTCTCGAAGGGACGAACAAGGTATACGGCACCTATATAATTATCAGCGAATTCACTTATGAACATGTAAAAGATAATGTGGTTGTCCGTGAACTGGACCTTATCAAAGTCAAAGGAAAAGAACTCCCGGTAAAAATATACGAATTACTGGATGTCCGGGAATAAACTCAACGGCTCTTTGCTGATTGATTTTAGCAGCATATCAGGTTTCTCCAGGCGTCCCGAAATTTCCATCGGGACGCTTATTGTTTTCCCTGTAGTATCTTTCAGCGATACATATGAAGGTATTCTGAGACCCGTATCATAGCCATATGTTCCATATGCAGAAAAGTTGACAAAATTGGAATTGAGTGTAAAATTCCTGACATAGAAATTCTCGCCCGATTGAGA
The DNA here is from genome assembly GCA_002839375.1 of Spirochaetae bacterium HGW-Spirochaetae-1. Lineage (NCBI taxonomy): Bacteria > Pseudomonadati > Spirochaetota > Spirochaetae bacterium HGW-Spirochaetae-1. The sequence continues at coordinate 552,012 of PGXY01000002.1, read as the reverse complement.
TAATGCAAAAGAAAAATTGCTGATCTCAAGATCATTAAGATCATTTGCTTCAAGCCCGTTCTTTTTCAAAAATGATGTTATTCTTTTTTGAGTTTCCGTGTTTTTAATCCTACCAGCACCAACATTGATGGAAACATTACCTTTTGAATTCTGCAGTATTTGAAACAGCCGGTACGCGGTAAGCTCATAGTCAAAATCAATATTGAGCTTCCCCTCCATGGAAAAATCACTCTTTAAATCTCTGGACATTTTCCCCAGGTCAAGCTGTCCCACATTCCCTTTTATGGTCAAGAAAGGGTAATCCCTGTTGAAATATCCCTGGAGTTCCAGACGGTATTGCGCATCGTATCCTTCGAGATTAAAGTCTTCCATGGTAAGTGTGCCATTTTCCAACTTGATGGCACAATTCATTTTTTTTAACTCTGCATTCCCTGTCAGAAACAGGGAATCGGCGTTCCATTCGAGCGAAAAATTATTAGTGTTAACGAGAGATCCCAGAGGTTTCTGTAGAAAAAATATTTCGTCATATCCCTTCTGCTGATCCTTATAGGCGTTTAAGAAAATTTTATCCAGCCCAAGGGAGATGACATCGTAGAGCAGTTCAGTACTCAGTTTTTTTGAGGAAACACCCACAGTCGTCGAGGAAACAGGAGGATAAAAATCTTTTACAGCTGTCTTACTTTTAATGCTGAAATCGGAGTTATTAATTTTAAATTCCGAATTAATATCCATGGTATTTTGGTTAAGCGCTAAATTCATTGAGCCGTTCGACAATAATTCACGGGTTTTGCCCTTCTCGCTTTTGATGATGGAAAAACCTTCCAGGAGAGACGTTATATTGACTTCCCTGGCCTGTTTTTTTGCGAGATCATAATCGACACTGGCCTTGATATTGAAGGAGCCTTTATAACTGACATCCATATATGGAGAGAAGCATCGTGATAAATCATCTAAATCGATAGTATTGGTTTCTACTTTGAATTTCAGATTTCTGTCCTCTTTGAAATCTGAATATTTGCCTGAAAAATCAATATCCAGAACATCATCATAGAGATGTAATTCCCTGAAATTGATAAAATTTTTTACCCGTGAGAACCGCATATCTACTTCAGCATTGAAATTTTCATTGGATACAAGAGAATACTGCTGTGCTCCACTTGATGTTATGGACAGATTATTGGTTTCCACATCGCCTTTTACACCATACTCATCTGCCCGCATAAGAATTACTATATCAGTGGACAATCCGCCGGTAAAGAGCATCTTGCTCAGCTGGTTTTCTATGATGTATTCGCTGAAAACTGACATATCAAAATTATCGATGACAATATTTGTCTTTGATTCCTTTGCACGGTCATAGTAGAATTTTCCCGAAATGGAAATATCCCCTTCCTTTATTTCTTCTGTTTTGTAAGGCAGAAGTATCCCTTCTACAAAGTAGGTAAATTTTTTCTCATCACTTCTTAATTTTATTATGGCATTCCGGCATGCAAGGGTCAGCTTATGCTCTTTAAAGAACTCATGATAAAACAGGTCGCTTTTTTTAAAAGTAACATAGAAATTATCAAGGTTTATATAACCTGGTTTTTGTAATGTATCAATAAAAGAAAAAATGCTTTTAAAGTTTTCTACATAATCTTTTCCGAATGTTTTCTGAATGGAAATGGTGCTTTTCCCAAAGTGAACACCTTCAACCTTAACTATATTCCTGAATAAATTTAGAAAATTGATGTCCAGTTCGGCCTCCTCTGATTGTATAAAGCTTATATTATCATTGAAGTCACTGCTGATAGACAGATTGAATTTTTTTACAATTATATTTCCTGAGTATTTGATGGAGACTCCTTCAAATTTAACAGCCTTTCCAAGGTTCTCCTTGCAAAAATTGGACACAAAATCTCTCAACCTATTCTCAGGATAGGTGACATTAAAATATATAGTCAGCGAAACAAGGCTGAGCAGTATGAGAATAAGAACGGAGGTGAGCGCTATGAGAATAATTTTACTTCTTAATTTAATCATTTCTATTTTCTTTATTTTTGAAATAATGCCTTACAGGATGATGAATTCTTTCAATTGATATAATGTTTATTTATAGCGTCAAGTACATTAAAAAACACAGGTCGACTTAAATTATTAAATTCATTTTACTATCCTCCGTTATCCTGATTATTTTGCTGAAAACTATCTTTTCTGCCGCTTGCCTTCACAATCGAACATTAAAAATTCAATTTTAATGGGTCGCGTATATTATTTTATTGCAAATATTGTGCTTGATAATAAGGGAATCCCGATAGATTATTACAAGGGTGTTCTTTTATAAAGATTTTTCTGTGAAGTGATTAAAATATTCTGTTACAAATAATTGCTTAAATTTCCAGATAATTGTTCTTTGTGTCATCTTTCTTTAATACTTTTACGATATGCATGCAGTAGTCATAGTTCAATAATTATTATTAATTAGAATGGTAAAAAAAATGGAAGACCGTAAGTATGTCCAGAAACTCCTTGCCATGTCGGGAAAATATGATCTTGACAGAAAAAGAGAATTAAACATTCATGAGACTCACTCCTCTTTTGAGGGAATACCTAAAAAGCATCCCACAAATAAAAATGTTTTAATTCTTCTGACCGATTCGTTCAATCATGTACAGAAATTCTATGAATTTTCCATTGAAACTATCGGCAACATAGAGGATCTGGGAACTATCACAAACAATGAAGGCAAAAGCGTTACAAAAATCCGGGTATGGGTGAAGAAAGGCATGCCCGCCATTTGTTCCGAGTCTTTCATCGTAAAATGATCGATAATACTATATTCATATTACTTATTTTTTGGAAAATTCTATGGAATTATTAGCTACTATACTTACCAACGCGGCACCGTATGTGCATTTTATTTCCTTTGCCCTTCTCGTCCTGGCTGGATTCAGTTTCCCCATATCAGAGGATCTTGTATTTATTATTTCAGCCTCTATAGCAGCCACGATCATTCCTGAAAACACTTATTATATTTTTGCCGGATGCTTCCTGGGAGCCTATTCCAGTGACATTGTAGCATATGCCATTGGACGGTATGCCGGCGGAAGAATTCTTGCCAGCAGCAGACTATACAAAATCAAATTCTTTAATAAGAATTTTTCAAAAGAACGACTTGGGAAGCTGGAGATGTATTTTGATAAGTATGGCAGCAAAACCTTATTCTTCGGACGCTTTGTGCCATTTGGTGTAAGAAACATGCTTTTCATGACAGCGGGACTTATCAAAATGAAATTTAAGAAATTTCTCTTGATAGATTTCATAGCCCTGGTCTGCACTTCTTCTATTCTATTCTATCTGGGTTATTCTTTCGGGGAAAACTATCGGATCATCTTCCCCTATCTTAATCGATATAAAATTCTCATATTTATACTTTTTATTTTTATTGCAATACTATTCAACAGGAAACGTATTTTCTACTTCTGGAATAAGCTTTTTAAAAAAACATTTTATTCACAGTTGTAAGGTTTCGATTAATTGCTTGACGTGATTGGTTTTAAGATAAGGGATATGAGCAGTCGGTTATCCAGGGGTAATGGTGATGCAGAATTTTAAATATCATATGATGAATATAGCCTCAGTGATTATATTCTCTTATATCACCGCTTCAACTATCAATCATGTAATCAAATATAACATGACTCCATCCTATTCCCCTGTTATAAAAAAGGAACTGAAAACAACCCGGAAAAAAACGGTAAAATCCCTGGAAGATTATAATCCCATCATCGAATCGGGTTTTTTCAAGGTTTCTGACTCATCGGGTGCGTCAACAGTGGAATCTTCAGCTCCTTCAGCAGGTTCGCTGGACAGTCTCACGCTCCTGGGAACCATAACTGGACCATCCAGTATTGCCCGGGCCCTTGTCAGGAAAGCAGGCGAAAAGGAACCACAGATTTTTGCCCTTTACAAAATAAACAGTGAAATAAACAATGATGTATACGGATATAAATTAATTAGGATTGGCACTGATAGAGTCCACCTGGACCTCAATGGGCAGAGAAGTGTTCTCGAACTCTATGGAAAAAAGGAAACACCTCAACAGCACCAATCCACGGCACAGCCTGACACGAGCGGAAATCTTGTAAAAAAGAATATTAGCAGGGCCGAGATCAAGCAAAAAGTCATGAATGACCTCGATAATGCCATGAAGGGACTGCTGGCCGGTCCCTACAGGGAAAATGGTGCAATTGTTGGATATCAGCTGAAAAAGGTCCGGCCATACAATATCCTCTACAAGCTTGGGGCAAGAAGCGGTGATATAGTCAAACGTGTTAATGGAAAAACGATCGACAGCACGGATAAATTATATAAAATGTGGCAGTCTCTTCAAAATGAAAATAAAATTACGGTTGATATAGAGCGGGGCGGCCGCCTGGTTACCTTCGATCTCAATGTTACAGAATAAACATCACAAGGAACTATTCATGGGTAAAAGAAAAGCATATCCTATTGCAATAATAACACTGTTTGCGGTCCTCACCCTATTTTTTTTACCTCTTATCTCTCGTGATCTCCTTCATTGTGATTCATCCATTCTGCGCTCATATTTCATTGCCGATGCCCAGGAAAAACAGGCAAGTAAAGGGAAAAAAGCAGAAAGAAAATTTGCTCTCAATTTTAAAGATGTGGAAATTTCAGAATTCCTAAACATCATGAGCCAGCTGATCGGTAAAAACATCATTATGGATGACAAGGTCAAGGGCAAGATATCCATCAGCTCCGCAAAGAAAGTTCCCGTATCTCAGGCTTATGATGTAATGAAATCAATTCTGGAAGTAAAAGGCCTTGCCGTTGTAGAAACAGGCAACCTGATTAAAGTTCTCCCCATTCAGGAGGCTATAAAGAAAAATGTTGAAATAATCGTCGATGGCGAAAAGAAAAACATCTCACCTGACAAAGAGAATTCAGTCACCTTTCTTCTCGAAATTAAAAATGCCGATGCAACGGAAATAGCCAACACCCTGAAACCCCTGAAATCGAAAATGACCGACATCGTCGTATATATGCCGTTGAACACCATCATTGTGAGCGGCACATCTTCGGAAATAGACGGTCTCATCAAGATTGCCTCGGCACTGGACAAACAGGCCGAGGACCTTCCCGAGGGGGCTACACCCAAGGGGTTTATCAATGTTGTCAACCTTGAGAATGCCGACGCTGTTCAGCTGGCCGAAGTATTATCGCGAATTCCTTTTTCCGAGTCTGCAAAAATAGACACTACTCCCTTATCAACGAATAATCCGCAGAAAGTTAAATCATCCAGCAAATCAAGAAGGGTCACTAAAACCGAACCTGTCAGTCAGCAGCAGAAAACAAAACTTTCCATCATTGCCAACAAGGAAACCAATTCACTCATCATCACGGCAAAGCCTGAAGAATTCAAAGAAATAAACAGGATAATCAAGGAATTGGACATCGTGAGAGAGCAGGTGCTTATTGAGGCGCTCATCATTGAAGTCAATGCTGAAAATGGATGGGGTTTCGGAATCGACTGGATGCTGGGACAACAGTCCGGCACAAATATGTTCGGTGGATCGTCCATCATGGGGTCGCCTCCCGATTATTCCACTTCATCGGTGAATGGTAAAAAACTTGTGGTCCCCCTTGCATCGGGTCTACAGCTTGGATATCTATCCGATACCTCCATGCTGGGGTTTGTCCTTCTCAATGCCAGCGGTACCGATAATAATTTTAATATCCTGTCCACACCGCAGCTTCTTACCATCGACAACCAGGAAGCTGAACTCAATGTGGGCGAGGAAATTCCCGTAGCATCCAATAACCGTATCAGCGAATCTGGTACGCAGTTCTATACCTATGAATATAAATCAGTGGGTATTAAACTCAAAATTACGCCGCATATTACCAACAGCAATCGGATAACCCTGGACCTTTACCAGGAAATAAATTCCGTACTCGGCACTACAACAGACACTTCTTCCACCGTGCCTCCAAAACTTGGCAAGCGTGACATTAAAACCAAGGTATCCGTTCTCGATGGTAAAACCATAGTTGTGGGCGGTCTTATAACCAACAATAAATCCGTACAGGAAACAAAAGTTCCTCTTCTTGGTGACATCCCCGTTCTTGGATGGCTCTTCAAGCATAAAACCACGGAGTATAAAAAGACGAATCTTCTTGTATTTATTACTCCTCATATCGTCACCAAGCAGGACAGGATTGACGCCATAACCAAACAGAAACGTGACAGTCAGAGCAGATTGAGAATCCGGTGAAAAATTAAGACAAACATGGCAAAGACAAAACATTTTGGGAAAATACTGGTAGAGCAGAACATAATTACGCCTGAACAGCTGCAGGAGGCGCTGCTTCTTCAGAAAAATTCTTCGCTCAGGCTTGGTGAACTCCTTATAAAAAAAGGCGTCTGCAGCCAGGAACAGATTTTGAAAGCACTCGGTGATCACTATGGGATCGATACGCAACTTCATATCGAATTCGACGATCCTGACAATCTTTTCGGAAATATACCCACGCACTTTTTAAATAAAAACAGAATTGTTCCTTTCAAGAAAAAGGGACAATATATTCACGTCGCTCTCGTTGATGCCCTGAATGTCCAGCCCCTGGACGATCTTAAAATGCTTTTCCCTAAATTTGAATTCAGAACAGTACTTACCATAGGGGATGAGATTCAGCGGCTCATCCATACACACTATGACGTCCTGAAGGATGAAACAACCCACGATGTGATCGAAGACCTGGAAGAGTCCGATTTCGAAATACTTTCCAGCCAGATATCAGAGACAGAAGACATCTCTGACATGGCGAATGATGCGCCCATAATCAGGCTTGTAAATACAATTATAAAACAGGCAGTGAATGAACGGGCCAGTGATATCCACATAGAACCCTTTGAAAAAGACCTTATCGTTAGGTTCCGTATAGACGGTATACTCTATCAGCAGTTTACTCCGCCGAAAAAATATCAGGGAGCTGTCATTTCCCGGATAAAAATAATGGCCAACCTGAACATAGCGGAAAACCGTCTGCCGCAGGACGGACGCATACAGCTCAAGATCAGCGGCAAGGATATTGATATCAGGGTTTCCATTTTCCCCACCCACTATGGGGAACGGGTCGTGCTCAGGCTTCTCAATAAAACAGATATGAAGTTTGATCTTGACTCTCTGGGATTCTCAAAAAGGGATCTTGATGTATTCAATGAACTCATTAAAAAATCACATGGAGTCATCCTGGTAACAGGACCGACAGGAAGCGGCAAGAGCACAACTCTTTACAGCGTGCTCGTGCGTCTCAATACGCACGATGTTAATATTCTTACCGTTGAAGATCCCATCGAATATCAGCTGCACGGTATCGGACAGATGCAGGTCAAACCAAAGATAGAGCTCACCTTCTCAACGGGTCTGAGATCCATACTTCGCCAGGACCCTGACATTATAATGATCGGTGAGATTCGCGACCTGGAAACAGCTGAAATAGCGGTTCAGTCGGCACTGACGGGACACCAGGTTTTTTCAACACTTCACACCAACGATGCTGCCAGTGGAATAACCCGTCTCCTTGATATGGGCATTGAGCCTTTTCTCATAGCCTCATCGGTCAATGCGTTTCTTGCCCAGCGTCTTATACGTCGGATATGCCCACACTGCAAGGAGTCTTATAAACCGACACCCAAAGTACTTTCCGAGCTCAATCTAAAGCCGTCACAATTGAAACAAGGGAAATTTTATGCCGGGAAAGGTTGTGATAAATGTCTCAATACGGGATATTCCGGCCGTACCGGTATTTATGAACTATTACCGGTGACAACTGAAATAAGAAGACTGATTATTAAGCAGACCGACTCTGAAGAGATAAAAAATCTTGCCATAAGCCAGGGCATGCAGACCCTGCGTGAAGACGGACTTAATAAGGTTATCGAAGGAATTACATCGGTGGAAGAAGTTCTGAGGGTTACCTGACAATGATTTTTCATTACCAGGCACTGAACCAGAAGGGAGACAGCGTTTCCGACTATATTGATGCTTCGTCTGAATCTACGGCGCGGACAAAAATCAGGGCGCAGGGCCTATATCTGGTTAAAATCTCCCGGCATGATGTGGTCCGTGAAGAATCTTCCCATCAGGAAATGGGGAAAATAAAGATCCTCATGGAACGGTTAAGTGACGAGATAAGCATTCGTTTTATTTCAAAGCAAATTGGGCTGTTTTCGCGTCAACTGGCTACGCTTCTTAAGGCCGGGATGTCCCTGCCCCATGCCATTACCGATATCATCGACCAGATCGATAATAAACACTTCCGTAATGTTGTGGCCGATATTAAAGAAAAAATCGAGGAGGGTTCTTCTTTTTCAAACGCTCTGTTGCGTCATCGTCCCATTTTCTCGGACATGTATGTCAACATGGTCAGAGTAGGCGAAAACCTGGGTTCCCTGGATCATGTCATTGAACGCCTTGCAGAGATGGAGGAAAAAAAGAATATCCTGAAGAGCAAGGTTCAAGCCGCACTCTATTATCCTCTCTTCATGTTTACCTTTGCGTCCATCGTCGTCATCTTTCTCATGGTCAGCATCATTCCGGCCATTTCGGAAATGTTCAAAGACCAGAACAAGGACCTTCCCTTTTCCACGGAAATTGTCATGTTTATCAGCGATATACTGAAACACTTCTGGTTTATGATTCCCGTTATTATAATTACAGCGTATTACCTTTTCAGAAGATATATACAGACTCCTGAAGGACGGCTGAAAATCGATGAGTTGAAACTGAAACTTCCCCTGATTAAAAACCTGTATCGCAAACTGCTGGTCCTGCGTTTCACCCAGAACCTGGGCATACTTATGAATAATAAGGTTGATATTATAAAATCCTTTGAGATAGTTCAAAAAATTGTGGGAAACCAGGTGATTGAGGCAAAAATCGCCGAATCATCAAAAAAAATACGCGAAGGCTCTTCTATCTCCAATGCTCTTCAGAAAAGCGATTTTCTTCCCCGCATGGTCCTGGGAATGATAGCAGCCGGTGAAGCCAGCGATAATCTTGATACCATGCTTCTGAACATCGGGAAGGTCTATGAAACAGAAATTGATTTAACCATTACCAGTCTTACGAGCCTTATTGAGCCGCTGATTATCATCGTCATGGGTATTATTATCGGTGTAATTGTCCTTTCGGTTATGCTGCCTATTATGGAGATGAGCCTCCTGGTGCAATAATGCAATAACCGGTGTGTGAATATAATCTGAAACAGATTATCATTATAATTGTCCAATAAATGACATTTAATTTTTTCAAAAACAGAAATTATTTCAACAAACAAGGAGTATGACATGCTAAAACTAATATTTCGCCGATTTAAACAGTTCGGGAAGACAATGTCCGGCCAAGAAGGTATGACCTTGATTGAAATCCTGATTGTTGTAACCATCATCGCTATCCTGGGAGCCCTGGTTGTACCGAGGTTCCTGGACATGCCGCAAAAAGCGAAAGTTACCGCTGCGAAACAACAGATGAAGAACTTTGAAATGGGACTGCAAAAATACGCCTTCGAAAAAGGAAACTTCCCTACTACCGAAGAGGGCCTGCAGGTTCTGGTTTCAGAAAAAATCATGAAGAAGATCCCGCAGGATCCCTGGGGAAATGAATACCAGTATCGTTCTCCCGGGGAGAATGACCCTGATTTCGAGATCGTGAGCCTGGGCGCTGACGGAAAGGAAGGGGGAGAAGGATTCAATGCCGATTTGAAGAGCTGGGAATAAAACCCTGCATTATCAAGGCATGCACAATAACCATGTCCCGGGCAACAACGATGCGTCATACTAGAAACTATTTTTTTGACAACCGGGGATTCACGCTGATTGAGACAATCATTGTTGTCGTAGTATTATCAATAATGGCCCTGGCTGTAACACCCAGGCTCACAACCTTTTTCAGCAGTGAGCGTGAAAACATGGCTATATTGACAGGAATTATTGCTAAAACCTTTGACGACAGTTTTCTCAACAGCCATACCAACTTTCTTGCCATACATCTTCACGGCACCGGCGATGAATTTTCCGATTCCGACGATCCCGTAATGAAAGAAATTTATAGCAGAACCAATGGGCTTTCCGTTCTCAACCTTAAGGACGGAAAATTTATTGAGAACGATAAGAAAATGCTGCAACACCGTGGCTTCCCCGACTCCTTCATGATTGAAGAGGTTCTTTTCTCCAATGGAGAAATATCAAGAAACGGGACTATACTGGTTCCTTTCTATCAGCAGGGTTATTCCGACAATATCATCATCCACGTCCTTGTAAATAATGAAGACAGATGGTCCGTAATTCTTCACAAGTACCTGAAGGAACCGGTGGTTACAAAGGAATACAAATCATTTGAAGATGAGGGGGCTCAGTAACCCATGCCCCGGTGGAACAAAAAAAGCAGTCGCAGCGGTTTTGCCCTCATAGAGGTCCTGATTGCCGTAACGATTCTTTCCATAATTCTATTAAGCATTTATTCAGGTATATCAACCAGCATAAATGTAATGAGCGGAGCTAAAAATTATACCCGGGCAATGATAATTGCGAAGAGTAAAATGAATGAATTCATAGACAGCAAAATGAGGGGGACCGATCTGAATCACGAACCAGTGGAGGAATATGAAAATTTTTTCATTAACAGGGTGACACAGCGTTTTGAACATCCGCTCCTGGGTCCCCTGCCGGCCAAGGAAACAGAGATAACGGTGACATGGAGAGAAAATGATCGGGAAAAAGAATATTCCATATCATACATTTATCCAACGAATTAAGAGGCTGTCCCGTATTAGCCATAATCATGACGGATTCACTCTTATCGAGATATTAGTGGCCTCAACCATTGCTTCCATAATTCTCGTGATGGTCTACACATCATATCATTCAATAATAAAAACAATCCAGGATATAACCGGCTATTCCGAATACTATGAAAATATCAATCTTGCCATGACAAAAATTGATTCAGACATTTCTAACGCTTTTTTCAATAAGGATAATCCAAAAATCGCCTTTATCGGCAGCGTTTCCGGAGACAATAGTACGGTTAATTTTGTAACGGTAAACCATCGTAGTTTTAATGTTATGGGCAGTATAAAAAAACCAGTCCATGTCAGTGATGTCAATGAGATCGGGTATTTTCTCAAAGAAGACCCGCAAATACATGAATTATTCTACCTGGTAAGGCGTGAACAGCCCCACTATGATGATGATCCGGAAAGCGGCGGTTCCGAATCAAAAATCCTTGAAAATGTCATGGGCTTTAAAATTGAATTCAAGATGCGCAACGACTGGACTGACACCTGGGACTCGCGGGAAACAAAGCGTTTCCCGGAAACCATGAGAACAAAAATTCGCGTAAAAACCTATACCGGCAGGGAGGAAGAATTCATCTTCCTGTCCCGCGTCGATATGAGCAGCTAGGGGAATCGGGCATTCAGATGAAAAGCCTTAGAGACATGGCAGCCGCCTTTACTGAAGATTATTTTGAAAGAAAGGACAAACTGTACCGGAAGGGAATATTCGGGTATTTTACCAATTCCCGAGGATACGTTATCATACTGGTTCTTATTATCACCACCGTCCTTATTTCAATAACAGCTGATTTTATCGTAACATCCCAGACAAGTATCAATTATATGCGCAAATTCGACCACAGGCTGAAGGCCGGCATGCTGGCTAAATCGGGTGTCAAGCTTGGCGAATATATGCTCCAGGCCGATAAAAAGGGACTTGCCGCCCAGATGATAACAGGTAAGGAAACCGATAAAAATATTGATTCCTACGATGATCTCTGGGCAGTTGATTATCCCGCGATCCCCATAGATGACGGCACACTGAAAATTAAAATCTCCGATGAAAATTCCAAAATTAATATAAGCGCCTTTGCCAATGAATTTACGGAAAAAACAAAATATTATTACATGGCCCAGATATTTTTTCTCAACATGGGTCTTCCCATGGATTTTGCCGACATCATGCATGACTGGGTCGATATTGATGATACACCGATGCCATACGGAGCCGAAACCTCCGATTATTATCTTTCATTAAATCCCTCGTATTCGGCAAAAAACGGGGCAATGGACAGTATTGATGAAGTGCTTATGCTCAAGGATATGACTCCAGAGATTTATTATGGTCTCGGCGGAGGCAACTCCGGGCTCGAGCAAAATCTAGTCGATAGCAACACGGGTGATGTGTCTCTTGACATGGACAAGATACAGTCGTTGACTGAAAGTAATACCTCTCCTGACAACCGGAAAGCTGACACCGAAATGAAGGACAAGGAAATCGGAAGAGAGAAAAGTCGTGCATTGCCTGATTATTTCAGGGTTAACGGAAAGCGTGACGACTTCCTTCATGAATACAATAAAATTAATATAAATACGGCTCCATACCGGATAATATCAGCATTGACAGAAAATATGACCGATGATAAAGTGTCTGAAGTAATAAGAAGAAGATTGATTCAGCCATTCCGTTCAATAAACGAAATTAAAGAAATTATTGATGACGATGATGCATTTGACATACTCCAGAAGTATATCACAGTAAAATCCTATATTTTCAAGATACAGGCAACTGCTGCTGTGGGCAGAACGAAGGTTATTATTACGGCAATTTATAACCGTGATACTAAAAAAATATTATACTGGTGTGAAGAATAATCGCGCAGGAGTCTTCCCTTGTTTGAGAATATCGCGGCAATAGACATCGGAACAACAACCGTAAAAATGATCAAGGCACGGACCGGTTTCAGTGATTTTCAAATAAAGTCCCTGTCCTGTGAAGACATAGATCTTGACAATCCCAACAGGGATGAAGCCATTTCCAATGCAATCCTGAAAATGCTTGGAGAAGACCCGATCAAGGGATTCAAGGTGCTGACAAACCTTCCCATGGAAAAGGCCATAATTAGGAACATTTCCTTCCCATTCAGCGATGTTCAAAAAATTGCCGAAGCCATTCCCTTCGAAGCAGAGGAAAATATTCCTTTTAAAATCGACGACCTTGTCATGGACTTCCAGTCTCTGAAAAGTGAAAGTCGTGAAGAGGGAAAGATTCTTTTAGCAGCGGCTCACAAGGAAACGGTTCACGATTTTATACGCTCTCTAAAGGATAACACTGTTACCCCCTTCATGATGGGGCTTGAAGCAAATTCGCTTTTCGAGTGTTACAACTACTTCAATACCGTTGAAGATGAAACAATCATTCAGCTCGATATTGGTAATAATAAAAGCATCATTAATATAATTAAGAATAAACGTCTCCAATATACACGCTCTATTTCGACTTCTCTGAACGACATCCATAAGTCCATAGCCGAATATCTTAAAGTAGCGGAAAATGAAGCGGCTGTTCTTTTTAAAAATCTTAATACTGATATACTTTCATACGAAAATATTCTGGACAGAGACTATTACAAAAACCTGAATTTTAAAAAACCTCAATTAAAAAAGATATCTTCCATCACCGAAGAGGTCATAAACGACCTTAACGAACAACTGATGCTCACCATCAGGGCATACCGAATCGACAATCCCGCAGCAGAATTCAGCCGGATACTGATTTCCGGAGGAGGATCCAATATCAATGGGCTCTCATCTCAGATCTCCAGGGAACTGGAAATCACCGTTGTGCCCATGCCCTTCCTGGAGGATTATAAAGATCAAAAAATAAGAAGCCAGTTTCCCATCGTCTTCGGCCTTCTCCTGGCATATATAAATAAAAAGAATTCATATATAAATTTTTTAAAAGGTGAGTTCATCCCTGACCTGGCGCGCTCTTCAAAAAAAATATATTACCTCTCGGGTATGTTTCTGGGCCTGTCCGCATTAGTCTTGTTGATTAATATTATTATATCCTTCTTCATGACATCACAATCTAACAGGTATTACGATTCGCTTCTTATGAATAATTACAGAAAATATTTCAACGACCGCAGCACACCGGATGACCCGCTTGATGCGGCCAGAAAAAAATTAAAAAAAGAAAAATCGGAACTGGAAAATTTGACCATACTGGTACCCGATAATTCCTCAATTCTGGACCTCATGAACGATTCACTTTCTCTTTTTTCAAAGGATGAGAGTTTCAGCCTTAAAAACATGGTAATAAATGAAAGCATCATACGCATAGACGGTACCATAAATTCTTCACAGAATATCGATGATTTTAAATCAAAGCTTTCTCAGAGTGGAAAATTTGAAAAGGTCGATCTGGATATCAAATCCTCAAGAAAAAATGAAGTACGTTTTTCCATGACGATAAAGAAAAAAAAGAATGAAGAAGTAAAAGGTAACCTTAAATGATTAAGCTGACTCCACGGGAAAAAAGACTTATTCAGATAATGGGAGTTTTCTTCGCCATACTGGTCCTGTTCTATGGAATAATTAATCCCATAATAAACCTAAAGCAGTCCATAGATGAAAAATATGAAACCAATATTCAGCGCCTGAATGAGATGGATTCTGTCTATAAACAGTTCCGTGATATTAAGGAAAAGCGCGATAAAATGGACCAGCTTTTGCGCGACACCCGCTCTGTTTCCACTCTCGTGGAGGACAACGCCCGGAAGGCCAATATCATAGACAACAAGGCCTATAACCGTGACAATGAGAGCAACATCCAGAATAAATTTAAAAAAATCACTACTGATGTTAAATTTGAAGGCGTCAATATAAAGGGTGTTATGGATTTTCTCTATTACATGGAAAATTCCAACAAGCTTATTAAAGTGAGTTATTTCAGGATTAATGAAGCCTTAAAAGAACGCAATAATTATGATGTCACCATTAAATTTGAAAGCTATAAAATCGACTGAGAAATAGAAAAACGAAATGAACATCACTGAGATAAAGAATAGTATTATAGTAACGGTGAAATCCGTACTGGGGAAAATAAAGGATATTTACAAGCTTCCTTTTTTCAAGACATATCTAATGCTGTCTGTAGTTGTGACATTTATTTTTTTCATATTTACTTTTCCCTATGACATGATTATTCGTCAGCACCTGCAGAAACTTGAAAAAAAAGCCTTCCAGAATATTTTTATTCAGGATATGGACATCAGTTTTATCGGTGACTCCTTTTTTGAGAATATTTATATTACTTTTAAAAACGGCAGTGAATTGTCGATTAAGCAGATCCTTGCCAATCTCTCATTGAACCCCTATTCCCTTCTCTTCAGCAATACCTTCAAAGGCGACCTTCAGATCAGCAGTATTAAGTATTCCTCTCTACAGATGAGCATTGACGGAAATATTAACGGGAATATTGATGTATCCTTTAACCCCAAATCCGGTTCTATCTCGGACGGCACTATCAAATTAATGACGGAAAACGTCCTTTGCAAGTTTGAAAATATGACTCTCCCCGACAGCATGGGAGGAATATCCCTGCCTCCTATTATCAAAATATCTTCTATTCAGATCGATACTGAAATTGCCAACAACAAGATGATAATAAAACAGTTTCTTATATCGGGAACAGACATCCGCGGGACCATTTCCGGTAATATAATTATGGCCCCAATTTTTCCAAATTCGAAACTGGACCTCTCCATATCACTTGATCCCGAGTCAACAGTGTTCGCCGAATTCAAGCCTCTGCTTTCATCCTTTATAGACAATAAAGGTAAAATCACCATACCACTCAAAGGGACCTTTTCCAGGCCCAGGGCGAGCATGAAGGGGGAATCAGCGGATATGAGGGGCGAATCCCCCATGGATAAAAGGGATCCGCTGAATTTAAAATTCGGACAGCCTGATGAGCCGGAAGACCAGGAAGATGTTCTTAATATGAAAATGAATTAACCCGCCATGAAAATACAATTGGCTCAACATTCGGGATTCTGTTTCGGTGTTCGAAATGCCATCCTCAGGATCGTCAATGAACTCAACAATAACGACGAAACGATTTTTGTATACGGCCCTCTCATACATAATCCACAGACAGTGAATATTCTTCACCGTCGGGGATTGCAGACAATCCATGATCTCTCGGGAATAAAGGGGAAGCAAGTTGCCGTAAGAACTCATGGAATACCCATTGAAGATAACCGTTATCTAAAAAGTGAGGCCACACGGTGCATTAACCTGACGTGTCCGCGCGTGGCCAATGTACAATCCCTGATAAAAAAATATTCCCGACAGGGACATTATACCATCATACTGGGTGACAGCGATCACGCCGAGGTTATCGGACTTAAAAGCTATGCATCGGCAGGTGTGACTATTATAGCATCAGCAACTGAGGCAGCTGAAATTCCACCTGCAGAGAAATATTTGCTGGTCTCACAGACCACTTTCGACCGGGACCTTTTTGAAAAAATCATTCCGATACTCCAAAAATCCTTGAAAAATCTCACGGTGATGGACACCATCTGCGATTCGACACGGCATCGGCAGGATGACGTGCGAAAAGCCATAGAGGAAAAATTTGATACACTTATTGTCGTAGGCGGGAAAAACTCGGCCAATACATCAAGACTGGCCGGCATAGGCAGGGAAAACGGGCTCCTGACATTCCATGTGGAGACTGAAAAGGAACTTCAGTGGAAGGATTTTACCGATTCAAAATCAGTTCTTGTTACAGCAGGGGCATCGACGCCGGGATGGATTATCAACAACGTTCTTGAGAAGCTCTATGATATTAAGTTCAGGAACAGCAATTTCTTCATCAAGCACATAAAAAATGTAATAGAACTTATAACAAGGACAAATATTATTTCATCTCTGTTCGCTTTTATGCTGACACTGTTTATTCAATCGGCAATCACGGCAAAGCATGGGTTAACTTACCCCGTGGTCTCCATGCTGTATATATTTTCCATGTATTCTTTCAATAATTATTTTGACAGGGCCTTCCTGCGGGAAAGCAACTCATATAAATATGGAATTTATAAGAAATATGGGAAAGCCCTCATCTTTTTTTCCCTGGTTTCGATTCCCATGTCGTTCTACTTGATGAGAAGTTCCGGTTTAGATCAAATTATTCTATTACTGTTTTCTTACATCTTCGGATTCAGTTATTTTACATCTCCTGTGAAAAGAATAATGAACTCGCTTAGCTTTCCCCTGGCTCGCAAAGTCTACAATTCCAAAATAATTACAGGTTTAGGGTGGCTCATTGTCACGACACTGCTTCCTCTCATTAATACACATGTTCCATGGACATCGATTCTATTTATTTCTCTTTTCACAATCACTATGATTACGGTTCGGCACATCCTCATCGACATCATAGCCTTTCAGGGTGATTTCATCATGGGTAGAGACACTATCCCCATCTGGCTCGGAATTGATGCGGCCAAATATATTACACATACTCTTACCGCACTCACAAGTCTGATGTGCATAATCCATGTAGTCCTGGAAGGACAATTTCTCTTTTTGCTGATGATACTCCCCCTTCTCTATTATTCAGTACTTATCAACAGACTGGTTAAAATAAGATATCTGATAACGCTGAGATATGAATTTATAATCGATGCCAATTTCTTTTTATCCATAGCCATTTTCCTTGCAACGATTATCATCTCCTGATGCTGCTGTCATGAGGAGTGGGCATTATACCGATACAAGGTTAACCTGCGGCCCCAGCACAACCTCCAATTCTCCCGGTGATTCATAAATATCTCCATCCATGGTATACTGAAAAGGGCCGGGACATTTGATAAGCAATCGGTTCAGCAAAATATCGTAATTCAGCGGGTGACATATCGCTTTACCCTTTTTTATCTTATAAAGGTTTTTCAGAAATGTGGTGGGAGGAATACCGCTGATAATGGCGTGATAAGAATTTTGATTTTCCAAGGCACGCGACAGGGGCGAAAACCCCATACCGATGTGTTCAACGGTACCACTCAGGATAGCTGATGAATAGGTAATATCCAGTTTTTCCCCATCGACAATGAATTCACCGTATATCCCGTCAAATATGGATGCTCCAGCCGGTTTGCTCACTATTTCCTTCACGGCACGAAATATAACCTGGAGATTCCTGACCAGGCCTTTTTCCCGGCCACCGTATACCTCGTTCAGAAAATTAGTGACCAATCCAGTTCCGAAAAGAAAACAGTAACTATCATTAATTTTCATTGTACTTCGTGTCTGCAGTGAAATAGCCTCTTTCCTCTTCAACCGGCTTATAAGACGTTTCAATATTTCCGGACCTTTTCCTTTGAGAAAAATGGACCTGGAAACATTGTCCATGGTCCCTCCCTTCAGAATCAGCAGAGGCGGCACATTTCCTTCTCCATAAATTTCCATGGCGCGCGTCATGGCATGATGCAGTGATCCATCGCCGCCGGCCACTCCCAGGTAGGATACACCTTTCTTTTTAAAATCACGGATTACAGCACTAAGCTGATCAAGGCTGCTCGTAAGCTGTACATCGACATATTGGCCGCCGATTTCCCTGTATAATGATTCCAGGTCCTTTTTCATCTTCCTGTTTTTTTTAGCATTAGCGTTTATAATTATCCCAACTGTGTCCATTCAAGGAACCATCCTTTTCTTAACCATGATTTATAGATTTCTCCATAATTCATATAGGAAATATTGAAACATATGTAAATATTTTATTGGATTTGATTAAAATTTTTTAGCATTAATTACGCGCACATAAATATCAAAGATAGGAAAACTTGTGCAATATTCCATTGACAAAATTCTGTATCCAGATTTTATATTAAAAGCGTGATGACATTGAATATTTCAGGGTGAAAGAATGAACATAACATCCAAAACTAAAATGTATTGCATCTTCGGCAATCCGGCAAAACACTCACTATCACCCAGCATGCATAACCGCGCCTTTCAGGCCCAAAATATCGACGCCGTATACCTGGCATTTGAACCCACCTCGATAAAAGAGGCACTGGCAGCTATGAAAAATCTCGCTATACAGGGAGCCAGCATCACCATACCGTTTAAAATCGATGTACTTCAATATATAGATAAAATCGATGAACTCGCTTCCGATATCGGTTCTGTCAACACACTTGTAAACAGGCAGGGAATTATATGGGGATATAATACTGACGGCTATGGCGCCCTTATGGCACTGCAGAAAGTACATCCTGTTCTGGAAAAAGCCCGCATACTCATTCTCGGAAACGGAGGATCGGCCCGTGCCATCGCCTTTACGCTCCTCCTGCAGGGCGCTTCCATTACGCTAGCCGGCAGAGATATATCCAGGGTCTCCATGCTGGCCAAGGACCTCATGAAAAAATATAACGATATCTCAATCATATCCCTTGATGAAATAACCCGGGAATATATGGCTGATATAGATATTATTATAAATACTACATCGGTGGGCATGTCGCCCAACACTGACAATACGCCCCTGCGGGAAAATGTACTTCATGCCGGTCACACGGTTTTTGATATCGTTTATACTCCTGACATGACCCGGCTTCTCACCGAGGCCACTGGCAGGGGCTGCAATGTTATTAAAGGAATCGAGATGCTTCTCTACCAGGGAATAAAGCAATACGAATTATGGACCGAGATGCAGGCTCCTCTGGAAATTATGAGGGAGGCACTCAAGGATGCCCTGCAGAATAGAACGGCGAGCATATCCGATACGGCACAGCCATGACTACAGACATACTCCGGGAACTCATAAATAACGAGAAACAAACTCGATATACCGGTTATTCCCTTGAGTCCATTATTTTGCTTCTTGATAAACTCGGCAATCCTCATCGTAAAATAAAATGTATCCATATTGCCGGGACCAATGGTAAAGGCTCCACGGCATGGTTCCTCAATACTATTTTTCAAGCTGCCGGGTACAAAACCGGTCTTTATACATCGCCCCATCTACACAGCGTTAATGAACGGATGCTGGTGGACAATGAGCCAATTGATGACGAAGTACTGGGGAACTATTTGACTAAAATCCGCGAGGTAATGAATTCATTTCCAACCATTACACCTACTTATTTCGATGTTCTCACAGCAGCTGCATTCTTCTTTTTTCATGAAAGTTCGGTTGACATTGCCATCATTGAAACAGGCCTGGGTGGAATAAAGGATTCAACAAATATAATCATCCCCCTTTGTTCTATTATAACTGATATTTCGTTAGACCATACTTCCATACTGGGTGAAACCATAGATAAAATAGCAGCTGAAAAGGCAGGCATCATAAAAAAAAATATCCCGGTCATTACTTCCAACCATGATCCCGAAATCCGTGATATCCTTTTACGCGAAAGCAAATCCATGGGTTCCCGACTTCTTACTCTCGGCGAAGACTTCAGGTGCGCCAGGATTCCATCCATGCCACATCATGTCTGCTTTAATTATGATTTTAATTACAGCAACGAAGAGATTCATTTACAGAATGTAAATCTTCAGTCACCCGTACATGAACAAATGCGAAATGCCTCCCTGGCACTGACTGCAGCTATCATGCTCATGCCGGTTTTTAAGAAACTGAGTTTAGAAACGATGCGGATGGCTGTATCTGATACACAGGTTCCTGGCCGTTTCTTCATCATCCAGGAGACACCTCCCGTTATTTTTGATCCAGCCCATAATCCATCTGCTATCCGTGCATTGATAGAAACCATACGTGTAAAATATATGCTTGGCCGAATTTACGCCATCATCACCGTTATGAAGGATAAGGACTATGAAGATATTTTCAATTTACTGGAAGGCTCTTCGATTCCCATACTATATTATTATGGTCCGGGCGATGATAACCGGAGTTATGATCCAGAGATCGAAGGACATCCACGGTTCCATTCCATTTCCCGGGACGAGCACCAGCTTCTTAAAAACATTACAGGTCTGCCGGTGGACAACCGTGTACTGCTTTTTACCGGTTCGTTCCGTATATACGATACGGCCCTTTCTATAACTGAAAAATTAATATCTTCTCTGTAAAAAACCGTTGCACAGTTTTGCCAGAACCGATAATATTACAAAGTAAATCTTAAATTGTGCAGAATAATGAATACGGAAAATCAATCAAATTCTCTGCTTATCAGAATAAAGGATGCAATCAAATCTTTTGTCGACAATGATATTTCAGTCAGCCAGGCTAAAAGTGCATATCGTTCTCTCATGGAAGAATATGCAGGTTTTGAAAAAACACCCGCCTCAGAAGACAAGGGCAGCTATATAAAGGGTATTTTCTATCATCACACTGTTAATAATTTTGCCAAATTGACCGCTCTCTTTGAAAAAATCGATGGTAAGTGGTCACCGGTTATATTTACAGGGAATGATAACCTTATCCCTGTTGCCGAGACCATTCTTGAATCGGGAAGAAATCTTATTAAAAATGATACCGTTACATCCCTGCCCATAAGCGGGGACGACAGGCTTTCCTATATACTACTGGCGCGTTATCTGCATCCCGTTGAAAAAAGCAGAATTATCGCAACCATATCATCATCATCATATTTTTCCAGCAGTGCTTTCGAATATTTCTGTGACATGATCCGGTCCGTTCTCGTCAGAAGTTTAAAATTCCCCAGGAATGTCAGTCTCGATCTTTATGCAGGAATTGGCAGCGAATTAAAAAACATCATTGCCTCATTTCTTGAATCCGACATGAAAGTAACCGCCCATATTTACCGATTTGAATCTTTTACTGATACATTCGCCCATATGGGAATCAAGACCATTGCCGATGTCTCTGAAGAAATTTATCATACACTATACCACTACCACAATCTTGATTCGGTAATTTACATTCTCTCCCTGTCGAAATACATTGTCATTGTACCGCATGACAGTTCACTTGAGTCTGCAGATTCTCCTGTTAAATCAAAAATTCATTTTATCTATGATGGAATTTTGTTAAAATTCAGAACTATGGCGGTGGAGATAAAAAACTCATCGGACATATACACTATATGGCAGAATCTATCAGCGGATGCATTACTTTAACAAGAGTGCGGCGTAATTCTCAACCTCCATCCTTTTCAGGACTTTCAGCATACCATTTTCCTTTATAATCGTCTTTTCCTTCTTCAGAGAATTTACCCCGGCATTGAGAAACTTTTTCATTTTGCTGGGAGGAGAAACCTGCAATATTCTGAAATATTTATATGAAGCTGATTCCAGCTGTTTCAATTCAATTTCAAAGTTATTGTCCTGCAGGATTTTAGATACCATGACATGGGGAAATATTTTTTTATCACGCTTCCATATCTTTTGTACCTTTTCTCCTAAAGTGGTAATAGATTCGGTTTCCTTGGTAAATTCCGAAAGAAATGCAGGCTCTGAAAAATTGATCATAGCGCTGCGGCTCATATGTTTTCTAAGCGCCATCAATGACAGGATTGATTCATCCATGGAACTGGCATATGACAATTCCATGGGTATTAAAAGAATTTCAACAGTGTGCCGGAAAATGATATCTGAAATCATAGAATAAAATGAATCAGCTCCTATAGCGTTCTGAACTGATGTTTTATGGGCAATTTCGGGAAAATAAAGAAAGGGGACCCCATTTTCGGTCAACGTTGACAGGTATTGTTTTACTACTTCCCGGTACACGATATTGTTTATTTTTGATGCATCAATGATAAATCCCCCCATGAGCTTGATAGCCATTTTTTCCAGCGATGTTTTCACCTTGTCACTGTCTACCATGAATCGGGGGAATGGCAGACGGGCTTTTTTTATTGAAAAAATCAGGATAAACAGGTCAGAAATAGAACTATAAGAGCAGACATACAGAGGATTTCCCATATCAGATAAATTACGGATCTGGTCTACATCGCCAGAAATATCCAGGATTCCTCCATTGCCTGACAACCTGTTTATCACTCTCAGAAATGAGAGGATGATCATGCCAGTCCTGTTGAAGAAAACAGTGTAGAGATCAGCTACATCATCAACATAATGATTGATAAGTCTCTTCAGGGGTTTCTCATAATTTTTGTCTGTTATGGCATTTAATCTTTTATTCTCTTCAACACTCGAACCGTAAAGGCTACTCTGGTTTCTCAATTCATTGATATTATTGATAACACTTTCCAGGGGAATAGGCGTATCAGATGAGCTGCCATCGGCTGCAATAAATGACGAGAGGACCCTCCCTTCTATGATACTCCTGAAGGCCCTGCCCCCCACATTTTCCAGACCCTTTTTCTTGTCGCTGATCTGGATTTTAGTACGGCGGTATATTTCCTCAAACTTATCGGGATTTTTGATCGTCTCGATGAGCAATGAAGGATCTTTCTTGTTCAGAAGCACCTCGTACAAAGAGCGATAAACGGGTATTGAAATACCATTTGCTTCTGCCAGTTCAATGAGGGGTTCAATGGCATAGGCACCTTCCGCCAGATAGTGAAGATTTTCACTCATCTTTTCCAGGACAAACTGTGGTTTGAACCTGAGGAGGACACGATCGATGAAACGTAACGCATTCCCTTTCTCTATGATCTGCAAGCCGATATCTTTACCGAAACGACGGTTCCTGCTGTGGTCACTGAGAGCCGTGGCGACCAGGTCTCCAAGACCGGAGATATCAATGATAGTCTCGTCACGAACATTGAACAACCTCCCGATCTTCAGCATCTCTTTTAATGCCTCGGAAATGAGCGCTCCAGACAGATTATCTCCGCAATTCGGAAGGACACTTATCATTCCGGCCGCGATGGCGGCGGGATTCTTCAAGGTACCTCCCATCTCGACACCGATGATATCATCAGTTTCCCGGCACTGTATGGAATGCGACGATAAAAAATGTATGAATATCTTCCGTGATGTAACGTTTTTACCCGCCACATTGAGGCAGGTATGGTAGTGCAGTGACACCTCTTCTGCATGACTCGGTCCGTATATGGCGACTACCCGGTCCTTCAGTTCCGGGATAATTTTTCCGATTGTCTGTGATATGGTCAGTACTTCATCCTGATATTTACAAAACCCCTTTGTCAGAAAACCCACATGGCTTTTGGGATCAAGATGTTTATGAATCCGCTGAGCAATGTCCGGGATTACCTTTGACGGCGTGGAAATGAGGATGACATCGGAATCTGATACGGCTTCCCTGATGCTTCCCGTGGCGCGGATGTTGGTTGGCAGAATAACATTGGGTAGAAACTGAATATTCTCATGCCTGCTATTTATGGAAGATACGACATTTTTTTCATATGCCCACATGTATATGGTAATATCAGGATACGTTTCGGCGATCGTCAACGCAATTGATGTGCCCCAGGATCCGGCACCGATAATTGATATTTTTTTAAACTGTGACCGTATTGCCATAATGATTCAATCGTGTCATGTCAGTGGATTAACACACATGACATGACACTGAAATCCAATCTTACATATAATCCAGATAGTCTTTCAGTTTTCTTGCCCTGGTGGGATGTCGCAGTCTGCGGAGCGCCTTAGCCTCGATCTGACGAATCCGTTCCCTGGTTACTTTAAAAACATATCCAACTTCCTCAAGGGTGTGGGAATAGCCGTCATCAAGTCCAAATCTCATTCGTATTACCTTCTGCTCCCTGGCCGGCAGTGTATTGAGGACCGATGATATCTGTTCATGAAGGAGACGATATGCCGCTGTATTAACAGGAGAATCGACCTCTTTATCCTCGATAAAATCGCCCAGAAGAGAATCCTCCTCTTCGCCTACGGGTGTTTCAAGGGAAATAGGCTCCCTGGCAACATTTTTTACGGCCTTTACTTTCGCTACGGGCCATCCCAGGCGATCGGCAAGTTCCTCGGGATTGGGTTCCCGGCCAAATTCCTGCTGGAACAAACGGGTTTCTCTCATGACCTTGTTGATCTGCTCGATCATGTGTACGGGAACCCGAATCGTTCTGGCCTGATCGGAAATGGCTCGCGTGATTGCCTGCCTGATCCACCAGGTTGCGTATGTGGAAAATTTATAGCCCTTCCGGTATTCGAATTTATCAACGGCCTTGATTAGACCGATATTGCCTTCCTGTATGAGGTCGAAAAAATGCATTCCCCGGTTGGCATATTTTTTTGCGATCGAGACTACGAGACGGAGATTCGCGTTTATCAGTTCCTTTTTCGCAATTGATATTTTTCTCTGGCCGTGGGCGATCTGCTTTCCCCACTCCATAATATCATCGGCCGAGGCTCCGGCTTCCTGCTCTATCCTTCTGATCTTGCGTTCATTGTTGCGGACATCCTTGACAATTTCCAGCAATTCTTCTTCATTGGGAATATTGGATTCCTTTATTATCTTTGTAATATCTTCCCCTTTTTCCACCTTGCGGGCGAAATGCTTTAATTCCTTTATGTCCTTATTGTATTTGTCCTCAATGAGTTTGAAGAAGTAGTAGGTATCATTGATCCTGGAAACCATGGATTGTATCTTGGAGGACATCTTCGTTATTTCGCCCTCATTAATACCGAGATCTGAAACAGATTCCCTGATCCGTATACGCGAATCATCGATTTTTTTGTTCAACTCAAGGGCATCCTTCGAGTCTTCATCAACTTTCTTGAGTTTACTCGTCATCTTCAGGATTTTATTATCCTCTTCGATGATGATCTTCATCTTTTCAGTATAACGGTTTTCCAGATCTTTCATATCAATGGAGGAGAAATAGTAAAGCCGGTTGACTCGCATTACCTCGGTAAGTTTTATCTTGCCGCTCTTCACCTTGGAGTGATTCTTTATAAGCTCATTCACCAGCAGTGTTGAATTGATAACGGCCTTCTCGATGAGGATTTCACCGTCCTCAATTCTTTTTGCCAGATCCACTTCCTGATCTCCCGAAAGAAGCGATACCTTGCCGATCTCTTTTAGATAGAGACGTATAGGATCATCTACGTGGGAGGCATCATCTGACATTGCCGAGGCTTTTTTCGAGGCTGCTTTCTTTTTCGCTGGGAGAGGAATAACCGGCGCGTTCGCCGCCTTGCGCGTGCTTTCCTCAACGACTTCAATTCCGAGCTGATTCAGTAATATGAAAATATCATCAATCTTGTCTGAATTGAGAAGCTTGTCGGGAAGGATATCATTGATCTCATCATAAGTTATTTCATGGTTTATCTTGCCGATCTCAATCAGCTTTTTAACTTCTTCGATATTTTCCAGTACCAGATCATTTTTACTCATTGATATTATCCTTAATTAAGAATTTTTAATCCCCTGCTCAATCCTTGAGATTAAAATCTAAAATGTCAATAAACCACATTATTGCAGTGTTTTACCTTTATTGTAAATGTAATGGGAAAGCTTTTCTTTTTCTCTTCTCAGGATTTCTACTTCTGTCAGATATTCATTCAGTGACGGGTGGTTGCTTCTTATCAATTCCACATATTTGTCAATTTTACCATCGATCTCGTAAAGTTTCATACTGAGATATATTTCTGAATATGCAGATTTGGGGTCTTCCAGAGAAAAATCGTCATGTAATATTCGGTTCAAAAAGTCCATTTCAATTCCGTCGACAAAAAAGTCAAATAATTTATCTATAGAGAAACCCGATTCAGCGTGATGAAGTTCCATAATTTTGTTATATATCTTCCTGGATACGGCATCAGTGATTTCATCTTCGGAGAAATCTATATAGGCCTTGTCAATCAGTTCGGGATAAAAACAGAGCAGTTTAATAAGATCCCTGTATCCCCTGGTAAGGAAATTTTCAGTTTCAGAGCTTTTGCTTGTTTTATTATCGACAGATGACGCACTAGTACTGTTGCCTTCTTTGATATATTTTAAAAAATCTCTTCGTACGGCGTTTTCATCTATCTTCATCATTGAGCTGATGTTTTTCAGATAAATGCTCCTTTCAGACTCCATGTTTAGACTTGAAATAGCTGAAAAAAGTTGCATCAATGTTTTTACCGGTCCCTGTTTCTGTGCAACGGTCATAATTCTGGATATTCTGAAATCCACTGGTTTCTGGGCCTTGTCGACAATGGCCATAAATTCGCGGACCCCTTTATTCTGGATGAATTCAAAGGGATCCCCTTCAGGAAGCGTGGCTATCCGTATATCCACGGTCACATCGTCCTCTATCTGCAGCGATTTGAGTGCCGCATTTATTCCAGCCGAATCTGCATCAAAAAGAAGAATTATTTCCCCGCAATACCGTGACAGCATGCGTACCTGGCTCTCCGTCAGGGCCGTGCCCAGTGGAGCGACAACATTTTTAATTCCTTCCTGATGACAGCCCAGAACATCCAGATACCCTTCCACAATAATGGCGCGGTTCATTTCACGAATGTGATCACGGGCCGTATGCATTCCATAGAGAATATTTCGTTTCTTAAATAATTCCGATTCCTGAGAGTTGAGATATTTGGGATTGCTATTATCGATAACCCTTCCCCCGAAAGCAACCACACGATTATTGATGTCAAAAATCGGGAAAATGATCCTTTTTCTGAAACGGTCAAAGAACTGTCCTTCATTTTTCTGTGAAGCGCTTATGAGACCGCTTTGTTCTGCCAGTTTCAGGCTGGCTTTTTTTTTATTCAATCCGTTGAGAAGAAAATTCCAGGAATCGGGCGCGAATCCCAGCTTGAAAGTATCAATATACTCGGGTTTTATGCCGCGGGCCGTTATATAATCCCTGCCCTCCTTTCCTGATGCTGACATGATAAATTTACTGTAGAGATTCATGGCATAGGTGTTAATACGAATCATTTCATCAAAAATACGGTGTTCATCGTTCCTGCCTTCATCTTTAATTTCAATGCCTACGATATCGGCAACAAATTTTACGCTCTGGGGGAAATCCAGCCGTTCAATTTTTGAAATGAAAGTAAAGACATTGCCCCCGGTATGACATCCGAAACAGTAAAATATCTGTTTGTCCTCTGTCACGGTGAAGGATGGGGTTTTTTCTTTATGAAAGGGACAGAGCCCGAGATAGTTCTTACCTTTTTTTTTTAGTGAGGGAACATATCGCTGAATAATTTCTTCGATGTGACATCTCTCACGGATCAACTCAATGGTCTCTTTTGGAATATGCAAGTTACGTTTGTTCCTGAATAATTATCATTGTATAGGTGAATGATTATCCTAAAATGTGGGAAGTGCAGAAAAATCAGACTCTCTGTATTATTAATACTAAAAAATGATATCAACGTCAACCGAATAAATAGTTATTTTTTAATAATTAAATATACATAGGAATTGTACTTCCATGCCCGGAACATTTTTAAAAATTTTCTGAACATATAAAAATCTTGACACTGTCAGCCATGATTGTGGTATTAAATCTGTCTGCAACTGCCGATATTGTATAAAATAGCATAATTCACGGCATGGATTTACGCATAACTGCTCACCAGATAAAAAATATATATTCGGGGATACTATGAAAAAAGCATATCTAGCCTTACTTGTCGTTGCTGCATTTTTCGTCATTGAAAGCCAGTTTGGAATCATCAGCAAAGCATCGGAAAATAATATCTTCGCCAGCGATAAGCAAAAAGATCAGGCAGAACCGGTCAAATCCGCTGTATACACATATCCTGATTTCTATCGGGGAATTTATCTCAATATTGTCTCGGCTAAAAGCCTTGAAAAGCTCAAGGGCTTTGTGTCAGAATCAAAAAAGTCCAATATCAATACCTTCGTCATGGATTGTCAGAGTTCCAGATATAAGAAATGCATTGTCCCGCCGGAAAATGTTCAGTATTGCCAGGATAATAACATACATTGTATCGCCAGGATCGTCGTATTCCCCGAGGGATTGAAAACCTATCCTATTCCTGATAGCGTTATACAGGAAAAACTGGAAATCGCCGAAAGCGCATGCCAAAACGGATTCAAAGAAATCCAGTTTGACTATATCCGGTTTAATGATTCAAGCCGCCTTAGGCACCTTAAATTAAACGACCGTTATGCCTTTATTGAGGGTTTCCTGCTCAGAGCAAAAAACCATCTCAAAAAATACAACGTTAAAATTGCCGCCGATGTATTCGGAAGAATTCCCCTCAATAGCAGTGACTTGATAGGACAGCGCATGGAAGGTCTGGATAAGGTTGTAGATGTTATCTGCCCCATGGCCTATCCCTCTCATTACACCTGGAGCAAGAAGCTGCAGAATGATCCTTATCATACGGTATATATTACCTCTAAGAAAGCAGCTGAACGGACAAAAAGCGCCCAGATAGTCACTTACATCCAGGCATTTAAAATGAAACTGGGACCCAATGCCTATGATGATTATGTCCGGTATCAAATCAAAGCTGTGCATGATGCCGGTATAAAGGGGTTCATCTTCTGGAACGCAAGGCAGGACTATGTTGTCCCCATGGAAGTAGCCCGGAAGTATTATGCCGAAGAGGCACAGGTCTCGAGCAGCAAAAGCAAGGCAGATGATGCCATCTAAGTCATTTATGGGCACCTCTAAAAATAAGGTTTTTCATTAACTACAAAATGAAAAAACCTTATTTTCCCGATGTTTGTGCCCACAAGGGAACATCCAAATAATGATTTATAGAGGTTCCCTTATTAAAATCGCAGCCGACTTTGCATAAGACGGCTGCGATCATCGTATAAACCCTTCATTTTTCAATTACCAAAATCAACAATAAAACGCGCCTTTCCCTCGCTATCCGTTTCCATGACAATTGTGATAATCCTGTTGGCCGAAGCGCTAAAATAGATATAGTTGGGTTTCGGCTGTTCTATATTGTTAAGTTTTATATACTGACCCTTTTTTTCATCAAGAATCCATTTTTCCACCATGAGAAGATGACGATTGCTGCTCAGTGTTGTTTCAAAGGATTTTTCCTGCGATTCCAGGCCTGTCGTGGTCCTTCCCGACTCCACCTTGTCTATAAATACCTTATAATACGTGCGTCTGTCCATGGCTGGATCAGTAATACTCCTGTCAAGGGCGATGAATTTTACATTGTAAGCCCCGGGCTGGATAATATCGCCC
The DNA here is from genome assembly GCA_002839375.1 of Spirochaetae bacterium HGW-Spirochaetae-1. Taxonomy (NCBI): domain Bacteria; kingdom Pseudomonadati; phylum Spirochaetota; species Spirochaetae bacterium HGW-Spirochaetae-1. The sequence continues at coordinate 522,088 of PGXY01000002.1, read as the reverse complement.
CCCTGGCCATCAATACCGGGTGGTGTCTTACAGGCGGTCAGCAACACAATCATAGAGAAAAACAACAGTATACTATATCCATAAAACCTTTTCATTATTTATGCCCTCGCAGATTTATTTCATAGGGATTTTCATAATTTGCCTGCTCAGGTTCAATGATGAGATATCCCTTTCTGTCTATCATTTCAGTAAGTGTTTGTACTGAATCACCGACAACCTTCACGGACTTTAAAATATATCCCAGGGGATCGGTAACTGAAACCTTAATGACACCATCTTTAACGCCCCTGATCTCAAACTCCACTCTTCTCCTGGAATCATACTGAACCAGGAGATAATCCCTGTCATCTTTCCTGCTTATGTAGCCCCGGAGAGAATCATCGATGATAAGAGTAGCTGATTCTTTACTGTCATTGGGCTCGTTTTCCATATTCCTGATATTCTCCAGGGGTTCCACAAGCAGAGTGTATTCATTTGATGCGGTAGGAACAGGAGACTTGGAATAGACCTCGCAATAAAATTCATTCCTGATGCTCAGATTGGGATATATTTCTTTCCCGCCCGCCGGTGCGTTATTTATCTCGATCAAACGTTTCCCCTTCTGCGTGTATATAGCCAGTACAACATCACTTGTCTCGTCGGGCTGAACTTCAATGCGGTAAACGCCTGCAACAGCGCTGCCCTCGTACCGGAAAAAATCCCGATCGTCAGGCGTATTAAACCTTGCGTAGATGGAATTATTACCGATTGTATTGGCATTCTCCCGGCTATTGTTCGGTTCCAGTTCATGAGTTGAGTCGTATTCACGCGAGGACACATTCAGATAATAGGGCTTCTCATCCTGAACCTGATATCCCCTGGAGGTGATCATGATATAATATGTTCCCGAAACGGTAATACCCATACCCTTTATTTCTTCCGCCATTCCCGTGGCATTATAATCTGTCACAGCGATAGGTTCAGTATTTTCTCCGAAAAAGCTGATGATGGAGTTAACTCCAGGAACTTCGGATAGCACCACGTCGAGTAAAAGCGGTTTCTCCCCGTCAAGTTCCACCTGTATCGAATACCAGTCCTCTTCCCGGAATGGCGGATTGCCTTGTTCATTGAGCCTGTTGTAAGCGGGGCTGAAATATCCCGTTATCTCGCTGTTCATGGTCAGCGGGGTAGCCTGCATTCGATTATCATTTGGCTCGATCTCTTCGCTGAGGGAATCGCGGTAGTCTACGGTGAGAGTATAGGAAGAATCCGTAGCGCCCCTTTTACGGTCACGGTCTCCATGCTGTACTGAGATATAATACATCCCGGGCTCAGCGCAGAAATTGGCCATTCTTTCCGGGGAAGATTTTCTGTTGTCATCAACCAGCTTCATAAGTACCGGCTGATCACCGCCTTTCCAGACTGAAAAAGCATTGTTCACTCCCTTTATTCCCGAAAGGCGGATATCCAATGTCGACAGGTTATCGACTGAAAAAGAGTATAAATCAATGTCTTCGGCAGTATCAAGAAATCCCTGGACCGGTTTTTGCAGCACCAGGGGATTTGCCGTTGAGAAGGAGTTATTGCCTTCTTTTTCCGTCATTATATCCTTGCTGCACCCTTCGAAAAGAAGGGATGCCGTAATCATTATAAATGCCCCGAATAATTTCATGTAACGCACTTTCTCTCCTGAAAAGACCGATCAGAACAGCTCCAGTTGCTGCTCATCTTCTTTTTTAAAAAATATTCTTTCATTAAAATTCAACAAGTCAAGTTCAATTTTTTTTAAAAATCTGGTGGCCGGCTGTTTCAGAACACGACCTTTTATATGCCGGACATGGGCGTGGGACAGAAAAAGATTTCTTTTTGTCCTTGTGGCTCCCACATAAAACAGTCGTTCTTCTTCAAGAAGTTCTTCTTGTTCCCTGCCGCCGAAGATCGTAAAAGGAATTATTCCTTCCTCGCAGCCGGGAATAAAAACATGATTGAACTCCAGGCCCTTGGCGGCATGTATTGTCATGATAAAAACGGCATCGGCTGTTATATCCAGGTCATCAACCCCGTTCCTGATCGCCAGGGCCTGAAACAAATCCGTATAGTTTTCATACCTGCTGCAGAAGCGATTGAATTTTTTAATCTCTTCTGCAGACGCATCTCTTCGTCGTAAAGCCGTTTCCGTGACGGTAAGCATGTCCTTCTCGTTATCAATCAGCAAGCTGATTTCTTTTACAATTTCATCGGGAAAATCACTTCCTGTATTTTTATAATAGGCATGATGAAGCAGCCGTATCGTTCCGTAATAGGGTTCATTAAAGTAAAAGGGGTCCGGGCCTATTTGCTGACAGGGGATGCCATGGTTGCCGAAGGCTTCGACAATCGGTTCGAATAACAACGACGAACGACACAGAACGGCAAAGTCGGAAAAACCGCTATCGCCATCAATGGAATACCCGTCACTGACGCCGCTGTCCATGGAGAAGCTTCTGACACCGCCAATCATGGCTTCGATTGTTGAAGCGATCCATTCTGCCTCGCTCTTTTCCGTCGGAACCGATTGTATCTGGATTTTAATTCCACCGCGTTCACCGGTCATGACCTGTGTTGATCCGATTGCCTGGGAAGCTGCCGCAAGCACTGCATCGGGACAACGGAAACTCCTGGAAAGACGCAGAGTCCGAGACGAGGGAAAATCCTCACTGAAGGAACGGATGAACCGGATATCGGAGCCGCGGAATCCATAGATTGCCTGGTCCGGATCGCCGATCACAAATATATTGGGATTTTCTCCATGGGTCAGGAGGCGAACCATTTGGTATTGCCGCCGGTTTATGTCCTGGTATTCGTCTATGAGAAGCCACTGGTACCTGTTTCTGTATTTTGCGCAGACGTCTTCATCTTCCGACAGGAGCAGGACCGGCAGATGAATAAGATCATCGAGATCAAAGGAGTTCCTCTTAATCAACTCCTTTTCATATTCATCGAGGATGTCGGCCGAATTGATATCATCGGTAATACCCTGTTTGTATCTGCTTATGCCGCTTATTATTTTGCCGGTCTCTCTTTTATTCCCGCAGATTGTATTGATTATCTGCTCTGTCCTCTTTCCGTCAATTACGTCAAAACCGGCGTCCCGATTAAAACGTGAACAGTGCTTCCTTAAAATTGACAGACCCAGAGAATGGAATGTCATAATTTCAGGATAGGGGGGATCCAGTGATTTCCTCAGCCTGTCCCGAATTTCCCGGGCGGCATTGTTGGTGAATGTAACAGCAAGGACATTCTCAGGATGAGCCTCGCCGCTTTTAATAAGGCGGGATATCCTCTCCGTGAGTATCCTTGTTTTTCCTGAACCGGGACCGGCAATAACCATGCAGGGACCGCTGCCGTGCCGTATCCCCATACGCTGCTCTTCGGTAAACGAGTCTGCCGGTTGACTTTCGAGTTTTTTTCCATCGGTCACCGGTATGTATTCAGAAATGTTTCTCATGGGAGCAAGGGCTTTGAAGGCCGATATATCAAATTTTACAGACCACTGATCGGGATATGCCTCTGCTTTACCGACATGTTCAGGAAGGCTGGCCGGGAAAAGACCACGTCCCTCGAACATTTCATTTTCTCCTTTCCGGAACACGCGGATTCTGCCGAATTCACCGTCGAATCCTTCTTCGATGATAACTTCACCACGACGTATCCTGGCAATTCCTTCCGCCATGATTTCAGAGCTGTTTTCCCGTATCTCTTCAATATCGGCAAAAAGCAGACAGTAAAATTCCGAACCTGTGGACCGTATCAGGTTGAAATACTCCCTCTGTACCGCCTGAGCGCCGCTGTTTTTAATGTTAAGTATTTCGGCAATGAGATCGGAAAGCTGTGTAATGCTGTAATACATTCTTTTCTCCGACGCCGTGGATATATCGGTCCGGTCAGCAAGTTCCGCCATTCGGTAGAGGACTCCCTTCGTTACCTCCCGGCCGCAGACCGGACATATCCCCCTGTGTTTTATGGTCTCCAGGGGGTCCCAGCATATCCCGCATTTCCGATGTCCGTCATAGTGATACTTTCCCTCCTGGGGATAGAACTCGATCGTTCCCTCAAATCCGCTGTCTCCCCTGAGAGCATCATACACGCCGCGATAACTCTGTTCGCAGTCGAATAAATTCGCTTCACGACCCAGCTTGTCCGGAGAATGGGCATCGGAATTTGATACGAGTTTGAACCTGTCGAGAAACGAACATGTCCAGTTCATGGCAGGGTCCGACGAGAGTCCGGTTTCTACGGCAAAAATATTGCCGGTGAGATCCTCATAGCATTCCTCAAGCCGGTCGAATCCCGACTTCGACCCCAGAACGGAAAACCACGGGGTCCAGATATGGGCGGGTATAAGGAAAGAGGTCTGTGAGGCGTTCAGCACCATATCCAGAAGTATTTTTGAATCGAGACCCAGGATGGGCCGTCCGTCCGATGTTATGTTTCCCAGTTTGTCCAGCCTGGCCTGAACTGCCAGTGCCGAATTAAAGTCGGAAAATACGCATACGTTATGTACTTTCCGTACACGACCGTCCTTTTTATAAATACTGCTGATTTCACCGGTAAGCATAAAATATATGTCGCCGGGCAGAATGGACGATGCCAGTGCTTTTGACTCATGAAGCCGATACTGGTCTTTGAGCCGGTAAAAACCGTTTCCAGCCGGTTCAAGTTTATCTCTCAATTCTTTAAGCCAGCCGGGGTGAATGCAATCACCGGTCCCCAGCACATTTATACCCTTGATGCGTGCCCACAATTCCAGGTACTCGGGAATGAGCCTCCTGCTGGTTGCAATGGAAAAATGGGAATGAATGTGAAAATCCGTGATAAATTTCACTGTGCACCTTTTATACGGGAATACAATGCTTTTTCCTGATAAACAATTCCCGGGAATCATTCATATCCCATGCATTCAATTACGTCAAAAATTTTTTTATTCAATTGAAATATTTACAGATTCTTTCGTGCTATTATTCTTGACATCATCACTTTCATGTTTAGTGGTGAACACATCCTGTTTTGCGGGATATCATTATTTACCTGGAGTCCTTCATGAAATTGACGGTTGAAAAATCAGCCCGGATCTATAAAACGACCGATACTTACGCTCTTTTTGTCACGGAAGAACAGAATGGTTCAGTCGCCTCATTACTGCCCGCAGGCATACAAAAAGCTGCAAACACCATTGATCTCAGCGTATTTAAAGGGAAACAGGGGGATATGCTTTTTGTTCCCCTGAGCGGAGCACCGTCTCTCATTATCTGCGGCCTGGGGAAAGAGCAGGATATCACCGGTGAATCCCTGCGGATTTCTTCAGGTAATGTTACATCCCTGTGCAGAAACCAGAAAATCAGCACTATTCATATCATCATACCGGTCATTAAAAAACTTACTGATGAGACAACACTGAGATCCCTTGCTGAAGGTGTCACCCTCAGCAACTATTCATTTTCCAAATTCAAAACCAAAAATGACGAGAAACCCCTTCTTGCACATGCCTCCTTCTGCAGCGACAATAAAGAAGCTGCATCAATCCTGAAGGAAGTAGAAATTATATCAGGCAACACGCTCCTGTGCCGCGACCTTGTAAATGATACAACATATAACAGTGATCCCCAGGGTATAGCAAAACTTGCGGAAGGCATGGTCTCTCTGAAGGATGTTTCCTGCACAATCTACGGGAAAGCGGAACTGAAAAAGATGAAGATGGGTCTTCTTCTGGCCGTAAACCAGGGAAGCAAAAAAGAACCTCGCCTCATTGTCCTTACATACAGGGGCGCACCCGCGGAAAAAAAATCAATCGCCCTGATAGGTAAAGGCATCACCTTTGACTCCGGTGGCATGAACCTCAAGCCTTCCGGCTCCATCGAGACCATGAGAATGGATATGGCCGGTGCCGCAGCTGTTCTCTTTGCCTTTAAATCAGCCGTTGAATTGAAAATAAGAAAAAATATCCATGCCGTAATACCGCTCACGGAGAACATGCTCAGCAGCGATGCATACCGGCCCGGAGATGTTTTCACCGCCTATAATGGACAGACCGTGGAAATCGGCAATACCGACGCCGAAGGGCGCCTCATACTTGCCGATGCACTGAGCTTCACGGAAAAAACCCTGAAGCCCGAGTACATCATAGATCTTGCCACACTAACCGGCGCATGTGTCGTTACTTTCGGAGAAATAACGGCCGCCCTGCTGTCCAACGATGAAGAACTGACGGAAAAAATACGAAAGGCCGGCGAGGATACGGGTGAAAAAATCTGGCCGCTGCCGCTTTACAACGAGTACGAAGAAAATCTTAAATCCGATACGGCCGATATCTGCAATATACCCGGTGAAAAAAACGCCGGGACGATACACGGGGCCACCTTCCTGAAAAATTTCATTCAGGACACCAAATGGGCGCACCTGGATATAGCCGGGACGGCATGGTATTCCAAGCCGAGGGGGTATCGTCCCAAAAACGCCACGGGTTACGGTGTAAGAATTCTCGTAAATCTGCTCCGGAACTGGAAATAATCCAATGAAAAGAAAGCTCATAGTAAATCCTTTCAAGACCGGCGGCCATTTCGGTGTCTATGGCGGAAGATATGTTCCTGAAATGCTCATCCCTCCCCTTGAAGAACTGGAAAAAGCCTACCTGGAAGCACGAAGCGATAAAAGTTTCATGGAAGAATATCATCACGTGCTTAAAACTTTTTCCGGCAGACCCACTCCACTTTATTATGCAGAAAATCTCACTAAAAAGCTGAAGGGTGGTAAAATCTATCTGAAACTTGAAGGCCTGGGACAAACGGGTTCGCATAAAATAAACAATGCCATCGGCCAGGCTCTGCTGGCGAAACGGATGGGAAAAAAAAGACTCATTGCCGAGACAGGAGCCGGCCAGCACGGATTCGCCACGGCTACCGTTGCAGCGAAGTTCGGCTTTGAGTGCGAAATATTCATGGGGCTGAAGGATATAAAGCGCCAGCGCCCCAATGTTTTCTGGATGCAGCAGTTGGGGGCCACGGTGACGCCGGTAACCACGGGCAGCATGACGCTGAAAGATGCGGTCAACGAATCGATCCGGAACTGGATCGAAACCATGGAAACAACACACCTCCTTGTAGGATCGGCCCTGAGCGCCCATCCCTACCCGGTCATTGTGCGTGAGTTTCAGTCCGTCATCGGCAAAGAAGTGAAAAAGCAGATCATGGAATATGAAGGGAGGAATCCCGACTACCTCATTGCCTGCGTCGGCGGCGGAAGTAATGCTATCGGACTTTTTTTCCCCTTCCTGGAAGATGAAGCAGTTGCAATGATAGGCGTGGAAGCGGGAGGTCTGGGCATCAATTCCGGAAAGCATGCCGTCCGCTTCAAGGGCGGCAAAGAGGGCATTATCGAAGGATACCGCTCTGTTTTTCTCCAGAACCACGACGGCCAGACCCTTCCCACATATTCCGTAGCGGCGGGCCTCGACTATCCCGGAATAGGGCCCGAACACGCCTATCTTCACAGCCTGGGACGGGTTGAATACCAGTCCGTCACGGACAAAGAGGTACTGGAAGCCCTGAAGACCCTTGTTTCCACCGAAGGAATCATCCCGGCCCTGGAATCTTCCCACGCCGTTGCCCGGGGAATCGCCGTTGCGAAAAATTCCCGCAAAGACGCAATAATCGTCATCAATATTTCGGGACGCGGTGATAAAGATATCTTCATCATTGCCGAAGCCCTCAAAGACAGGGAATGGATCGAATTCCTGAAATCAAAAGTGGAAGAAGGATACTGAAATGAAAGAACGACCAGGTATCATGACCCACATCGTGGCCGGTTATCCTTCTTTTGATGATAATCGAAAACTCATCGGCGCCATGGCCCGGGCAGGAGTTGCGTATATCGAAATACAGATTCCCTTTTCCGATCCCGTTGCCGACGGCCCCACCATCCTCCACGCCAACCAGTCGTCACTGAACAACGGGACAACGGTAAAAGATTGTCTTGATTTTGCGCGGGATATGGCCGGCCAGTATCAGAACGTTACATTTCTCTTCATGTCATACTACAATATTCTGTTTAATTACGGTGTTGAGAATTTTATCGGTCAGGCTGCCCGATGCGGCATGTACGGCCTTATCGTTCCCGACATCCCCCTTGAGGAAGATGGCGGACTGTATTACCGTTCCTGCCTGGAGAAGGGAATAAAACCGGTCTATGTCATCTCTCCCACAACGTCACGTGAAAGGCTTGCTCTGATCGGACACTATGCCGGCGGTTTCATTTACTGTACATCACGAATAGGTATAACGGGTAACGCGAAGGATATTAATAAGAAGCTGGGCGCATACGTGAAGACGGTTAAAAAAATAACGGGAATGCCCGTAGCTGTAGGTTTCGGCATTGATTCCGCTCAGAAGGCCCTTGAGATCGGCCGATTTGCCGACATAATAGTAATCGGCAGCAAAGTACTCAGGATAATGGAGCAGGAACCCCAGGCGTATGAAAAAGCAGTATATACCTTTCTTCATGATATCAGCACGGCTCTGTCCCAATCCTGATAGCAGATCGATATACCCAATCACGATGAAGATGAATACAGAATTTTCCCGGAATTGCTGAAATCATAATCTCCAAGGGGCTTTACCCTGCCGCGAAAATCGTCGGAGTTCAGTGTATCAATAAAGGCCTGTACTCCCTGGTTGAAAAAAGTTTCCTGTGAAACCACCATGTCGTAGCTTTCCTTCACCAGTGGAACAAAACTGAGCCCGAACATCTTAGCTGCAGCGATAGTGGCAACACCCGCATTGGCCTTCCCTGAAAAAATGGTAAGCCCCACCTCGGTATGCGTATATACCTCGTTATCGTACCCGTTTATCTTATGCTGATCAATGGATCTTTTATTGAGATTATAGTCGAGGAAATGCCTTGTTCCCGATCCCTTCTGCCTGTTAATAAACTTAACCTGCCGATCGGTAAGGTCTTCAAAAGACTGTACTTTCCCTGCTAAGTCCGGCGCGAGAAGAAAACCCTGTTCTCGGTAAAAGAGGTGCACCACGGCGATTTTTTTCTCGGGGAAATATGATTTAATATATGGAATATTATATGTCCCCGATTCCTGGTCATAGAGATGGCACCAGACAATATCGACATTATTCTTTGCCAGCAGATCAAGCCCATTCAAGCTCCCTGTATTGCAGTGAAATATAAGAAATTCTTCGTGTTTTCCCTTCATCGAACTGAGCAGTATATCCAGAATGGGGTCATTACTTCCTGCCGAGAGAAGCATGTCCCGGCGTCCTTCCGTCTCAGTAATGCCTCCCTCTACACCGAACCTGGATTGATCATTTATCCAGTTATCAATGAGATGTTTTGGAAATAGCCACTTTCCCGTAACCCGCGTACAGGGGATTCTCTTTGCTTTGATCAGGGCATACACCTGTTTTTCATGTATTCCCAGGTATTCAGCTATTTCCTTTGTATTCATCAATTGATCTGACATGGCAACCTCGTATAAATGAGTTGGTAACAATTGCGTATGACATTTTTAATTTTTATAAAACAGTAACTGTCCCTGTAAATTCAATCCCATCATTACCGGCATTCCTTGTAATGAGGTGGATCAATCGACGGCAGATGATTTATTCTCATTTTCGCTAATTCCTGTTTTTAAGAAAGAACCGGTGATTGCCAGAACAACAAATACCGCAACAACCGGTCCCCAGACGTGCAGCGTGGCTAGCAGAAATATTCTCTTCATATATATCTGAACGAAAGGACTCGCAAATAAATCGGGGAGAATATTATTGATGTTGAAGGCCATGCCTGCCATAATTACACCAAGACCAATCATTAAAACACCTGGATAAATGAAAATTCTTTTCAAACTACGAATCTTTCTTTCTCTCTCTGCGGATGAAAAAATAATGAAAAGAATCATACACAGTGCTAATACAGGTAGTCCCACAGCGGCATATTTCCCCCACGTCAATACTTTCATTAATACTTCCATCTTTTCAGCGCTTGTTCCCGAAAGTTCGATCTTTTCCATGGCAATGATTCCGTTGTCAATCGTTAAGCGGGCTTTTTTTAAATAGGAGCGACTGAATCTCTCGGCCAGTCCTGAGTCGGAAAATCTGAAAAGATTTGCAAGCAGTGTTCTATTTTTCAGGTTTTCGAGTTCATCTATTTTATCAACGAAAACTTCACTCAGCAGATGCCTTTTCTGCGGGATCCCGTTTTTCTCGTCCTCAACCCACAGGCTTATCTCAAAACCCGGAATCCGTACTTTCAATGTATCCTGCAAGCCCTGACCGGAAAGATTGAGCCCATCGCGATACACGTTGCCATTCTCGACCTGTTTTTCATAATGGGTCATGAAATAGAGAAACTTTTCAATTTCCCTTTTAACCGGCACCGATATAAACCTTTGGTTTAATTCCTCGGTGAGCGGCGGGCTGATGATCTCTATATCGGAATATATCTTCCCCATGAAGCTGTTTTTATGAGACTTGATGATGTCCTGCGCCTCCTCTTCCTTATCCTCCATGGTATCCATGGCATCATCAAAGGCGTCTTCCGCATCGGAAAATTCATCCCGGGCACGTTCAATTTCATCTTCATTCTGATCGCGATACTTTTCAATTGCATCAATCTTTATATCCAATTGCTGCAGTTCATCATCCTTATATTGCTTAAATTCATTTTCGTTATTGAATATCCCGGGAGCCTTTTTCCAGGAAAGGCGGGCCAGTTCCTTCCTCTGTTTTTTCAGTGTGTCATATTCCGTGACTTTTTGTATTGCATTCACATGGGCCTGTTTACTATCGTAATCAGCTTTTATTCTTTTAAACTCGACCTTATATTCTTCCAGATGAACTTTCTGTTCAATCTCTTCTTTTATCTGCTCCTCCATCTGCCAGTTTTTTGCATGGATAAATGTTTCCACGAGCCTGGCATTTTTCAGAAGGCTTACATACGGCAAACTACTCGTGAGCACGGCATACATGATCGTAAAAAGGATAAACAGAGGCACCAGGATGAGGGCGAATAAAGAAATAACTGAGAAGAATAAATTTCTGTTTTTTATTTGCGGAGTCTCTTCAGGTTTTGAGTTCATTAATATCTATTTCCCTTATTGATATTTTAACAATTATTACTGTTCTACAAATTGAATTTTCAGGCAATCACTTTTTACCTTATTGAGACTGGTATCAACAAGGTTTTTTATTAGGGGAACTAAAAAAATACGGTTATTTCGGTCGTTACACTCACCCGGCATCATTCTTATGATGACTTATTATGATTCTTTTATAATTTTTTTGTTTTTAAAAAAAAATGCTCGCTTTTTCGGATCAAAATTGTCTAAATTATATATAGATTCATTGATTTGTTTACTTAACATTTTCTTGAATATTGCAAACTGGGAAAATGTTTATATTATAATAGGGAGGTACAGATGTCACTAATCAGTTATCGAGTAAAGGAAAATGCTAAAAAATGTAACGATTGTGCGATCATGAAAATGAGAAACAACATCGACTCCAGAGGAGTCCTTAACGAACAGGCTCAGATCGTTGCAGAAGGTGTTGTCAGAATCAGCTGTAATGTTTGTCCCTTTGCAATGGATTTTGAAAAAATCTATGGCAAAAAGCCCTATCAAATGTATCCGGGCATATCATAACAGCACGATTATATACCTGGAATAAAATTGCCAACTGATATTTTGTCTTCATGAGAAAAACTGTATCAGATAGAAATTATCCGATACAGTTTTTTATTTTTCATAATGTTTAACATCCCTTTGCTAACATCATCGGTAGAGTTATCATTGCACAAAATAAAGTTTGTCTTTACCTGCTTTCAGTGTGATGACTACATTATATCATTTTTATTGACCACTTTATTCAGCGGATATTCGATGATTCCATCAGCACCCGCTTCAATGAGCAGCGGTATTATTTCTCTTACAACATCTTCGTTAATTACTGATTCGACGGAAAGCCACTGAGATTTATAGAGCTGTGAAACCGTGGGAGCTGTCAGGCTGGGAATAATGCCCACGACCTTTTCTATCTTATCCTCGGGAACATTCATTTTAATTCCCACCAGCTTCCCGGCATTAAGGGCTCCCCTGAGAAGAAGGGCTATCTGCTTGATTTTGTTGCTCTTCCACTCATCCTGCATACTCGCTTTATTAGCTATAAGCTTAGTATTCGTTTCCAGCAGGGTGTGTATTATTTTCAATCCATGAGCCTTGATAGTTGACCCGGTTTCCGTTACTTCCACAATGGCATCAACAAGTCCTTCCACGACTTTTGCCTCCGTGGCCCCCCAGGAAAATTCTACATTAACCGGGATATTTCTCTCCTGAAAATATTTTGAGGTGAAATTGACCAGCTCGGTGGAGATAGTTTTACCGGCACAATCCTCAAGCTTTGATATGGATGAATCATCAGGAACAGCCAGGACCCATTTAGCCTTTCTTGTCGATACCTTGGAATATATGAGATCCGATATTGTCTCTACATCAGCCTCATTCTCGAGAATCCAGTCAAGTCCGGTAAGCCCCACATCCAGGACTCCGCTGTCGACATATCGGGCCATCTCCTGGGCCCTGATCAACGAGCACGATATATCAATGTCATCGATGGACGGGAAATAATTCCTCGAAGAAACTGAGATATTCCATCCCGCCTTATTAAAAAGCTCCATTGTGGATTTTTCCAGGCTCCCCTTGGGAATACCCAATTTTATCTGCTTTTTCATTTTTTTTCTCCATATACATCGGCAGGATCAAAGACCCGCACGCCGTCCACTTTCAATACATTGCCTTCGACGACGCGGAAAAAACAGCTTTTGTATCCTTCATGACATGCCGCATCACCAACCTGGTTTACCTTAATAACCAGCGTATCATCATCACAATCGACCCGGATTTCCTTTACTTCCTGCATATTGCCCGAGGATTCTCCCTTCTTCCACAATTTATTCCTTGAGCGACTCCAATAATGAACGATCCCGGTTTTCAATGTAAGCTCCCAGGCCTCTCTGTTCATGTAGGCCAGCATGAGTACCTCATTAGTCCTGTAATCCTGGGCTATTACCGGAACCATTCCTCCCTGTTTATCAAAATCCAGCTGTATCATATGATTACCCCGCATCTCCTCAAATAGTATGTATCAGGTCCGGCCATTCTATTCCGAAATTTGAATAGAATAACAAAAAAATGCAGAGACCCGATTTTTTTCAAGTAATAATTTTTTCGTATCTATAATATAATCAGCATTATTTTGTGCCTGATCAAATTAAACTTGTTATGTGCAGCCAGGGGGTTTATTCACAACAATAAACCTTGTTCATTGATATAAATTCAATTCTTTTATGTATATTAAATTTTTATGTGTATATTTTTAATATATTATTTTGATATTATTTAATTGTTATCATACATACTTTCGATAATGAATTAGGGATCGGTATATCATAAGTTAATTTTCCCTTTTCTAAATTTGCACGATCAACTTCTCCATCAGGTATCAGGAGTATAATATGAATCAAATTCCAGAGAACATTGAATCCCGGAAACACAAAGGTGATAGTATGTGGGTAAAAATCAGGCATTATTTTACCGCAAATCTTCGAGACACATCCATGATTGTCAGACGGAAAGCCATTCTCCTGACGTACATGAACATTGCTGTAATACTCCTCGTAATCCCCGTACCGCCCGTTGTATACCAGATTCGTGGAGATATTTTGAGACCGCTCAGCCTGGCTATTCCTCCCCTGTTGGGATCTTCACTGAGCCTGTTATTCCTTCGGGTCGGTCGATACTATCTTGCGGCAAATATAACAAGCCTCGCAACGGCCATCACCGTTATTGTTGGAATAGTCTTTCAGATGGTACAGACCCCCCTCATGGGATTTTCTTCAATGATATATCTGGCTCCGGCCATTATTATTTTTTCAGCCCTTTTCTGCGCCAGCATGTGGACCAGCATCCTTTCTGGCGCCTTCATAATCACGGATATTTTCCTCTTCATTGCCATAAAAAATATGGGCCTCATAGACAATCATGTAGCCCAGACCGGCATGGTTGACAGCCTCCTCACCATCATGCTCACTTTCGCCCTTGCCCTGCTCATAACAAAATTGAGCAAAGATGCAATTAATGATGTGAAGGACGAATCGGAGAAAAATTTAAACCAGTACGTGAAAATAAAAGACCTCCTGCAGTCAGTAAGCGAGATATCCCTTGATCTCCACAAATCTTCTGAACAGATGTCAAGGGCAACTGAAACATTTTCCGAGAACACCCAGAGTCAGGCAGCATCAGCTGAGGAGATAACATCTGCCGTTGAAGAAGTGCATGCCACCATGGATCTTCAGGCTTCCAACGTGGATGAACAGTTCACCAGTCAGGGAATACTCATGGATAAAATGAAGCAGCTCTCCGACTCGATAAATGACATGCATTCCATGATTGAAACAGCCATGCTTTTATCCGATGAAACATCCAAAAAATCCCTCACAGGCGAAAAATCACTGGATCTTATGCATCAGACCATCAATGCCATGAATGACCGGGCAAAACAGATGACCACTGTTGTCGATGTTATCAATGGGATTTCCGACCAGATATCTCTTCTTTCGCTTAACGCGGCGATTGAAGCTGCACGCGCCGGGGACGCGGGGCGAGGTTTTGCCGTAGTGGCCGATGAAATCTCAAAGCTTGCCATTAAAACCGGAGACAGTCTCAAGGAAATTTCCTTGCTGATCAATGCAACGGAACAGGAGATTTTTCAGGGACTTACCAACGTTCAGGACACAGTCCGCATCATGAGAGAAACGATTCAGAATATAAATACAATCAGCGACAGTATGAGCCGTATCAATGGCCTCATGACCATCCAGTTCGAACTCAATGCAATAGTCGGAGAACATTCAGTGAATGTAAAAAACAAGTCAGAGGAGATAAACATTTCTACGCGGGAACAACAGACTGCCATTTCTGAAGTTTCAAAATCCATCGGCACCATAAATGAAGCCACACAGTCAATCGCCTCGGCGGCTATGCAGCTTTCTGATACATCAAAGGATGTCACTACCATGGCGGAAAAATTAAAAAGCAAGATCAGTATATTCTGACCTTTACATGACGTGTAATTTGTTTGTTGTTAAAGCCGGCCCAGTTTTTCCAGGCGATACCTCAACGTGTTAAAGGACTTGTCCGCCTGCTTTTTAACGTTGGAATTTTTATCCTTCATTGCCCGCTCAAGGAATGGAAGTGATGACGCATCGACCAGTTTTTCCAGTGACAGCACCGCTTCCATGCGTACGTCCCAGTACTTATCATCAAGCATTTTCCCCACATCCTCAATGCAGGAACGGTCCCGCAAACTGCCTATGGATGTAATTGCCTCTATTCTCACTGACTTGAATTCATCACTGAGAGCCCTTTTCAGAAGAGGAAGGCCGAAGGTCATCTTATTTTTACCGATACTGCGGATAGTTTCCTGTCGCTGCGCACTGCTCTGGCTCATCTTTTTTGCCAATATCATGAAGGGTGCATCACCAAGGGCCTCTTTAGCCCGGTCCGATTCCACCATTTTCAGTGCTTCGAGAGCTGCGTTTCTTACATCGTTGTTGTTGTCCATCAGTGTCCCGATGATATGATCGACAGTATCATCAGTGCCAATCATTCCCAGAGCCTTGACGGCTTCTTTCCGTATTTTAAAATGGGTGTCGCTGAGTTTTTCTACGATATATGGAATCGCATGAGTAAGTTTCATCTTCCCTATGGTCCGCATAGACTCAAACTGCACCATCATCTTCTTGTCATTGAGGGCCTGTACAAGTATCCTGGAAATAATTTCCGATGAGTTGGCAAGGTTCTCCTTTTTATCAGCAAGGATGCGGAGGAGTTCTATTTTTTCATTGGGAGTGCCATTAACGATTATGGTACGCAGACCGCTGATAATATTTTCATCACCAATCTGAGCAAATTTCAGCAGGGCGAGTGTTCTTACGCGCGAATCGGGGTCGTTAATCAGCTGTTTTAGCTCCTCCACCACCTCGGCGTTTTGTGAAAATGGTGAAAGAGCTGCAAATGCCCTGGAACGTATTTCCGGCCTAGTATGTTTCAGGCATTTTATAAGTTCCTTGATATCCTTGTTTCTTTTCAGTCTCTCTATATCTGGAGTAAAAAGGCCGAGCATTGTTATTCCTCCCGGAGTTGCCTGCATGCTATAGAACAATCATCATAATAACATGAAAGATTATTACGATCAACTATTAATAAATATACCATGAATTATTCATGAACATTATTTTAAAGAGCTTTAAAAAATCCACAAATAAATTAAAATTTTTATAAATGTTTATACATGATAAAATTGATTATTCTGGCTATAAAATAGGCTCCCGCAATAAGGAAAAAAGGAATAGAACCAAAAAAAAGCACTATTTCCGCCGGCTTAACTACAGTACCGTGAAGCACTTTTTTCCCAAAAAAATTCAGATGATAATGTTCCGGCAATTTGGATCGTTTGTAAATATTTCTGAATATGGAGATTTTCATGAGAAGCAGCATTGTCATGATAACTCCCGACAATGCCCATACAAGGATAGTCATATCCAGATCGCGTATGAGCTCCGGTTTCGTGAGTGCTATGACAATAAGAATGCCGGCAATGATAAAATTGGAGAAGATTGTTATGATGAATCCTTTGTAGTATACGTTTTCTCTTTTGATAATATACTTGAGAATAAAATTAATATGCACCAGGAAGGAAATGAGAAGCAATGAAACGAGGAGTACAATCAGCATTAATGGTTACTTGCGTCCTTATCCTGTAATTTGATGAACAAAATGCACAATAAATGCTACTCTACCGAGGATTATCTTTCAAGATTAATAATCACGTCTCCATTCGCACGCATAAAGACATCGAGTATCGGTGTTTTTTCACTAAGATGATTATTTATAATTTTAAGAAAGGTCTCCAGCCAGTTTTTCGAAGAAACAGCTATATCTTCCAAAAGTTCCCGATGCTGGATTAAAAAGGCTTCATAAATCCGGCGGCAGATTAGTTCAGCCCCTTCAGTTTGTTTCCAGAAATCCCGGAATAGATGCGTCTGGTTGTTATAACGAACGAATAATTGCATATCCTCCAGGTAGAATTCCAGGGTGATCGTTTTTACTTGGTCTTCACTGAATGGATGAACTGAATTACTTTCCATATTCCTGTATAAATAACAAGTCTCTACCCTGATATACACTAATGTTTTTAGCCTAGTATATTGAAACGAAATAGCAAGAAAAAAAAACTTTAAATCTCAGTTATAATTCAGTAAAAACCTTGACTTTTAAATTAACAGTGTTAAATTAACAATGTTTATGGCTCGTATTATTCAAGAAACGGAGAACATCAAATGAACATGATAATATTTCTATTACTGTATACTATGGCCTTCGTTTTTAATAAAAACAAGCGATTTAATACCTATCTTCAACACTGTGAAGGATGGTATAATTTCACTATCGGTTTTAAAACTGAAACGGGCAGCGTGGACAGGGCAATATCGTTCAAAGGAGGCCGGGTTTTTGTTCATAAAACCACTCCTGAAGCTGCCGAGGTTATTCTCCGGTTCAGCACTAATAAAACATTATGGGAAATGCTTCTTATAACTCCCAATGAAATGCTCAGCCTGATATTGAATAATAAAATGATTCTCGACGGCAATATTGCATACCTGCAACTTTTCAATTATTACGTTTCTCTTCTGCTGGGGAAAGTCCATGGCAAAATGCTCACTGTTAAAAATAAAAAATATATCAAAGATAAAAAACAACTAAAAGGCCATGCCAATACTGATTACAGTTCAAGAATGAAAGAAAGGAGCCGGAATCCCCTGAAGGCCGGTTCAATAGACCGTAACGTAAAATACCTGAACGATCCCTACCTGGGTGAATACACCCTTGCTGATTTCCCCCGACTTGAAAGAATGCTGGAAAAACATTTCACCGCTAAACCCGTCGTTTGCATTGAACGCCCCAGGCTCCTGACAGAATGGTTCAGGGAACATGGATTTGAAACCGATAAGGAAGAACATTGCTGGATCCCGGTGCTTCGGCAGGCCATGGCCTTCAAGCACCTCATGGATAAAAAAAAACCCGTCATAGCGGAAGGATCAATCCTGGCCGGGACCACCACGTCGAAAGAACCGGCAGGCGTCCTTCTTTATCCCGACGCCCATGCCGGCATGTTATGGGGCGAGCTGAACTCCCTTGAACACCGCACTCTCAATCCCTACAGCATATCACCTGAAGATGCCCTCACGCTTCACCGGGATATTTTTCCCTTCTGGATACATCGTAACTTCAAGGAATATGTTCGAAGTAATAACGATTATCCCCTGTGTATGAAAATCGAAGAACGGTGGGTGTATTATTTCGTGTGGAAATCCGTGGGAATATCCCACACCATCCCGGACTATCCATCCATTCTTGGCAGAGGCACAACAGGAATCATCAAGGAAATCGATGAACGCCTGGGTTCTCTGGACAGAAAAACGGACATGGACAAAATAAACAGTCTAACAGCCATGAAAATCACGCTTGAAGGCCTCAATATATATGCTTCTAATCTGGCCGGTGAAGCGCGCCGCAGAGCTGCCCTGGAAGATGACACGTCACGACGTGATGAACTGGTGGAGATAGCCGATATCTGTGACAGGGTGCCGCGCAATCCTGCCGCTACGCTTCATGAGGCCTTCCAGGTGATCTGGATTGTCTGGATTGCCCTGCATATGGAGAACACTAACACGGGGCTTTCCATGGGACGCCTCGATCAATGGCTCAATCCTTATTTCATCAATGATATGCAGGAAATTTCATCAGGGGAAAAAAGACAATCGTATATAAAAAAAGCCATTGAACTGACGGGATGTCTTCTTATGCGCGGCACCGATCATCTTCCCACGGTGCCCGATATCGGCAACTATCTCTTCGGCGGCAGTTCTTCCGATCAGGCCGTCACGCTGGGAGGAATAACTCCCGGTGGAGACGATGGTGTCAATGATATGACATATATTTTCCTGAAAGCCACGGAGATGCTTTCCATCCGGGATCCCAATATAAATGCCCGGTTTCATCCCGGCACAAACAGTGATACCTATCTGAAACGTCTCTGTGAAGTTAATTATACCACTGCCGCCACGCCGTCCATGCATAATGACAGCGCCGTTTTTCTGTCACTTGCGGACAAGGGTTACGAAGAGCGGCATATTCATGACTGGTCGGCCACGGGCTGCGTTGAACCCACACTTTCGGGCCGACACATGGGACACACGGGATCCATACTCATGAACATGGTATCGGCACTGGAAATGGCCCTCAATAACGGCAGACATCCCCACATGAATCAGCAGTTTGGACCTGAAACGGGGGACATTGAAAAGGACCAATTTCCTGATTTCGAAGATTTTTTTCGAGCCTTTACGGAGCAACAACGGTTTCTCATAGACCAGTCAGTCATGTTGAATAATCTCCTGGCGCAGGCCCATGCAGTACTCAGGCCCACCCCTTTTCTCAGCTCACTCATTGACGGTGCAATCGAAAACGGTATCGATGTTACCCGGGGAGGTGCACGGTATAATTCTTCAGGTACATCCAATATCGGACTTGCCGATGTGACTGATTCCATGATGGTAATAAAAAAACTCATATATGATGAAAAGGCTGTTTCTTTCCGGGAACTGAAGAAAGCCATAGATTCGGATTTTTCCCGCAATCCAGCCCTCATGAGTATTGTACGGCGAAAAGTTCCCCTCTTCGGGTCAGGAGACCGGGAAGCCATGGAGATGGCGCAGCGGATAGCATCCTTCATACATGAAGCCTGGAGTACACACACCAATTTCCGCGGCGGGCCCTATACGGCCGGATTCTGGTCCATGTCTCAGCATGTGGCATACGGAACACTTTCAGGAACTCTGCCATCGGGACGTCTCGACGGCAGGGCTTTTACACCGGGTCTTACCCCGCAGCCCGGAGCGTCGAAAAATTTTCTGGATAATATACATGACGTGGCGCAGCTGATTCCGGGAAGCATGGATAATAATATCGCCTTCAACGTAAAGCTGTCTCCCGACGTTCGTGACACGCGTGAAGAAATCGTCAATGCCATGCACTCCTATGTCCGGACATATTTTGACCTGGGAGGCATGCAGATGCAGTTCAACGTAATTAATTCCGACACGCTGAGAGACGCCATGGCCAATCCTGAAAAATATCAGAATCTCCTGGTTCGCATTTCAGGATATAACGCATATTTTGTAACGCTTAACCGGGAAATGCAGATGGAATTGATAGAGAGGACCGAATTCGGTCTGTAACGGCGGTATTCCTATATACTGGAGGCAGTCACTGTTGTTCTGAAGCGGTTGCCTTCCTCCCGGGTCACCTCTCCCAGCCCCATGAGACGTTCCAGATGTTTCATTATCATACTTTTTTCCCAGTACACGACAAATGGATTGGGATGATCGGGGTATATGAATCGCTTTCCGGCAAGCTCATGAATGGTTGACGGGGTATCCTTCAAATAATCAAGTATCCGCCCTTCCCGCTTCAGGATTCTATCGCGGTACTCCACCAGGATCGCGTCGATATTCTCCCGAAGTATATCCGTGTAATGGCCTGTCACCACCATTTCGGGTTTCATCTCACGCACGGCATTGATCGAATGGATGAAGTCGTCGACACTGGAATCGCTGCCGCCGTACCAGGGCCCCACCTTGGAAAGACATATGTCGGCAAGGAAAAGGATATTCTCTTCGGGAAAGTGAAAGGAGCAATGACCTGCCGTATGGCCCGGCGTGTGAATTACACGAATGCGGGTATGGCCGCACTCTATGACCTGGCCCGGCTGCATAATCTCATCGATATGCCAGGGCTGGTACAACCGGTTGGGGCGTCCGTTTATTTCCCTGGCATGGAGAATGCAGTCCTGATCCATGAGTTCCTTCCAGGCGTCGGTGGCGCTGAGTTTTTCAGGCACCTGCATGAATTCAATCTCCAGGGGATGTGCCATTTTTACGGCTGCGGGGAAGAAGTCATTGCCGCCCATGTGGTCTATATGATGGTGGGAGTTGAGGAGGATATTTATCCGTTCCGGCCTCGTTTCCTTTAGTGCACGGCCTGCACCGCTGTCAATCATGAGATTGACCGTATCTTCAACCAGGACACAGTTTCCCGATGAAAAACCATCTTCAGTAAAAACCGCTGAAATGCGGTCAGTTATCTTTTTTATCATAGCAATAAAAATCCGAAAATAAATGTTGCTGACGCTCCGTACCGAACCCGCTGAAAATGCAGCGCCAAAAGCAACATTTGCTTCAGGCCTGAAAAATGCAATACATTTTAACGGTTATCATAAAAACAGGAAATAGTAAGCACGTCAGTCAACATATCAACGGTATTTCTCAATCTGCTTCATGAAATATTCCGACGGGGACATCCCATATACTTTTTCAAAATCTTTCCTGCCAGGTGCCACATTTACCAGGGATTTAACCAATGCCTGAAGTTCTCCGAAAAGGATTCCATCTTTATCAGCCGCGCTCAGAGCCTTTTCAACATATTCACGACATTCTTCGGCGTTCTTCTTTATTTTATCGGTTATAAATGCCATACAAGCCTCCTTCTGGATATTGTTCCATATATAATATGTACCAATCATTTTTAATATATGACTTTACATATACAAGTTTATTGAAAAGTATCATACATATACATAAAGTCAAGATTTATTATATCTGTTTCTGAAAAACCGCCTGTTGTCAGAACACCCATGAAATAGAGAAAAAGAATATGATGTATGTCTTATTAGCGGAGCCTCTGTTACAGCTTCTCGGCAAAGCGGAGGATATCGGAACGGGTGATAATACCAGCCACCAGCTCTCCATCCAGGACAGGGAGATGTCCAATATTATTTTCATAAAGCATGTGCTCAATTTCACGCAACGTAGTGGTCCTGGAGCATGATATGATCTTTTTTTTCATGTACGCCTTCACCGGTGCATTGATCTGTCCCGTCTTCCTGCCTTTCATAATATCGCGCAATGTAAGCATTCCAACAATTCTGCTATCTTCATCAATGACGGGAGCTCCGCCGTGATCAGCGTTCTCAAGGAAAATTGACGCTTCTTTGAGAGTCCAGCCTGCCGAGATGCAGTATACGTTTTTTGTCATGACCTCGTCGGCGGTAAGGGCCGGTATTAGGCTGGTTTTCAGATGCCGCAATAAAGTCTCAAGCACATCCCTGCCCTGGCTGTGTTTGAGCAAGGCTGAAGCGGCCTGTGCATGCCCCCCCCCGCCAAAATGACCGAGAATAGCATCCAGATCAATATCCGACTTCTGACTGCGGGCGATAATAAGAACACTGCCGTCCTTTTTAAAGGCGAATATGGCAAAGACTGCATCGGGATTCTCTATTTCAAAGAGTTTTTCCACCACGGCAGCAAGTCCGCCCGCCTGTTTTTCCATGGCCATATAGCTGAATATTATAAAATTCCCGTTTATCTCCTGATAAACCATCTGGTTCACTATGCCGTGAAAAAGTTCCAGTTGATGGTCTTCCTTGAGAGCTTTCATAAAAGTACTCAGAATTTTAGTCGATGCTCCGCTTTCCACAAGAAAGGAGGCGGCCTTAAAATCGATAGCCTGAATATTGGAATGGGTAAAATTTCCGGTATCGGCATAAATTCCGGCCAGGGCTACTGTTGCGTCGTCAGGAGATATCTTTATACTGCGATTCATGATTTCCATGGCCAGAAGAGATGTATTTGAACCGCTATCACCCTCGTGAACAAGAGCCTCGGGGAAATCACTGTTGTGCCCCCGGTGATGATCATATATTTCAATTTCTCCCTTAAAATCAGGATAGCAGTCAAGCACCTCTTTAACCCTGTCCATATCTCGTGTATCGACAATGACTATGCGCTCAGGGGTTTCATTCTTGATATCCTCCATGGTAAGGAAATTAAGCTGATTTTCATAAAGATTATATATACCTTTCGCCATGGGGTGAATGAATCGGCTTTTTATCGGGAGGTGGCCGGGAAAGAGATATCTTGCCAATACGATGGAACCGATACAATCCAGATCCATATTAGTATGTCCGATGATAATTTTTATTCCCATAATATATACCGCAACAAAGTATAACCTGAAAAAGTCTGCTATGTCAACCCCCAGAAAGATCATGCACCGTAATCCGCCTCGACAAATTACCGGACGGTTTGTCCACGCATTTTATTTCATAGTATTGAATTTTCTTTTATTGCATTTACTACACAAGAGTGCGATAATAGAAGTGAGACGCACCAACATACTAAATTGCCATGCTGAACAGAAACGATACAGAAAACAAAATAAAAATCCTGCTCATCGAGGATGACGAGTCAACGCAGGTTCTTATCCAGCGTATACTGGCTAAAAATAAATCCTTCATGGTTACTACCGCTTCATCAAGGGAATCCCTTTTTTCCCGTCTCACCGATGAACACTTTGACTGTATACTCCTTGATTATATGCTTCCCGATGTGGATGGTATAGCTATATTGAAGGAGCTGTCCGTAAAGGGTATCCTGATTCCGGTAATTATCATCACCAGCCAGGGGGATGAAACCATTGCAGCCAGGTCCATCAAGGAAGGAGCCTATGACTACCTTACAAAAAATATCCTCTCCGATGTCAATGCCCATGATATCCTCGGTTATTCGATAATAACGGCCATACAGGCCTATAAGCTTTCCCTGGAAAAAAGACGTTCAGACATCGCACTGGAACTCAGCGAAAAGCGTTATCGCGGTCTGATAGAAAATTCTCCCATCATGATTCTGCGCCTGTTCAACGATGAAAGCAATATTATATCTTTCGTAAATAACGGTCTTTGCCTTTATTTCGGGATCGAGCGGCAGCAAATCCTGGGAGAAAGCCTGTTCAAATTCATAGACAAAAATAAAATCGACGAGCTGTCGGGCCACATCAAAATGCTGAACACAGACAATCCCCTCGTAACCTTCGAATACGCTTCACTCATTGCCGGGAAGACACGCTGGCAGATGTGGACTATCCAGGCCATCGCGAACCTGCAGAATGAAATAATCGAATATCAGTGCATAGGAGAGGATATAACTGACCTGAAAACAGTTCAAATTGAACTGCGCAGCACCTTGAAAAAAATCCAGGATATGAAATCCACGCAGGATGGCGATTATTTTCTCACCAGCCTTCTCCTTGAACCCTTCAACTATAACCATTCCATGCTGGAAAACGCCGGTATCGATTTTTTCATTAAACAGAAAAAGGAATTCCGGTTCCGCAAATGGCAGCGAGAAATTGGCGGGGATATCTGCTTCGCCCATATCATTAACCTCAAGGGGAAAAAATACGGAGTTTTTGCCAACGCCGACGCTATGGGAAAATCAATTCAGGGTGCCGGAGGAGCGCTCGTTCTTGGCGCTGTATTTCAATCAATAATTAACAGAACTCGTTTTTCCTCCATTGAACAGAATCTGCCGCCTGAGCACTGGATAAAAAGCACCTATAGCGAACTGCAGCATGTATTTGAAAGCTTTGACGGCTCCATGCTTGTTTCCATCATCTTCGGATTGATCGATGATGAAACCGGGTTGGTATATTTTATCAATGCTGAACATCCACGAACGGTTATTTATCGCGATGGCAGGGCCTCTTTTATCGAGAACAGGCATCAGCTCTGGAAGCTGGGAGTTGTTGAACCCGGCATGATACTGCAAGTCCACACATGGCAGATGAAACCCGGGGACATCATTATCATGGGCTCTGACGGACGTGATGATATTCTGTTAAATGCTGCTTCCGCCGCACCGATGCTGAATGAAGACTCCAACCTGTTTCTTAATTTGGTCGAGGAAGGAGACGGGGAACTTAAAAGAATTTTTGATGCCATCCTTTCCCGGGGAAGACTGACAGACGATCTGTCTCTTCTCAAAATCAGTTCTTTCCATCCAGCCATTAACTATAAAACAAACGAAATCAGCGACATTATAACTGCTGTACGTGACATGGAAAAAACACACAGCATAGATGATATCATCTCAGTCCTGCTTGATGCCGTTAAAATATATCCGGGGAATCCAGTACTGCTTCGGAATCTTATACGATATATGATCAATAATAAATTATACGAAGCCGCTGCTGAATACTGCGACGCATATATCGATATCCGCCCCCATGACACATCACTTATGTTTGCCGCTTCTTTTTGTTTCAGAGCAAAGGGGAACCTGGAAAAGGCCCGTGAACTGGCTGAAAGAGTCTGCCTGCGGCTGCCCCAGAACATAAGATATTTGCTGCATCTTGCAAAAATTTATATCGAAAATGGAAATTACATCGAAGCCGATAAATCACTGGACGGTATACTTTCAATTGACCCGGATAACCAAACTGCCCTTGATATGAAAAACTCTCTATAAAAAATATTCGAATTTCATATTTGCCGCTAAAAGTTATTTATTGCCGAGAACTTGTAATGCCGATTATTTAATAACAGATCATTAAGGAGATTCCCATGAAAAAACGTATATCAAATCAACATAAAATTAAATCCTACTGCAGGATGGTTCATGAAGCAACCAGCCTGGGTGTTTCCCTTGATGATATTCTGAGAGAAACAAGCAAATATCATGGAGATCTCTTCAGAGAGCAGGTACAAAAAAAACTGACCGATTACCTATAAAAATAGCTTTGCTTTTCAGTTCTTAGATTTGCCTCCCCTGGTTCCCACTGGAAAAAATGATTTTTTTTATAAATTAAATGATTTTTTTTGTTTAATCAGTTGTCATGTATTGGTAATTTTATTATATTACCCTGATTAATTCAAATCTTAATGAGGTGTCATTAGGGTATACACTGAATTAATATACAAAATCATATTTTTCCCCAAAAATATATAGACGGGGGCATCATGGATATCAATGTTTTTAATTTCAAACAGAGAGTGTCGCAAAAACGGGCATGCGAATTTATCTCACAATGGCTGGAACAGAATAACGCCAGTTGCAACGATATTTGCTTTGATTGTCATCTGGCTTCACCAAAACGTGACTATTTCAAATATCACATCCGAGCCATCAACACGACAGCGGTAAAAACATATATTTTTGAACTTTTATGTCGCGGTTCTTTACTGGAAATCACCTATCTTCACGACAGTGATGATCCTGCTCATCTTATGCCGGGTGATGCCAATTACCAGCTTTCCGAGGTGTTCCCCCTGCAGCGTGAATTGGCGCATGCCTGATTGGCTTTTAAATTATGCCAGTAGCTATTTAATCTCACACACTTCATCACGACTGCCCTCACGGGCAGTCTTTTTCTAAATAAATCAGATTCTTTTTCTCCCCCACAAATAGACGTCCGGAGTATGTGCAGCTTGTCCCTTGAGGATTCCCCTATTTACCAGAGAGCCATCCATATAGCCCCCTTTGCCATTTCCTTGCTCATGGAAGAGGCTGCCGCTTCATCACCTCCCGATGTTAGCCCAACGGATATGAAAGAAATAAAGTTTTTTTCCAAATAATTGAGTTAGGTAATATGAAAATACCGCAAATATTACCGGCTGGACGGTTTATTCTTGACAAATAGAATATATTTGTTATATTGGAATAAAAAATATATTCATCAACCTTCAGACTGGTAGAAACATGGAAAAGAGAAGATTAGGAGAACTGCTTGTAGAAGACTACAGGCTCACCAGAGAACAGGTGACTATTGCACTTGACTTTCAGAAAACCAATACGGAATACAGGGGTAAAAAAATAGGACAGATTCTTATTGCGCTGGGCTGGCTGGAAAATTATACTATTGAAAAATATCTTGTTATTCAGTCAGGTCATTTTGAGATAATAGAATGATATCACAGTTAAGCAAGACCCCCCAAATATTTAACGATTAAATCCCTTTTATATCACCGCCAGTGCTTCCTCTTCTGTTGAGTAAATTTCAAAGGTATTTATCAAATCAACTACTTTTAATACATTTTCAACCTGTTCATTTATATTGCAGAGCATGAGGTTCTTATTCATTTTCTTTAATTCATTTTTTATCGTCATGAACATATGGAGGGTGGAGCTAACGATAAAATCAACATTTGCAAGGTTCAGCAATATGTGGCTGCTTTTATCATCTTTTAATATGTCCTTTATCCCCATCTCGATAAAATGCGAGGAATTCAGATCCAGTCTCCCTGAAAGATAGATAATTATTACACCCTTGGTTTTTTTTATCTTAATAGTATCATCCATGATATCCTCCAGCATCGCTTGCAGGAAACGCAGTGATGGCTTCCTCTTCACTGTTAAAAATTTTTATCATATCCATAATATCGACAAATTCCAGAATTTTTTTCACTGCCTGATTTATGCAGCAAAGCATGAGCATTGCCCCATGTTCCTCCAGCCGGATGTGCAGAGAAATGAGCATCCGGACACCGGAACTGTGAAGATAATCCACATCTTCAAAATTTAAAAGAAGGTGTTTTCCTTTTTCTTCATTGATAAGTTTAAAAAGACTTCTTTCCAAATCGTTGGATTTAACAAGATCCATCCTACCTTTCAGGTAAACGATCATAAGCTTTTCTAAATTTTTAATTTCAACATCCATTATATTTTTCTTTTTTATAATACCTGATACAATTATAATAATCAAACAAAATAATTTTCTTTCTTCATATTAAAATACATCAGTTATTTCCGCCCGGTCGTGCTTGGAAAATTCAGACTTTATTTCAGTTTAAATGTATATGATGAATAAAGGTAAAAAAAATCAATCAAATTTTAAATGAATATTTGGTCGAACCAAAAATATCCATTCCTGACCCACTTCCTGTTTCAATGTACCGGTGTAACTGTCACCGAATATTTTCAGAAAACCGGCACTGAAGGAAAGAGTTACAGAACCATCACCGATGGGGAAGTTTTTACCCAAAAGTACAAGCAGCTTTGATATTTTTCCTTTGTAAAACCTTTCCAGATCAAAATCCATACGCAATTGCTGTTCCGTGTTCCGGACAAAGAATCCGAGGAAAGGATTCATATTTCCCTTCCGATAATCTATCCTATTGCGCTTTATAGAAATATAAAGTTGATCACGAATTTCCTCATTGAAATGCTTTTTTACACCTATACCGTAGCTGTAACTAAGAGAATGTATTTCCCGTAAATCTGTGCCCTTCAGTTTCAATTCCGTTTCGAGCCAGTAGTCGTCAACCATGATGTTGTCGACAATGTGCTGATTCCCAAAGCTAAGCAGCAAACCTGAAAAACCTTTTCCTACGATATCGTTGTCTTCCCCCTTGACAAAGTTTGCCACATTTCCAATAAGCAGGGATGTTGCCCATGGCTCGGGAAATCCCTCTGTAACCGCTTTGATAAAATTTACACCTTTGATAAGCTCGCTGTCATCATAAAAATCCCGCGAATGTTTTTTAAGCATGACACCGGTAATGGGCAGGGGGTATACGCTTGCTTCAATAAGTACGAACCGGGGAAGATAAAAATTTTTTATCATATGCCAGTACAGCTCTGATTCGTAATTGATTTGTTCTTTCGGTATGGGAGTATCGGTAAGCCCCACTGTATAATAAGCACAGCTATAGTATGGATCCAGTTCGATGGAGGCCTCCTGCCGTCCGGCCTTATCGAGTTGGAAAGTCCACATGTATAGCTGGGCACTTGACTGTTTAATAGAACCAATGAGCAGGATCACGATCAGAATCACGTACCTGGTCAGTGATAATCCAATTTTATCAGATATGTTTGTCATTGCAACAGATCCTGAAAAAGTGAAAGGAAAAATTCCAGAAAATCAACAATGGAAAGGTCCTCAAAAAGATTAATCCCCATGACTGTTTTGATGCTATACAGTAAGAGAAATGAGAGGATGACCATGATCATGACTACAAAAACCTTCCTCATTACTCTCAAAAAATACAATAAACCCAGCTGAATCAATTTGGAGATTTTTTCCATGATGTATGTATCCCAATAATTACAGAACAATATACAGAGAACTAAAACTTTCCCCCATTTATCCCAATATCTGCAATGAGTAAAGTACATTAATTCGGCATGAGGGAAAATCCCATACATTATTTATCCAATATACTATGTTAAAAATATACATAGCACTATTGAAGGACTGACATAGATGCAGTATATTATGCATGGTAGTCCATTATACCGAGCGAGGCAGTCATGGCAAAAAACCTCTATCTTACAACAACGGAAGGGGAAAGCGGGAAAAAGGCAATAACTCTTGGGTTGATGGAATTGCTGTTGAGAAAAATTGATAAAGTTGCCTATTTTCGCCCAATCGTCCATATATCAGGTTCACAAAAACCTCATGAACACTTCGCCCTCATAAAAAATTATTTCAGCCTTGATATTGCCGATGAACAGATGTTTGCTTTTACCTTTGATGAAGCTGAAAAGCTCGTCACCGCCGGCAGATATGATGAATTCCTAGAGGGGATAGTACGCAAGTACAAACAGCTGGAAGAACGATATGACTTTGTACTCTGCGATGGCACTGATTTCAAAGAAGAGACTTCCTCCTTCGAGATGGATTTAAATGCACGCATCGCTTCAGTCCTGGCCAGCCCAATTATTCTGATAACCCCGGCCCACAGAAAAGAAATTTACAATATTCTTCAATCTATTAAAATAGCTAAGGAAACCTTCAGTGCCAGGCGATGCAGAATAATCGGAACCATTGTTACGCGCGTTCATGAAGACCGCTGTGATCAGTACAGTCAAATTCTCAGGGAACAGACCGATCTGAGTGAACAGTTTATCGCGGTTATGCCTGAAAGCTCCATAATCAATACACCCACAATCGCCGAAATAGTCAGACATCTAAAAGCCACTGTTCTTTTCGGGGAAGAACAGCTAAACCGCCCCGTTAACAGATTCTCCATTGGCGGCATGCACCTGGAAAATTACCTCTGGGGCCTTTCAGACGGGACTATAATTATTACAACCGGTGATCGTGTTGACATCATTCTGGGAGCAATGATGGTAAATCAATCGGTAAACTTCCCGGAATTGGCGGGCATAATCCTCACCGTTGAATTCGTCATTGACAACATGGTGCTTCAGCTCATTCAGGGGCTTCCTTTCAAAATTCCCATCCTCGTAGTGACGGAGACCATAACCAGGACAGCCTCTCTCATGGAGAATCTTAAACCTGATATTCTTCCGGAAAACAGCCATAAAATCCAGACCGCCCTCAGTCTTTTCGATACTCACATTGATTCAGAAGAGCTCTCCAGACGAATCATCGAAGCAACGACGAAAATCATAACTCCCAAGATGTTCGAGTATGGACTCATCCAGAAAGCCAAGGAAAAAAGGATGCACATTGTTCTGCCCGAAGGAAATGAAGATCGGGTACTTATGGCGGCTGAATCACTCATAGCACGTGATATTGTAACACTGACTCTGCTAGGCGATGAAAATAAAATATCATCCCGCATAAGAGAACTGGGTCTGGACATGAAAAACGTGAGAATTATTGACCCCCAGACATCGGAACTTACGGAACATTACGCACTCACCTATCATAATCTGCGGAAAAACAAGGGACTCACCATGGATGCAGCAGTGACGGCCATGAATGATGTAAGTTACTTCGGCACGATGATGGTCCATTTGGGAGACGCCGATGGTATGGTCTCCGGTGCAGTTCATTCTACGGCATCCACCATACGTCCAGCCCTTCAGATAATAAAAACAAAAACAGGTGTTCCCGTTGTTTCTTCCGTCTTTCTCATGTGCCTCGAAGACAGGGTTCTTGTATATGGAGACTGTGCCGTAAACCCCAATCCCAGTGCAGAGGAACTTGCCCATATAGCCGTTTCTTCAGCGGAAACCGGTATGATCTTCGGTATTGAACCCAGGGTCGCCCTCCTGTCATACTCAACAGGCACCAGCGGTACCGGTGAAGATGTCGACAGGGTTCGCGAGGCTACGGTGCTGGCTAAAAAAATACGCCCTGATCTGAAAATGGAAGGCCCCATACAGTATGACGCGGCTGTATCCAGAACAGTTGCCGCGACTAAAATGCCCGATTCAGAAGTAGCCGGACAGGCCACCGTTTTTATATTTCCCGATCTTAATACGGGTAACAATACATATAAAGCAGTCCAGCGCGAAACCGGGGCTATTGCAATCGGTCCTATACTGCAGGGTCTCAACAAACCGGTAAATGATCTGAGCAGGGGCTGTACAGTACCGGATATTATCAACACCGTGATCATTACGGCTATCCAGGCCGGTAAATAGGAGAGGCTATGAAAGTACTCGTCATAAACACCGGAAGCTCTTCAATAAAGTATAGACTCTTCGACATGAAAGGTATTCAAGTCCTTGCCGAAGGCCTGGTAGAGAGGATCGGACAGGAAGGCAGCAGCATACATCATAAAGTTTATAAAAACGGCTCAACCGATAGTTTCACGCAAACAGAACCGGTACCGGATCACAGGACCGGTCTGAACAGAATTGCAGCTTTGCTTACCGACTCAAAATACGGTTCTGTAAAAACCAGCGATGAAATTGAGGCGGTGGGACACCGGGTCGTCCATGGCGGCGAAGATTTTCATAACCCTGCATTAATAACTGATGATATTATCGCCGCTATTAAAAAAAATATTCCCCTTGCCCCTCTCCATAATCCGGCCAATCTCACCGGCATCGAAGTTGCCAGGATGGTATTTTCCGGTGCAAAGCATATTGCCGTTTTTGATACGGCCTTTCACCAGACTATGAAGCCATATTCATACATGTACGCAATACCATTTGAAATGTATGAAAATTTCAGAATACGTAAATACGGTTTTCACGGCACATCACACGGTTTTGTTTCACAGGAAGCAGCCGATCATCTCGGCAAGGACCGAAAAACGCTCAACATGATCACCATCCATCTCGGCAACGGCAGCAGTATGGCTGCCATAAAACAGGGAATATGTGTTGATACAACCATGGGCCTTACCCCTCTGGCCGGTCTAATGATGGGGACCCGATGCGGAGATCTTGACCCTGCCGTTCCGTTTTTTCTCGCCGAGAATAACAGCTGCACCATAGAAAGAATTGACACCATGCTGAATAAAAAAAGCGGCCTTTACGGCATCTGTGGAAAAAATGACATGCGGGAAATTCTGCAAAACATGGAACAGGGGTGCGAGAAATCGAGGCTCGCTGTGGAAATGCTTACGTATCAGATCAAAAAATACATCGGGGCCTATTATGCTGCCCTGGGACGACTTGATGTTATGATATTTACGGCAGGAATTGGCGAAAATGTACCCTTGATCCGGAAACTGGCCTGCGAAAACCTGGAAGAACTGGGGATACATATTGATAATGACAGAAACAATGATACCGGTAAAGGCATACGCATAATCAGCTCCGCTGATTCACGTGTTACTGTTCTGGTCGTTCCAACCAATGAAGAGCTGAAAATTGCCCGTGATGTAAAAACGGTACTCGAGGAAATCTCCGGTCAGAAATAAGAGAGGCCATTTA
Organism: Spirochaetae bacterium HGW-Spirochaetae-1; assembly: GCA_002839375.1. Taxonomy (NCBI): domain Bacteria; kingdom Pseudomonadati; phylum Spirochaetota; species Spirochaetae bacterium HGW-Spirochaetae-1. The sequence goes on along the minus strand of PGXY01000002.1, from coordinate 489,475 downwards.
TATATCCGGACGGGCCGCTATCGCGTGGGCCACTTTGTTGCTTTCCCGTCGGGATAGAGGGTAAAAAGACGTTTCTTCTGAATTTTTGAGTATCGTATAGCCATCCACGTTTCAGATTCCCTTTTTTCCAATGTTTCCCGGGGAACGGCGATTATCATGTCGCATGTATCAACGATGCTTCTGTTTCTTTCGAAAATCGTACGCTCCTTTTGCCGCAGCAGTTTTATCTCTTTCTTCTCCAGATCTCTTGGATCTTCGATATCAAAGGCATTTTCGTCGGGATTACTTGAGGGATAATAAAATAATCGGCTTACCAGACCGTTCTCCACAACGATGGCAAAGGCTTCCGCGTCAGAACCCGCCGCGCTCCCCATATGGAAGTCAATGTTCTGATACGTATGTTTTAATTTTTTCATAATACGAATAAGAGTATCTTTTTGCTGCTTTGACATCTCTTTTTGATTTCCCACAAATCCAACTTTCATTATTACTTCCCTGGATATCCATTTTTTAAGAATTCAGTTTTTGGATGTGCAACAAAGCTTCTTCCCTGCTTTTAAATATATGGTTATCCAGCTTGACCAGTTCCTTAATCTTCAGCAGAGAGCTTCTTTCGGTTACGATAAATATATCGCCCCCTCTTTTTCTTTTTTTCATCCTTCCCATAGCCACCATGAGAGCACCAATGGCTGTGGCATCAACATATTTCAGTGATTTAACTTCAATTATAACATGTGAAAATGAGGTACCCTTGAAATTATGGTCAGTTTCATTGAGCACATCATGTACATTGTACATATCAAGTCTTTCAAGTTCGATGGATATTATTAATATATCATCAATAATCTCATATGAGTAAAAATTATAATTTGAGCCTTGACTCACTATATGCTCCCTGACCATTATAACGTCAAAAGTAATTTAAAAATAAGATACGGCAAAGTTAAACTGTCAAGCCAATATTGATGATAATTTTCAAAAAAAGCCCACATGAATGGGCTTTTTAATTTGACTTTTTCTGCACCCTTTCTTACAATTTACTTATAGATAAATAGAAAATTCCCCTGGAGGAATAAATTGATGG
>PGXY01000002.1:171076-188344 GCA_002839375.1 Spirochaetae bacterium HGW-Spirochaetae-1 | reverse complement strand
AATCCCCATTCCCGGTATTTGACTCAATAACCGATGCCTCATGTCCGCCGATTGCCGCCTCCCCGGTCGCTTCGATACGCCACCGGTCATCGAGTGATGGCGAAGCCACCGTATCGAGATGACGGTGGCACTCAGCAACCGGGGCCTCATGTCCTTTCGTGGTATTTCACTCAAGGACCAAGACCTCGGTTGCCGAGTGTTTCACGCAGTGAAACGTATCGAGGCGCCCGAGGCTGGCAAGGCTTTAATTTATGCCACATCAGTTTCGGTTGCCGAGTGACGGCGAAGCCGTCGTATCGAGGCACACCGCCCGCCGCAACGCATCCCTGTCGGCTTCGGCTCGGCCGATACATTTCCGCTTATATATGAGGCCCAGGACAATGTGCTTGTACTCGGCTGCATCAATGTTCTTCCGCAGCTTGTCCGCCGCCTTCCAGAGCTGTTTCTCAATGGGTTCTTCTTTTGTTGTTGCGTTATTGTTTCTGGCCTTTGCCATGGGGTCTCCCGATTGTGATTTTTCCAGTAAATTAAAAAGAATATGATTTCATGAATATTCTGTTCTGCAAATAATAATAAGACATTCCGCTATGTACATAATCTTTTTGACTTTTCCTTTTCTTCGTCACACACTTTATTTACCATTTTAGCAATATAATCCAATTTATTGTCTCCACCGGGCGTAAATTGATCAAATTTACCCCTGACTTTATCATCCTTGAGCCACTCACAAATAACAGAGCTGAATATTGGTTTCATCATTAAGTGCAGCACTTCCGCATCTTCAACAAATCCGGCTTTCCATTCTGCCAGTTTCTCTGAATTTATTTCACATCTGGTCTCAGCTTGTTTTATCTGATTATACAGATTTGCCAGGTATGTCCACTGCGACGAGAACCTTGCATACAGGGCTGCATATATTGTAGCAAAGAATACCCCGAACCAGGAGAATTTTTCAACTACTTGAAGCCTCAATTCAACCCACGAAAAATCCGATGTACGGCCAGGATCAATACTATTCAAAAGAAATAATACTATAATAAATAGGATAAAAGCAGACAACAGGGATCTTAATATGATAACAGATCCGCCATTTGATTTTTTATACCGCGTCAAAATGAATTCACCTGTAATTATTTCAATAAGACGGTGCCAGCAAGTGAAAAATCTTATCACCACTACCTGTTCTAGTTTTGTATGTATACTTTGGCAATTCATAGCTTTTCTCCAACCCGACAGCGAACACACGGACGTGTGAGCTGCTGATCTGCGGTCGAGGATGGCACACGAAGTGCCTCCGCAGGCCGCACAGGGAGAGTTGCCTGATACAGAAAGACTCTTAGCCCGTCGCGGCCAGCGACCGCGGGGGTGGCGCCGGAGGGGCGCCGCGTCGCGCCCCTTCGGCAAACGGCCAGTCCCGGCCCCCCGGGCCAACCCCCAACCGTGGATTACGGTTAACAATCCGACTCACGCCCATGCAGGGGCATCAGCCCCGTGCAACAATATTCATTCCCGGGATTTTTCCACGAAATGTCAACTACTATAGAGCAATTCTTACTAAAAATTGCATATTCTTACAATCCCCCCGCAGGGACAATATACCGCCGAAGCGGCGGCAGGGAATATCGTACATCTATGTGTAGTGCCGGTTTTTGATAGCCAGGCCGAATCAAAAAAAAATGACCTCTAAAAGGTCATTCATACATCCAGCCAATGGCATTCTTCAAGCTGCATTCATTACGACATCCGCTTTCTTAAATCAATCATACTGTCCAGAATTCCCGGCAAGTCCCCGGTGATCGTCTTCCAGAGAATTTCATCATCAATGCCGAAATATCCATGAATAAGCCTGTCTCTCATTCTTGCCATGGCAGACCATGGAATATGAGGATTGTTGTCCTTGACATCACTGGAAATATTCTTGGCAGCCTCACCAATAATTTCAATCTTACGTATAACGGCGCTGTACGTTTTATCATCTCCTATGAATTCGTCATATCCCGACCCTACGATAAATCGCATAATGGCTTCGATCCCCAGTATGATGTCATCAATATAGAGAGACTGGTCTCTGCTCATATGAAAATGACCTCGGATAAAATATTTTCCTTTAGTTCCGGCCGTATACCCTTCTCACGGACAAGATCTATTTTTCTTTTCAGGAGGTTTTCAATATACTCCTCAACACCGAAAAATTCTTTCATGCCCGGAGTCAGGGCGAATTCAACCAGGATATCAACATCACTATCGGCCCTTTCATCACCCCTGGCGAAGGAACCGAAGACCCCTAATTTCGTGATATTATATGTATCCTGCATATATTTTTTTGATGATCTGAGCGTGTTCACGATTTCCTGGTTCATGGGTCATCCCTCTTCATTATCAATTCCAGCTTAGAGGAATATCCATATAATGATTTATGGATATTCCTCTTTTTTAATCTTTTCAATATCAGTTATATATTGTAAAAAGTCAAACAGTATAGGGCTATAAAGCGGTAAAAAATCCACAATACATTCTACCTCCGGAGGTGGCGAAGGACGATACATGAACGGGACAGATATATACGCCGGGGGCAACGGGGCCCGGGGGCCGTGAGCCGCCCACGAGCCGTCGGCACGGCAACCCTACAGATTCATCATCCTGATATAATCCTTCTGCGTTTCGTACACCGATCGGCAGACCAGGTTAATAAAGTCAGCGTCGTTTTCACGGGCCGATTCAATGGAGGATATATACGCGGCACGCACGACCGGGGAGATGAGTGCGATAGTGTACCCTTCCTGGAGAAGTACCAGGTTCATGAGCAGCCGGGCCACCCGGCCGTTGCCGTCCACGAAGGGATGTATGAAGACGAAATCAAGATGAGTCCTGGCTGCCGTCACGACAGGATGATCCGTTTTGCGCATCGATGCCGTCTTGCCTGTAAATTCACGCATAAGCTCCGGTATCCTGTCAGGAGCGGGAAGCGGATACTGCGAACCGGAAATGACAACCTGGCTTTTCCGGTATACCCCTGCCCCGGCATCGTCGATTGACCGGTAAAACAGGCGATGCAGCATGAGGATATCGTCTTCCGTTATAGTCCGGGAATCGACAAGACCCAGCATATGCGAAAAAGCCTCGGCATGTCCCCGGGCCTCGAGATGATCGCGCAGCGGTTTCCCGCCGATGGTGAGCCCGTCCTCGATGACGACCTTCGTTTCGGACTCCGTAAGGGTATTGCCCTCCAGGGCGTTACTGGACCAGGTGAGACCGATCCTGTAGTATTCCTTCAGCGAAAGAACGGTCTCCCTGTTCAGGGGACGCATATCATCAATCTGTTTCTGTAATTTATCTATCTTTTTAAGAAGCTCGTTCATCTGTTCCTTCCCCTGGGAAAGTCAAACAGTATAGGATATCTATCTGTTAAAAAACGCTGCATGATCCTTAAACCCCCTCCGGGGGTGGCGAAGGACGATACATGAACGGGACAGATATATACGCCGGGGGCAACGGGGGCCGGGGGCCGGGAACCGAAGGGAGCGCTGCATAACAGAACCTACATGATTTTAACACCTTCTTTCTTAACGATTTCTATCAGGGGTGAGCCCGTATCACTTTTAAAACGCCGCGAACCGACGGCAACCGGTTCAATTCTATGATCCACCTTTACCGTATACAGCCATGGACTGGATAAAATACCGTCATCATCGGTATCAAACATATCGGATACAAGCATGATATCAATATCGCTGTCGCTGCTGTTATCTCCACGCGCACAGCTTCCATATATGTATGCATGATCAATGGTGAATCCCGTTTCCTTGAGAACGGAAATATATCTTTTAACTACCGATTCAATTTCAGCTTTAACCATTCCAATCCCTCCAGGGTTTTATTGTAATATTTCAAAGCGGTTGCAGGATCATGGACATTCCCTGCATTATCAGGATATCTTCCCGAAATCTGGTATTTCATAAGAATTGCAAAAAAGCCCGCTAGTTCCTCCGTCAGTTCAATCCCGGAAATTTCACATAGATAGAGAAGATTATGGGTCTTGGGAGCAAACTCCATTTTCACCTGGACATATATTGCTTTAAGTATTTTTTCCACAGCAAGATGACAAAAGAAAAGCCCATGCAGATATCTTTCTTTTTCAATCAGGATACGGGCCGTTGATAAATCTTCATGTGATCCATCTGACCAGTATTTCACCTGTAATTCAGTATTCATACTTTTATATGCACCTCAAACAAAGAAGCTTCTTTAAAGTCAAACAGTATAGGATATCTATCTGTTAAAAAACGCTGCATGATCCTTAAACCCCCTCCGGGGGTGGCGAAGGACCATGAAAGGGATAGATATATACGCCGGGGGCCGGACATCCTTTCTACCGAGCTTCTACCTGCCTTCTACCGATCTTACTCAAGCATTGTCGCTGACCAGCGGCACAATGCCGCACAACCTCCATAACCCCATAAAAATTAATTTAATTTTTTCAATTTTTTTCAAAAAACTTTTAAATCCCCGCCAGGGCGGCGCGTATTAATAATAAACACACGGGAGACATGGAGCGCACGCCGCCCATCCCCGTAACAACAGATTAACAGGAGGCCTGTTATGGCTGACGTTAAACTCAATCCCGTATTCACCGGCTTTTCAAAACAAATCGGAGACCTGGTCTTTGTAAACCTTCATGGCAAAACCTTCGTAAGAAAAAAGGCGATTCCCCGCCAGACCAACAGCGAAGCGCAGCTCCTTGTCAGAGACTGCTTTAAAAAAACCATTGAGGCCTGGGGACGGCTCAATGACGACCAGAAAAAGGCCTGGGAAAAGGAGGCGCACGGCAAAAACATGTCGGGATACAATCTCTTTTTCAGGGACAACTTCAGACACCTGCGCGCCGGCGAAACAGTGAAAACCCTTCCCGTGAACACGGACGGGGAACAGACCTGGTAACGCACCTGCTGCCCGCATTGTGTGCAGAGACGCAGCATGCTGCGTCTCTGCACAGGCGGCCTCGCGTCTGTGCACACAGGGCTGTTAAAATAAAGCTTATGGAAATAGTAAAAATTGTCGCCAACAGCAGGGACATTCCATACCAGTCTCTCATAAAAATGTATCTCAACGAGAAATTCCGCGAGGATACATCACATTGAATGAGCATTCCGTACCATCCCCCTTTTCTTCAGAAGGACTTGACAGAGGGGCCCCCGGCACATAGATTGATATTAAGCTCCCTGGGAATAAAAATCACATCAGAAGGAAACAATATGCGCACAGCGGGATTCATCATATTCTTCTCTATCTTCTTCACGATCTACGGTTCCGTGAACTTCTATATTTTCATCCGGGGCTACCAGGCCCTGCCGGTAAAGCCTCTCCTGCGCAATACCTATGTGATCCTCTTCCTCGTGGTTTCCCTTTCCTTCATCGCGGGACGGTTCTTTGAGAAGGTATCCATATGTCCCTTCAGCGACGCCTGCATCTGGATCGGCTCCATCTGGCTGGCCTTCATGCTTTATCTTTTCCTGGCCGTGCTGTTTTTCGACATGCTCCGCCTGGCAAACCGCATCGTTCCCTTTTATCCGCCCTATATAACGGCTCATTATGACACGGCAAAGCTTGTTGCGGCCGCGTCGGTCTTTGCCGTCACCTCGACGCTGGTCCTGGCGGGATTCATCAATGCCCGATCGCCGCGCCTCACCACTGTTGATCTCACCGTGGATAAAAAGGCGGGTAACATCACGTCACTTAACATCGCCCTCATAACCGACATACACCTGGGCACCATCATCAGCAACTCGCGCCTGGCCTGCATCGTGGACCTGGCCAACGGTATCAAGCCCGACATCATTCTCCTGGCGGGAGATATCGTTGACGAAGATCTGGCGCCGGTCATTGAAAAGAATATGGGCGGAACACTGCGCCTGCTGAAATCACGTTACGGAACCTATGCCGTCACGGGCAACCATGAATACATCGGCGGTGCTGCCCGGGCCGTGCGGTACCTGGAAGATCACGGCATCACGGTCCTGCGCGACCGGTCCCTGGTCATTGACGGTTCATTTATTCTCGCGGGCCGCGAAGACCTCTCCATGAACCGTTTCACCGGCGTCAAAAGGAAGGAGCTGTCCCGCATACTGGAAGGCCTTGACGCGGCCCTGCCCGTCATCGTCATGGATCATCAGCCGTCGCGCCTTCATGAGGCCGTTTCCGCCGGCGTAGACCTGCAGGTCTCGGGCCACACGCACCAGGGCCAGTTATGGCCACTGAACAGGCTCATCGATTCCATCTGGGAGATCGGGTACGGATACCGGCAGATCGATTCCACGCATTTCTATGTTTCCTGCGGTGTCGGCACCTGGGGCCCGCCGGTGCGCACCGGTAACCGTCCCGAGGTAGTGCAGGTACGGCTCCGTTTCAGTGGAAAATAATTACATCAATCACGGCACACCGGGGATACCTTATGGAACAGTCGCTGCAGAACTGGATTCAACAAATAGTTAAGACACAGGAAGCGGCCTACGTGCTTTCAAAGACCGCCCTCTTCATTATAGCGGTCCTTACAGGCTTCGCGGTCAAATGGCTCTCCCGGCGCCTCTTTCATGAAGCCATCAGGAAGGCGGCACAGCGGAGCCGCAATACCTTCGACGATATCCTGGTAGATTCGGGCATCCTGCAGCGCTTCTACCAGATCATTCCCCTCATAATCGTCTATTTCAGCGTGCACATTATCTTCGACAAACCCAATATGGCAACATCGATCCTGGAGCGCATGCTCATGTCGGCCATCATTGTCGTCGTGATCCTGGCCCTGAACAACGCCGTCGATGCCGTTGACGTCTATTACCGGAAACTTGAAATATCGAAGAAGACCCCCATCAGGAGCTATCTCCAGCTGCTGAAGATATTCCTGGTACTCACGGCCGTCATCTTCGTCATTGCCACACTCATGGACAAGTCGCCCTGGTGGCTCATGAGCAGCATCGGCGCCATGACAGCCATCGTGCTCCTCATTTTCAAGGACTGGCTCCTGGGCTTCGTGGCCAGCATCCAGATCAATTCCAACGACCTGGTGAACATAGGCGACTGGATACAGATGCCCAAATATAACGCCGACGGCGACGTCATCGACATCAACCTCAACACGGTGCAGGTACAGAATTTCGACAAGACCATTACCTCCATACCCACCTACGCCCTCATCTCCGAGTCCTTTATCAACTGGCGCGGCATGCGCGAGGCCGGCGGCCGCAGAATAAAACGCGTCATCTATATCGATGTTAACAGCGTGCGCTTCTGCGACCGGGACATGCTGGCGCGCTTCAAAAAAATCCGTTATCTCGGTGAGTATATTTCCGGGAAGGAAAAAGAGATCGCCAGTTACAATAAAAAACTGGGCATAGCCCGTTCGGACATGATCAACGGAAGGCACCTGACCAACCTGGGAACCTTCCGTATCTACGTGACGGAGTACCTGAAACATCACGAAAGAATCAGGCAGGATATGACCCTCATGGTGCGCCACAAGGACCCCGGTGAATACGGTATCCCCGTTGAAATATACGCCTTTACCGCCGATACCGACTGGGTAAAATATGAGGAAATCCAGGCCAATATCTTCGATCATATAATCGCCGTGGCCCCTTCATTCGGCCTCTCCCTCTACCAGAATCCCAGCGGCAGCGATGTGCGCCGGGTCATGGAAAATCTGAAAAATCCCGGTAATAAAAAAAACCAATAGTTCCCTTTGACACAATGAAATGTTGTTGAATTCTTTTCGTCGGTATTGTATATTCATATTCGCGTATGAGAATATCTTTTCATATAACTATTAACAGGGGGACACCCAATGATAAAAAAAACCGGCCTTGTACTTTTTTCCTCACTTCTTCTGCTCATGGCACCGCTCTCCAATCTTCATGCCGATGACAAAACCACAGCATTGCTGCTGGAAACCGTCGGTGTATTGTCGGCTCACAGTATCTATCTCACCTATTCATCAATAGGAACCCTGGCCGACGGGCACGCCAATAAGACATATAAAAATGACTTTTCCGTGCAGATGCTCGAGGAATACGAAGGCATATCCAAAACGGCCATAAACCAGCTCAACAAGCTCCTCTCCTCCGGCGTGCTCACACCGCCCGACGTGGAATTCGTGAACAGGCTCATCGAGACCTACCAGCTCCTCATCGGCGAGGCAAGCGGATATAAAAACTATATACTGACGGGTCAGCAGGCCCACATCAAGACCTATTCCGAGAAAAGAAACGCGGCGTGGAAGAATATCTCCGAGCTCCTGGGACTGGACAAGAAATAAGGGTCACCGGAACAGCATAATAAAAAGCGCACCGCCAATCATCAGAAGAGAACCCGCTATTCGCGAGGGGGCATTCCTCTCGCCGAATAGCGTGATTCCAAACATCACCCCGATAAAAAGCTGCATCATGGTCAGTCCCTTCACGTAGATCACATTTGCCTCAACGTTCTTCGCGAACTCCACGGCCATCATCTGGGAATAAAAAGCGATAATGGAAAAGGCCCCCTGCACAATGAGGGGCGCGGCGTTCTTCCGTATTTCCCCGGCATAGCCCGGCGCCTTCACCCTGTTTAAAAATATCACGGCGAAAAGCAATACTGAAAAGAGATGCCAGTACAGGGAATAGGCAAAGCCTCCCCCGCCGGCCGTGTCAATGGCCACGCGGTCCAGGCTCGTGGTAACGCCGAATATAAGTGCCACGCCGAGAAAGAGCATGCCGCCGCGGTTTGCCGCCAGGGCACTGAAGGGTGCGGTCAGGGCCATGCCCCGTTCCATGTTCAGAACATAGGCGCCCAGGGCCAGCATGACAATACCGGCCAGGGAACGGAGTGTGGGGGTTTCACCGAAAAGCACATACACCCCGGCGATCATGAAGAGAGGCACAAAAGACAAAAAGGGTATGGACGATGAAAGATCGTGCTTCTTTACGGCATGGAGCTGCATGAGCGAGGCCGCGGCGGTGAGAATTGACGTTGCGGCCACAACGCTCCAGAAGAGATATACCTTTTCAACGTGGGGGTCCTTCCACAGAAGCAGGGGCAGGAGCATTACCAGTCCCGTGAGTCTGCCCGTAAAGGCCAGGACAACACTGCTCACGCCCGGGAGGTATTTCTTGATAATCACGTAGCGCAGGGCGAAAAAGAGCGCCGCGTTGAGGCTCAGCAGTATCCAGCCCATTAGTATGATTTTCCTGCCTGAAGTGAATTTTCCATCGTTTGCGGCATGTTATGGCAAATCTAGCATGATGCCCTATTATGAAAAGAAATATTTATTCCTCCCCTTGACAGATGATCAATGTATGCACTATACTTATGAAATCTACTGTCTTTTCAAGACCGGCATACCAGGGAGGATTGAAAATGGGATATATATCGAAAATTACGGCAAGCTACGCCGCGCTGTGGCTTATAATCGATGCTACATGGTTCGTCTCGGTGTTCTATCTTACGCCCATTTTACCGGAACTGCGGACGAAACTCAGCCTGCAGGGTTTCATACCCTGGCTCATCCTTCTCATAGCAGCCCTGATCATACTCTATTTCAGGGCCTCGGGAATCAACACCGTCCATCAGGAAATACTGAAGGGAGGAGCGCCCGATGACGAAACCCTTTTGAAGACTCTCCGCATAAGCATAAACCTTCCCGCCTTCGGGACAACAATAATGCTGGTCTTCACCGCCCTTTCGATACTCACCACATTGCTCCTCTGGAAATCGACGGGCATCGGCCCCCTGGGGTCCTGGTCCCTCATAGTGGGTCTCCTGGCCGGTTCATTCGTATGTCCCATTCTGGTCATGGGTACATTCCTCATGATAAACGCGCCGGTCAACGAGGCCCTGAGTCTTGCGGCCTATAAAAGAAACCTTCCCATAGCGGCAAAAAACATGGGCATCCGCAACCGGCTCTTTATAGCCTTCGGCTTCATCTCCATGGCCTTCATGGCCTGGATCGGCGGCATGGCCTTTTACACCGGCATAAACCAGACTATCAATGAACTGCAATCCGGTTCCCTGGAAAGGAACAGGATACTGATCAGCGACATGAAAAACCGTTTCGGCGAAGATATAACCTCGGAAAATTGCGGTGAATATCTCAGGGGGATATCTCCGGAAAGCGGCGACTCCTTCTACCTCACCGATGAAAAGGGCGCCGGCATTTTTAAAACGGGCGGCGAGGATCTGTATGTCCCCGGCGAGAACATCTTCAACGATATCATCCGCCGTGAGGTGGCGGGCAGCGCAGCGGGCAGTTTTTTCGAGAACGGCCGTGACCGGGTCATATCCTTTTCTCCCCTGGGCAGCGGCATTATCCTGGTCAGCGCTTCTCCCCTATCCGCCCGGATGGGACGATTCGGCATGTTCTGGCTGTGGCTCTTCATATTCTCTCTTCCTGCGTACCTGGTCACCAGTATCCTGGGCTATACCTTCCCGGGATCGGTACTGCAAGCCTTTAACAGCATTGGTAAAAGCATCGCCAATCTCAGCAGCGGCAACCTGACAATGAGGAGCGGGGCCACGGCCATGGACGAAGCAGGACGCCTGGTCATGGACATAAACCATTTCTTCGATGAGCTCTCGGCAATGATTTCCGAGATACAGGATTCAGCAGGCCAGATAACGGCCATGAACAAGGAACTGGAAAACAATGCCAATCACCTGGCCAGTGACGCGGGAAACCAGGCCTCCAGCGTAGAGGAGATATCCTCCTCCATGGAAGAAATCGGCTCCACGGTGGAACAGAATACCGGCAACGCGAAAAAGACCGACACCATGGCCGGTGAGACGGCAGCCATGGCCCTGGAAGGCGGCAAGGCCGTGACCTCCACCGTCGAGTACATGAAAAACATAGCCGATAAAATCAAACTCATAGAAGACATCACCTATCAGACCAATCTCCTGGCCCTGAATGCGGCCATCGAAGCGGCCCGTGCCGGTGAGCACGGCAGGGGATTTTCCGTTGTTGCCAGCGAGGTGCGCAAGCTGGCGGAGAAATCACAGAGGGTCTCGCAGGAAATCAGCGCCCTGGCTGCCGACAGTCTGGTCATTTCAGAAAAGGCCGGTTCGCTCATCGGCACCATGGTTCCCAATATACAGAAGACATCGGAGCTCACCGGTGAGATCACCATATCCTCGGGCGAGCAGGAACAGGGCATTCAACAGATAAACGACAGCATGGTTCAGCTCAATGAAATTGCCCAGTCCAACGCATCGGCCTCGCAGTCCCTGGTCTCCATTTCCGGAGAGCTGTCGGCCCATGCGATGAGACTCCAGGCGCTCATGGAAAAATTCAGGATATAGGAGCGGCCCGGGAGCTGGATTACGGCTTTATCAGGCCCCGGTCACATCAGCCTCGAATTCACCCGAAGAGCGCATGAAGCGGAACTTTTTCGGAGGCCCGAAAACCTTATCCTCGGCCTTCTGTTCCAGCGCCAGGGCCCCGGCCGGGCAGGTACTCGTACAGAGCCCGCAGCCGATACACCGGTCCCGGTTCACCAGCATCGTCCCTTCCCCGTCAGATATGGCCTCCATGGGACACCGGTCAATGCAGACGCCGCACTGCGTGCACAGTTCCCGATCCAGGACGGCGAAATAATTCGTGGCGGCCAGCAGGGACGGTTTCGGGAACCGCTTGTAAAACCTGAGTACGCCGCAGCAGTCGCCGCAGCAGTTGCATATACATTCCGTGTTCCCCGTATTGCCTCCCACCTGGTGAACCAGTCCCGCCCTTTCTGCGCCGATAAGGATGGTCAGGGCCTCTTCACGGTCGACCCAGCGGCCCCAGCCCAGCTCATTGACATAGAAATCGGCATAGAAGTCAAAGGCCATGCATACCTCGGTCGGCATGGAGCAGTCTTCGCCCAGGACCTCGCGGTGCTTTGCGCAGGCGCAGGGGAACACGGCGATCCTGTCCTTTTTCATAATTATATTTTTAACATCATCAAAGGGAAGGACCGGCTTACCAGCATTGAGGTCGCTGCCTATAGGAATGGTTCTCAGGGAACGGTCCTTGGGCATGAAGGCCCCGGAGAAATACCTGTCCAGAAGCTTCGCCAGGTCAGCGTCCATGTTCATAGCCCGGTGCTCAAAGAGTCCATGCATGAAGGGGGCCTGGGCATAGAAATATCCTCCCCCGGTTTTCTTTCCGAAGAGGAGTCCCTTTCGGAGCATGGCCTGGAGCAGGCTGTCGGTCTCCTCTTCAGTTTTTTCAGCGCGCTGCGCGACGACCCGTGCCGGTTCGAGCTTTTCCGTGAGGTGAAGCCATATGGCGGCCTCGTCAGGTTCAAAGAGCCTTTTCAGTATATCCATTTCCACGCCGTCGGGCGTGGCATTCATTCCCACGGAGTAGGTATCGAGTTTTTCCCGCACTTTTTCATATAACGTTTTTTCCATCTTTCACCTCTGCTGTTTTACCGATCGGTAAAATTATTCCACACATCCACCGGTGTCAATATTTTTTTACAGCCGTTAAATAAATTTGACAATTTATGGTATTTCTGTTTCCCTGTCTATTAGAAGCATCCAGGGATAACAGCATGGGCAGTGAAAAGAAAAAAGGCACCATAACGAAAGACAGGATATTCCAGGCGGCCATGGCCGTTTTTGCCCGGCATCCCTACCAGGCTGCCAGCATGCGAATGATAGGCCAGGAGGGAGAGTTTGATCACCCCCTCATCAATTATTATTTCCCCACCAAGGCTATCCTCTTCGAAGCCGTCACGGAATCCATCTGCCGGAAGGTCTACGCGTCGAACCTGGAATGGTACGCCGGACTCCAGGGTCAGAGCCTCAAAAAGGCCTTTCCCCTGTACCTGGACAGGCTCATCGAACACCATAAAGAGCATCCCGAGATATTCCGTATCCTGGCTCTCAATCTCGCCCAGGCCGACAGCGTTTCCGATATTCCCGGCTACAGCTATTTCCTGGAACTCCTGGAACTGCATGCCAGGACCTTCACTAATACGCTCAAGCCATCCTGTTCCAATGAAGACGTGATAATCTTCACCAGCAGTTTCAATTCCCTGGTAATAAATTTTCTGGGCTCCGAGGGAACCCATGCCGGAATGCTCTCCCTGGAACCCGGCAGCGACGCCTATTACGAATGGGTGAAAAAATCCCTGGTCTACCTGTTCCTCCCCCGTCTGCGGGAAATGCTCTGACCCCTGATTTGGGAAAATATACTTTGACCCCGGTATTATCAACATATATGCTCTGACCCCCTTGACCGCTGGATATTTTCCTGGCCTCATATGCCATTTTGTTCTGGACATCGGAGGCCCGGAGAGCTACAAACCCACTCATGAAGTCGACAATACTTCTCATCGAAGACGAAACGGGCATCGCCGATACCATCACGTATGCCCTGTCTACTGAGGGCTTTGACCCTCTCCGGGCCGAAACGGGACGCCAGGGGCTTGATATTCTCCGGGACAGGATCATCAGCCTGGTGATCCTGGATATCGGGCTTCCTGATATGAACGGGTTCGATATCCTCAGGGAAATACGCAAATCATGGAATGTTCCGGTTCTCATCCTCACGGCCCGCACCGACGAAATCGACCGCATCCTGGGCCTGGAGCTGGGGGGCGATGACTATATGATGAAGCCCTTCAGCCCCCGCGAACTGACGGCCCGCATCAGGGCCATTCTCCGCAGAACGGCGGGATTCGGCGCCCCTTCCCCATCGGAGGCTCTGACCCCGGCCTTCACCGTTGACACGAACAGGAGGCAAATTTCGTACTACGGCGCTATCCTGCCCCTCTCCCGATATGAATATGAAATTCTCTGCCTGTTGATCCGCCGCCCGGGATGGGTCTTCTCCCGCGAGCAGATCATGGAGCAGATATGGGACGAGCCCGGGGAAAGCTTTGACAGAACCGTGGACGCCCATATAAAGTCCATACGCGCCAAACTGAAAAACGTCAGGGAGGATAGCGACCCCATAGAAACGCACCGCGGCGTGGGCTATGCCCTGAAGGATACCCCATGAGCATGGGCATACGCACCAGGTTTCTCCTGGGATTCTTCGTCATCTTCGCAACGGGTTTTTATTTCCTGGCCGATTTCATAGCCAACGAGATCAGGCCCCGATACCTGGAGACTGTAGAAGAATCCATGATCGATACGGCCCACCTCCTGGCATCCCTGCTGGAGACGCGCATAAAAGACAACCGCATCGATACCACAGACCTGCGTTCCATGTTCACCGCTGCCTTCAAGAAAAAATTCTCGGCGCGGATATACGCCTTCAAAAAAAGCGGCATCCAGATAAACGTATATGTCACGGACTACCGCGGGATCGTTCTCTACGATTCCAGGGATGGGCGCGACGTGGGCAAGGATTACTCCCGCTGGAACGATGTGTATAACACGCTCCGGGGAAAATACGGCGCCCGCTCCACGCGCCTCGCCCCCCAGGACCCATCGAGCAGTTCCCTCTACGTGGCAGCGCCTGTCACACACCGTGACAGGATAATCGGCGTCCTCACCGTGGTGAAACCGGAGCAAAGCGTTTCAATGTTCATGGACCTGGCCAGAAAAAAAATAATTACGGCGCTGATACTGCTCTGCCTGGTCTTTATCCTCCTCAGCGTCGCTCTTTCCATGTGGATAAACAGGCCCATCATGCAGCTCACGCGCTATATCCGGTCGCTAAAGGAGCAGAAGCGCGCCGCACTGCCGCGCCTCTCGGGAAAGGAAATCCGGCTGCTGGGAGAATCCTTCGAAGACATGAAAAATGAACTGGAGGGCAGAAAATATACCGAACACTATGTGCAGACCCTGACCCACGAGCTGAAGAGCCCCCTCTCATCCATCATCGCCTCGGCAGAACTCCTCACTGAAGATATGGACGCGGACCAGCGGATTCGATTTACCGGCACTATTCTGCACGAGGCCCGCAGAATATTGAAGCTCATAGACCGCCTCCTGCAGCTGTCGTCCCTGGAAAACCGTCGCGAGCTCCGTGACGTACAGGATGTGCATGCTCTGACCCTCCTCGAGGAAATTCTTGCAAGTCTGGAACCCATTGTAAAAAAAGGGGGGCAGAGCATAGTCCTTTACATCGACAAGAGCCACACACTGAAAGGAGAACGATTCCTCATCTATCATTCCCTAATGAATATCCTCTCCAATGCCGTCCATTTTTCGCATAATGGCGGCACTATTACCGTCACTTCGTCACGACGGGGATCTTTTCTCGATATCAGCATTATCGATGAGGGTACAGGAATCCCCGATTATGCCATGGATAAAATCTTCGATAAGTTCTATTCCCTGCCCGATCCCGATAATCGAAAGAAAGGTACCGGCCTGGGTCTTTCCTTCGTAAAGGAGGCTCTGTCCCTCCATGATGGTGAAATCATCATATACAACAACAGGGAACGGGGTGTTACGGTTCGTCTTTCCTTCCCTGCATCAAATTAAAAAAAACCAGCTTCACCATAACATCACACAGACTTCATACTCTTTTCACGTAGGTTCCCCAGCTTTGTATTGATAATTCCGGTTCTGCAGGGTTAAAGCTGTTTAATCCAGGCCAAAGGGGTCAGAGCCGTTTTATCAAAAATATATCTACATTACAGCAAGGAGATATTCTATGACATTAACACCGTTCAAAAATTCTTTACCGTCAAAAATAATACTCATGAGCTTCCTCATCCTGATGCTGCTCATCCCGCTCAACATGGTACTGGATCTGGTTAAGGAGCGGGAAACACGACGCGATGAGGCTATAAGTGAAGTAAGTTCCAAATGGGGGCAGGTCCAAAACCTGCAGGGGCCGATACTAACCATTCCTTTCAAATCCTATTATGTCGATGAAAAAAATATCCGACGGATGAGGATAAGCCAAGCCAGTTTTCTCCCCGAGAGTCTGCATATATCAGGAAGCATCATACCCGAAACCCGTTCCCGGGGACTTTATGAGGTAATTCTCTATCGGCTCAACAACCTGCATTTCAAAGGGACCTTTTCCCGTCCTGACTTTAGCGAATTTCATGTCGCCGCGGAGAATATTATATGGGATGACGCTTTCCTTTCCGTGGGAATTCCCGATACCAGGGGAATTCAGAAGGAAGTAGTCCTTAAATGGGGAAAGGGCTCTGTCCCCTTTAAACCAGGAGTGAATAATGCCGACCTCCTAACCTCGGGGATACATGCCCGAATTGGAAATCCCGAAAAAACAGGGACAAAAAGCATTGATTTTGCCTTTACTCTGGAGCTTCAGGGGAGCTCATCTCTGTCTTTTATCCCTCTAGGCAAAGAAACTATTGTTGAACTGGAATCATCCTGGAGCCATCCCAGTTTTGACGGGGCTTATCTTCCCGACAGCAGAGAGATCGCATCACAGGGATTCAAGGCTCTATGGAATATTTCATACTTCGGTAGAAATTATCCCCAGCAGTGGGTGACCGGGCTCTGTCCCTCCGAGGAAGAAATTGCAATGAGTTCCTTTGGGGTGAAACTCTATCAACCCGTAGATTTTTATCAGAAATGCGTACGCGCAGCAAAATATGGCCTACTTTTTATTTCCCTTACCTTTCTGACTTTTTTCCTTTTTGAGATATTCATGAAACTTTCTATACACCCCCTGCAGTACCTTCTCATTGGATTTGCTCTTAGCATATTCTATCTTCTTTTTCTATCCCTTTCGGAACATATGAATTTCATCATTTCCTATATGATTTCCAGTCTTGGTGTCATAGGTATGATATGGGGTTACAGCAGGACCATTTTAAAAAATAAAAGAGGCAGCAGCCTCATGGCTCTTTTCCTTACCTGTCTTTACGGCTATCTCTTTATTTTACTCGAAAATCAGGATTATACGCTGCTCCTGGGCTCACTGGCCCTTTTCATAGTACTGGGAGTTGTTATGTACATAACACGCAATATTGACTGGTACTCCCTTCAGCTGAAAAAAGTTGAGGATACATTCTTACCTGAAGAATAACATTCTCTGTTTAGAAAGCAAATGGGGTCAGAGCCTCTTTCTATAAAAAAATGCTCTGACCCCTATCGTTTAAACGAATTTTATTCAATCCCCGCAACGCTCCTTCGTTTAATTAATAAACAATTATTTTCACAAGGGGCCTATCACCATGTCACGAAAACCAAGAAACATCTCCCAAGGCAATACTCACCACTGCTGGTCCCGGTGTCATGGGAAGAAGGATCTCATGCGGAGCAGCCATGTGCGTCGCTATTTCATTGAGGCAATCAAGATGGCCCAGGAAAAGTATGATTTTG